>CAZNVW010000040.1:0-16668 GCA_964576595.1 uncultured Verrucomicrobiales bacterium
CCCATCGCCGCCCCCTGTAGTCGTATTCGCAGTGGATGACTGTCACGCCGCCCTCTTCTTCAAAGAGGACGGGCCGGTCATTGGCGTCATAGGTTACTCGCCATATTGATCCGTTCAAGAGGCGCGTCTGATTGCCGTCCGCATCAAAGTCAGGAGTAAAGGTTTGACCATTTTGTATGATCGCCGTGTACTGGTTCAGCGAATTTGTCCGGTATTGACTCAAGGTAAAGTATAATTCTTCGCTGTTTATGCGGTTACCCACGTTATCATAGCTATAAGAGTAACGTTCCTCCCGATCGGATATCAGTTCATACGAGGTCAGTTCTCCCCGTTCATTATAGGCGCAACGATAGGCGTTTCCGGGACTCAGGAAATTATACAGGTCTTCCTTCCAATCGGGACGTCGCAGGAGATCGTATGTGTATTTGTGGGCGGAGCCGGAGTACTCCGTCGCCGCATTCAGGTATTCAATGGATGTAACGAGATCACGGTGCTGCTCATAGGTGTTCCGGCGGATGACCCCATTAGGGTATTTCAGTTCTTTCAGCAGGCCTCCCGAGGGGTCATAGGTCCAGAGGAAGCTGCCCGGCTGCCCCTCGACAGACAGCGAACCTATCCGCCCCCGGTCGTCATACTCCAGCCCGACGCCATCCACCCGGGCATCATTGTGACTCAGGTCATAGCCCGCCGGGCGGCCCCATTCGTCATACCGCTCCCGGACGCCGTAGCGTATGGCGTCGATGGAGCTTTCCCCCGCCGGGCGGTCATAGTCGTCACGGGAGTAATAATGAGCCCCCGAGGTGTCTATTGACCTCACCATCGCGCCGAGATGGTTGTACTGAAAGCTCCAGCCGTATGTGCCGTCGCTGTGCGTCACCTCCAGCAGGTCTCCCGTCAGGGGAGCGTAACGGCAGGCGGAGGTCACGCCCCGCGCCTTTGTCAGGGTCGCCAGGCGGTTCATCTCGTCATAGGTCTTGACGGTACCCAACCCGTCGGCATAAGTCCTGGAGAGCTCCAGCCCCGTCGCCGCGTCGTAGGCCCACCGGGTCGTGTCACCGTCCGTCCGCGAGCGGGGATCGTCGGAGATGACGGTCTCCGGATGGCGGAATGTGGTCAGGGAGGTCATCCTGTCCGCCTCGTCATAGGCAAAGCAGACGGGCTGCAGGGCGGCGCCGTACTCGGCCGTCCGGCGGCCCCGGAGGTCAAAGGCGTAGCGGGAGGTATTGCCCAGGGCGTCCGTAAGGCAGACGGGAAGGTCAAAACAGGGGTCGTACTCCGTCAGGGTCACCGCGCCGACCGCATCGGTCACTTTGACGGGGCGGCCCGCAAGGTCCGTCTCCGTCACGGTGATATTGCCCCGCCCGTCCGTTTCGGTCACGACGATACCGTTTTGCGTAAAGCGGCGCGTCCGGGTCGTTCGTACGCCCCGGCTGTCCGTCTGCCCGACGGTCCAGCCGTCTTCGACAGAGGAGACGGCGACGATCGAGGAGGTCGGCAGAGCCGTGTACCGGAGCCGTTGCGTACCGGGGCCGTACTCCGTCCATTGTTTTGTCACTTTGCCGTAAATATCGGTTTGCTCCCGATAGCTTTCCTGAGAGGGATGGAGCTCGGAGACTCTGACGGCGCCGCGCCGCGTCAGGGGCTGCCCCTCCTGATTGTACGTCGTCACAACGGTGAGGTCGTAGAGGCCGTCCTCCCGGCTTTCACGGGATCTGGAGGTAAGCGTCATGCGCGAGTTTAGAGGGGTCGGGGGCTCCTGCAGGGCGACCGTCTCCCTCGTCACCAGCCCCAGCTCATCGTATTCATACAGGACGGGAGCCATATCCCCCGTCCGGGAGCGCACCAGACGCCCGCAGGCGTCATAGGAGAGCTCCGTCACGATCCAGCCGCCGCGCGTATTCGCCCGTTCTTCCCGGACGGTTTCCCTCAGTCCGTTGACGGTGGTACGGCGGGAGGCGACCCAGGCGTCACCGTTTTTGACCAGTTCGGTCGTCCGTATGCCCGCGTCCGTCACGTCATAGGTATAGCGTCTGTTTAGCTGCCCCGTGCCGCCGTCTTCCCCGGGAGAGCCGTCGTAATGAACCAGCCGGCTCACGGTCGCCCCGGACGGCAGGGTACGGGTGGTCAGACGCCCCTCCGCGCCAAAGGCCCAGGTGGTGCGCCGCCCCAGATTATCCGTCTCGCTCACGAGGCGCCCCAGAGTATCGTACTCGCGCAGGGTGAGCTGCGTCATGGCCCCCAGGTCACGCCGCTCTTCCAGGACGCGGCCCGCCGCGTCCCGCCGATAGGAGACGATGGTCTCGGGCGTGACGCCCGTCGCCGCGCGTATGCTCTCGAGCGGCTGTCGGGCGGTGCTGTAGCCGTAGGTGGTGAGGAGGCCGTCCTCATCCACGGTGCGCAGAGGGCCGCAGCACATCCATTCCGCGGTGGAGACGCGCCCATTGCCGCGGGTCGTGCGGGTGACGTTGCCCTCAAAGTCGTATTCCCATTCGGTCACGGCGGACTGCCGCCACCCGGCCTCCGGACCGATCTGCAAAAAGCGTTCCTCCCGGACGATGTCGCCATTCGCGGCAATATAGCGAACCCGACGCTCGCTCCGACCGGCAATGACTTGCCCGTCCGCCCGGGTTTCGACCGTTTCGAGCCATCGCGCACCGTACGAGTCCGTATCGACGTAGGTACAGGCTCGCTGGAGGCCCTCTTCCGTCTGTTCGAAATGGAGACGCCCCCTCGCGTATTCGCACGGGGCGAGCGTGCCGTATTCCTCCCGGACGGAGATTCTGGGGGAGGAAACGCCCCGCCCCGTACGGGTACGGGTGGCGGTCTTGAAAAGAGCCGTCTCATGATAGCTGTACGTTGTGCGGACGAGTTCCGTCTCCACACCGGCACAGCAGATCAACTCGACCCGCTCCGCCGGCCGGAAATCATTGAATCTCAGATTGGCATAAGTTGTTCTGAGGACTTTTTCCCCTCCCCCGCACCAGGGAAAGCTCTCCTGGGTCACACGCCCCCGGGAGTCATACTGATATCGCGTATAACCGCCATCCGGCTTCAGTTTCAAAGAAACCCTGTACTGCCCGTTATAGGTGTATGTGGTCGTCCGGGCTTCAGGTGAGCCGTACCCTTCCGTCCGGCTGAGCGTCAGCCAGCCGCCCTCCGTATTTCTTTTGACCGTCCGCACACGAGAGGCCACGCCCGCTTCTCCGGCCCGGCGGACCGTTTTGATTTCTTCCCACAGTCCGCCGGGCAAATAGTTCCGCTCATAGCTTGTGACCAGACTGTCCTCCCCTGTGCCGGAGGTGATCGTCACCCAGCGGCCCTCAACACGCCTAAGCGTCTCTACGGGGCTTTGGCCCCCTCTCTGCGTGACGCACTTCATGATGCTGGCGCCTCTCTCCTTCCAGCACTGGCAAATCCAGGTCTTCAACGGGTCTCCGGTCACCACCCACCCTCCCCGGGGATCGGGGGAGACCTGCTCCAGCGCGTATTGCCTGATTTCAAGTCTGTTGACGCTCCTGAACAATTGGAAAAACCCTTTTGTCGCGCTCCAGATGCTGCGGATTTCCCCCAGCAAATCTCTCTCGACGCGAACTTGCTCCTCCTGACGCTCGGCGGAGATGACCGCGCCGTCCATGGTACGCACGGAGAGGACCTTGCCCGTCTCGACGGAGAAAAGCTTCTCGGAGCCATCCTCCGCCACCTGGTTGATATAGAAGGGGTCTCCTTCGCGACAGGGGGTAAGATCCTCATTAAGCAACTGAGCGACCGACGACTCCCGGCGCGATACGCCGACTCGATCGGCGACATCCGAACCGGGCTCGGCCCTGTAGTACAAAACACGCCCCGAGGGCCGGCTGATAACCACCTGACGGGTCTCGGGAGTATAAGATGCCTGCCAGCTCATAGGGCTGTCATAACGGAAGGTCATCCCGCAGACCACACCGCCCCCGCTCAGGGGAGAGCGCCTCTCCATGGGATCGGAGGGGTCCGGCTCTCCTCCCACGACTCCCGTTGCGTCACACTCTCCGGCATTCTGCCCATTGGTGAGAGGGATGCGGAGGCCATCGTCTCCATTGCCCTCTTCGCAGTCTTCATCACAGTTGCACTCCGGGCACTCCGGCTCATCGGGGGGCGGGTCGCTGGAGCTGGGGTCGCTGCCCGAGGGATCGCTCGAGGTCGGGTCTGACGACGACTCGCTTGAAGACCCCGACCAGGAAGAGGTGCCACTGGAGGAACCACCTCCACTCGAAGAACCACCCGACGGGAATTCACCGGGAGAAGCGGAAGAGCCGCTCACGCGCTCCACCACGAAACTCTCATTGTCAGCATCGGATGCGAACTCGGTATTCATAAAAGACTCCGTTAAAAATAAAACCTTTTGCCCTTGAGCACTACTCCCAGATAATCAGTATCTTTCCTAAAACACAAGAAGAAAATACGCTTATTCCTCTCTCCCCTTATATCCAAAGGGTCTATACGTTATCCTTATTTTTCACAGTTTGATCCAGTCTCTGCGATAGACATCCTGATAATCGGAAATCACCCCCGCAAACCAGTCTTTTTGAACCAGTACTTTCTCCGGCTTTCCCAGAAAGGAGGCCCACCAGGAATACGAGGAGCATGACATGATCAGCTCCTGCATGCCGCTCATGCTCCTCAGGGCCGGGAGCACATCCTCTTCATTGACCCTGAGATGAAAGCGGCCGGCAGCAGGCAGAGAACGCACCAGGGACAAGGCTTTGCCCGGGTTATCGGAAAAAAGATGGAGCGTCCGTATGGATGGGGAGATCCGCCCCAGGGCCTCCTCCAGAAACGCCGCATCGGGAGACCGGAACTGGTGAGACAAATTCAGATAGTCCCCCATGCGAATGTGCACCCCCGCCTCGCCCTCCCGCCGGGGCGATGTCAGCCGGGCATAAAGAGCCCGTATCTCCGCCTCAAAATCTTCAAAGTACCGCTCACTCTGGAAGTAGCCATTCAACCGCCCGGATGTCACCGAGGCAGGAATGGGGACATGGGAGAAGCAAGGCTCACGATAGGAAACGGCCCCCTCATATCCGCCCTCCGGGCATACTTCCGCATCTCCGCCCAGCCAGTCGCGAAGACGGCTGACCTCGACGACACTCCGCCAGGGGACACGGCACTCAAGCCCCTGACGCAAGGCATGCGCATAGACGGCGGCTATCTGGAAGAGTCTGTTACCCGTCCTTGAGCCGCTGCAAAAATAAGGCGAGACACAGGCCCCTTCTCTCTTTCGCGGGGAATCCGACTGCCTGTTTTCTACAGACAGGAGCGCAGAGCGAGGCAAGGTAGGCGCATTTTGCGGCTTGCGCGCCTCAAGACACACCCGGCCAAGCAGCTCGAATGGATTCTGCGGCCCGGCTTCTGTTTTTTCCAGGCCTCTCAGCTCCGGCTCGTCCGACTCTCCCGGCTCATGCCCCGTGACAAAGAAACCGGCCGATTGCAAAAAAGCGGCGAGAGATTCTCCCGTCCAGTACGAACGCACTCCCTCCCGACCAAAGAGGACCTCCAGCTCCCATCCGGGCCCGTGCTCCACATGCGCCTGATCCCGCCGGAAGTACGCATACCCGGGGCCCGCCTGCGCGGCGAGCTTCACCCGGTCCGTCACGACCAGACGCAGGACTCCTCCGGGTTTCAAGGTCCGCCAGGCTTCCTTCAAAAAATGGCGCAATTGATCCGGCGACAGAGACTCCGCCACCTCCTCCAGATAGTAGAAAAGGATGCTCCCCTCTCTCCAGGGGAGTATCTCCCCGGAATCGAAGCCGAAGCGCCCCAGATTCAGCCACCCTTCCAGTACGCGACTCCCGCCGAGGTGCAAACGTTCCGGCCTCGGGCCAAACCTCCGGGCGGACGCCGTCTGGCAAGCCTCCGGCACAAGGCTACGGAGAGGCCGCGAGTCGTCCCCCGGCTCCAGACGAAACCCGCCTCCCACAAACAAAGCCCCCTCACAAACAAGCTGCTCTTCTCCCCAGGTCTTCCACCTCAGCGTCAGGACTCCGTCCGACGCCAGAGTCCACCAGCCGTAACAGGAGGTAGAACGCCGCCGAAATACGCCGTCCCGATAAAAAAGCACTTCATCCCGCCAATGTCTGTGCTCCGCCCGATAGATAGACTCGGGTACGCCGTGCCGCAGTGTCTCGAGAGTCTTCATCAGGTCGGGGCTGCACCAATGGGCCGATACCTGGTCATTGTCCGGAGCCGGGTATTTCTCATTGGACAGATACAAGCGGGGAGTCGAGCGAGGAACGGCCCCGGCCTCAAGAGCCAGACGCCCAAAGATCAAATCCTCCGCGCCGGACGGGGGCACATGCCCCCGCTCGACAATCTCCCGCACCACGGCATGAGATAAAAAATACCCCGAGCCGCCACTCGGCGCCCGACGCCGCTCCAACAGCACGTCTCCGATAATCCCCGCTTCAGGATCAATCAGTCCGGGCAAACGGGACAAATCCAGATAGGTATCATCATCGCACTTGAAAATCCAGTCAAACTCATAACGTGCCAGAGCCATGCGAAAAAACTCCCCGACCTTGAGCGGCAGACTCCCGTACGAATCGGGGGCGTCCAATCCCAACACGTCTCCTCGCCCCTGTTCCTCCTCGGGAACCGGACCGCCCAGGAAGAAGACGCATTCGATTCCCTCAACAGGATGGGTCAGCCAAGTGGCTCTCACCGCGTCGCGGCGAGCCGCGTACCCCTGAGCCGAGCAAATACCGACCAGTATAGGAACCTTTTTGCGTTGCCGGTCACCCAAATCAAAAAAGGAATCAGAGGATAAAGAGGAAAACGCATTCATGGGTTCAAAAAACAATCAATAAAACAGAGACAGGAAGGAAACCCGCCTACTCCGGCAACCGGGACATGGCCTCGAAAACCTCCTCCCAGCTTGCCATCGAAGCCGGAAGCCCGCCCAGCTCCACTCCTCTTATCCGGGCGGCCTCGGCCATCTCCTCGCGCAAATGGGGCTCATAGGCCATTTTACTCGCATAGTAAATAAAGTCGCGGGGATGATCGCACAGCCAGCCCGTCCTGCCGTGCTCAACCATTTGCCGCCAGCCGCCCCGGTTGTCCACAATCAGCACGCTCCCGCTGGACATGGCCTCAAAGCCCACGCGAGGCCAGTTCTCGGTCGTCTCGGTCGGCTGCAATACAATTTTACAGTGCCGATAAAACTCCTGCTGGGAGATCTCATTCTGATCGGGAGCCGTCCTGATCCAGGCAAAAGGCGACCCCGTCTTCTCAAGACTCCTCTGTCCGAACCCTAGAAACAGCCCCCGCTTCTCCACCGGAGACACAAAATACTCGTAAACATGCAGCGTATACTTTGCGTACTTGTCCGCATCCTGCCGGGAAATCCTCCCGCATCCGAAAAACAAGTCTTCCCTGTCCGTAACATAGGGAAACGCTTCATTGTGGAAATAGGGACGAAACGTCAAAAACGCAATCGACGGGTCATCGTTCAGCTTTTGAAGCAACGGTTTGTTCTTTTGCCTCACTTCTTCATTCTGGTACAGGAACATCGCTATATCTCCGCGAGCCATGCACTCCTTCTCTTTTTCAAAAAGCCAGGTCATGCAATTGATGAAAACCGTGCGCCCGGTCCGCTGTCTGATCTCCGGCAAATTCGATAAAAAGTCGGCATTGCAAAACCCCATGACCGGATCCCCCCGCTCAATCACCGACCAGTCATTGGGCGCGTGAACGACCACCCCCAGCCTGAGCATCTCAAGCATCATGTCTTCACTCTGAAACCATGTACCGGTAGGGATCAAATGGACATCCATCCCCATCATGCGCCAGACGATGATCTGGTGATGCAACTCCGTCCCGGCGCCTCCATAGAAACCAGGGAACCCGTTGACAAAGATTTTTTTGATCACTCTACCCATGCAAACCGGACACTTTTCCCATTACTGCCAATGTACACTATCTCCAGAGCAACAGACAATGTAAAACAGCCTCTGCGGCAACAGCCCCCATACCTTTTTCTCCCCGTACCCTGTTGCGTTTTACCAGGGACGGCGGCAGAGTTCTCAAATACGGGCCTGTTGACATTTAACGCGCGGAAACGGCTTTCTGACGTATCTCGCCATTGACTAAGCAAAACGCTTCTGTATCATTTCTTCATGCAAAATTCCGATACAAGTTCGACTGACGAGCCCGTCAAGGCCCCTCTGGAAGATGGCACGACTCCCTCCCCCGCGGAAGAATCCTGCTCCGCCGAACAGGAAGCGACCTCGCTGGAGGAAGATCTTTTGAAAATGCGCGAGACCGCCCTGCGCACCGCCGCAGAGTACGACAACTACCGCAAGCGCGTCGCCCGCGAAAAGGAGGACATCATCCGCTACGCCAACCAGCGTCTTCTGGAGGAGCTCCTGCCCGCCCTCGACAACTTCAACATGGGGATGCTGGCGGCCAAAGCCGACGAGTCCTCCATGGTTTACATCGGTATGTCGATGGTGCAAAAACAGTTTGAGCAGTTCCTGACCGATCAGGGGGTCAAGGAGATCCCGTCCGACGGCGTGCTCTTCGACCACAATCTGCACGACGCGGTCGGCAGTGAGGCCACCGGCCCCGAAACACCGGAAAACACCATCCTGCGCGTCGTCCGCAAAGGCTACATGCTCAAGGATCGCCTGCTCCGCCCGGCCTCCGTCATCGTCGCCCGGCACGAAGAAGAAGAAAACGCGCAGGGCTGATTCCGCCGCACCTGCTGCCATTCCCGTCCCTTTCCATCATGGCGAAAAGAGATTATTACGAAGTTCTGGGCGTTTCCAAGGACGCCTCCGACTCAGACATCAAAAAGGCCTATAGAAAGCTGGCCCTCAAGTATCACCCCGACCGCAACCCGGACGATCCCTCGGCTGAGGAAAAGTTCAAGGAGCTGGGCGAAGCCTACGACGTCATCTCCGACCCGAACAAACGCTCCGCCTATGACCGCATGGGGCACGCCGCGTTTGAAGGCGGCATGGGCGGCGGCGGAGCCGCCGGCGGCGGTTTCCACGATCCGATGGACATCTTCGCGCAGATGTTCGGCGGCATGGGCGGCTTCGAGAGCATGTTCGGCGGCGGAGGCGGTCAAAAAAGACGCGCCTCCAAACAACGGGGCAGCGATCTCCGCTACGATCTGGACATTACGCTCGAAGAAGCCGCGAAAGGCTGTGAGAAAAAGCTCGAAATCGAGCGTCTCGTCTCCTGCGGAGAGTGTCACGGCTCCGGCTCCAAGGACGGCTCCGGCGGTCTGAAAACCTGCCCGACCTGTCATGGCCGGGGAGTCATCACCCACCAGAACGGCATCTTCCTCCAGCAGAGCACCTGCCCGACCTGCCACGGCTCGGGAGAGACGATCTCCAACCCCTGCCCGAAGTGCCACGGCGAGGGCCGCGTACGAGAGCTCACTCCCATCACGATGCGCATACCCGCAGGTGTGGATACCGGCTCCAAGCTCCGCTCCACAGGCCACGGCGACGCCGGGGTGCGAGGCGGCGCGACAGGCGACCTGTACGTCTTCATCGAGGTCAAGCCCCATGACATCTTCCACCGCGACGGCGACACGCTCAGCTGCACCGTACCCGTGCCCCTGACGACAGCCACACTCGGCGGGGAGCTGACCGTGCCGACCCTTGACGGGCCGGAGACGATCAAGATCCCCGCAGGCACCCAGTCCGGCACGATCATGCGCCTGCGCAACAAGGGCATCAAAAAGCTCAAGGGGCAGGAAAAGGGCAATCTGCTTGTCGAACTGCAAGTGGAAATCCCCACCAAGCTCAACGCCGAGCAGAAGAAAAAGCTGGAAGAGTTCTCGGACTCCCTGAATACGGAAAACCACCCGCTCAAGGAATCCTTCCTCGAACGCGCCAAGCGGTTCTTCAAATCCTGACGCGCACTCTCTCAAACCAAAGGGGATCAGGCTCATTTCCTGATCCCCTGTTTTCTTCCCCCCTGTCTTATGTCCAGATTCTACATTCCCCCCGACAAATGGGATGCCGCCCAGTGGGAGCTCGAAGGGGATGAAGCCAAACACTGCGTCAAAGTCATGCGCCTGCGCGAGGGCGACTCCTGCCAGCTTTTCGACGGCCGGGGCAATGCCCGCCAGGCCGTTCTCCGCTCCATCCTGTCCTCCTCCCTGATCCGGCTGGAGCCGGGAGAAGCGCTGGAAAACAGGGCGGCCAAACTGACCCGCCTCACCCTGTGCCAGTCCATCCCCAAGGGAGGCAACATGGACTGGATCATCCAGAAGGCCGTCGAGCTGGGCGTCTCCCGCATCCAGCCCCTGATGACGGAGCGCACCATCGCCCGCAGCGAAGGGCGGGACGCCGAGGCCAAGCAGGCAAAGTGGCAGCGCGTCGCTCTGGAGGCCTGCAAGCAGTGCGGGCAGAATCTCCTGCCCGTCGTGGAAAGGCCCGTTACCTTTGCCGAGTGGAAGACCAAAGCCGCCCTCCATCTGCCGGAGTGCCGCATCATCGCCTCGCTCGCGCCGGGAGCGCGCGCCTTGCGCGACTGTCTGGAAGAAGCGCGCAGTCAGGGGCACGACTCCGCCGCCTATCTGGTCGGCCCGGAGGGTGACTTCACTCCGGGAGAAACGGCAGACGCCCTCTCCTGCGGCTTCCGCCCCGTCGATCTCGGCCCCATCGTCCTGCGCGTCGAGACGGCCACCTTCTTCGGACTGGCCGCCCTCCGGTACGCTCTCGACCAATAATTCCCTTTCCCTCCATGTTCCGCAATTTCATCTTCGACTGGTCCGGCACGCTGGCGGACGATCTCTCCCGGGTACTCGACGCGACCAACGCCGTCTTCCGTCACTACGGCCTAGACGAGATGGACAAGGGAGAGTTCCGCGCCAAATTCCGCCTGCCCTATCCCGACTTTTACGCCGAGGTGCTCCCCGATGTGGAGCTTGGGGAGCTGGAAGACGTCTTCCGGGGCGGATTCGATCTCTCCCCGGCGCGCGTCACGCTCCTGCCGCACGCCCGCGAGTTCATGGAGTACTGCCGCGAGCGGGGCATACGCTGCTTCGCCCTGACCAGCGTCGATAAAAAGGCCTTTCGCCACCAGGTCACGGATCTGCAAATGGAGCCGTACTTCGAGGCCATTTATTCCGGCGTTCTGAACAAGCGCGAGGTCATTCACTCCCTGCTCGAGACACACCGCCTCCACCCGGACGAGACCGCCTTCATCGGCGACATGACTCATGACGTGGAGACGGCGGCCAGCGCGGGCCTCACGTCGATTGCCGTCCTGACCGGATATCAAAACGCCGCCCAGCTCTCCGCGGCAACGCCGGATATCATCACGCCCGATCTGGGGATTCTGAAAAGACTGCTGGAAAAGCGCGCCTTTCGCGAGGCCCAGGAGAGCATCCGGCGCGGAGAGGCGGACTCCCTGGAAATCAGGGGACTCTCCCTGAAGACTTATATCGGCGTCCCTGATGAAGAGCGGGAGTCTCCCCAGACGCTCAAGGCCAGCCTGACGCTTTACCCGAAAAAGCCGTTAAAAAAACTCCAGGACGATTTTTCCCGCACCATCGACTACGCCGCCATCGCCGCCGCGCTGGAGCAGGAGGCCCTGCGCATCCCCCGCAAGCTGATTGAAACGCTCGCGGAGGATCTCGCAAAATGCGTACTCAACTACTGGCCCGTCATGGAAGTGCGCGTCAAGCTGGAGAAATTTATCCTGCCCCAGACGGACTGCGTCTCCGTGAGCATGACCCTCCGGGCATAGACAAGAGCCTCTTCCCTTCGCCGTCGGGCGAGCATCCTCCCTCTTTTACCGGCTGCCGGAGGACTCATGCTCCCTCAGCAACTCCTCTCCCATGCGGGCGCAAAAGGCAATGCACCGCTCGCAGGGCCGCTCCGCATAATAGGCGGGCGTCCTGTCCTCCGGGCGGGCGGGTGATGTCCCCCCCTCCGGCAAATGGAGCAAGTCGCGGCATCGCAAAGTGCCGAATTCTTCGCAAAACTGCGCCGCCATGGCCTGCACCCGGCTGTAAATCGCTTCCTTGGCCTCCGTCTCCGGAGAGTCATTGCCAAAAAGAACGCCGGAAAGCATTGAAACGCCGGAGAAGGCACCGCATGTTTCCCGCATCCGGCCTATCCCGGCGCCAAACGGAGCCGCCAGCTTCAGCGCGGCCGCCTCATTCATCCCGGCGCAATCGTGAAAGGCCGCGAATACGGACTGGGCGCAACTGTAGCCCTGATGGAAGTAGGCGAGCGACTTTGCGGCCCGGCCCGGGAGACTCGTCAAATCCGTCGTTTCCATCATGGGGAGAAAGGGAGAAAAAGGAGGAAGAACTCTGCCAAAAGAAAAAAAGACCGCCGAAGCGGTCTTAAATGATATGGCTCCTGCGGTTGGGCTCGAACCAACGACCTAGTGATTAACAGTCACCCGCTCTACCGCTGAGCTACGCAGGAGTTACATAGCGGCGGGAGATTACGACCTTTCCCCTCTCCCCGCAAGTATAAAATCACTTTATTTTTATTTTTTTATCCGTCCTTCTCTTTTCCTGCAACATTTGCCCGCTTTCAGTGTTTTTAAAGAAAAGTTTCTGTTATTACCCTACACCGACGGATAAAATCCCGCCGGTTCATCGCGTATTCCCCGGAGTCCGCCCATCCCGTTCGGTTTCATCTTCGCTCTTCTCTTTTCATGACCGCATCTCCCGCCAAACACAAAAAAAGGAACCGCCTCGTTCTGATCCTTCTGCTTCTGGCCGCCGCCTATCTGGGACTGACTCCCAACGGCAGACAACAGGTCTCCCGCCTCTGGGAATACATCAAGCCCGAAGAGGGCAAAATAGCCAAAGCCCCCCGCCCCGACACGATGACGG
Organism: uncultured Verrucomicrobiales bacterium; assembly: GCA_964576595.1. Classification (GTDB taxonomy): domain Bacteria; phylum Verrucomicrobiota; class Verrucomicrobiia; order Verrucomicrobiales; family Akkermansiaceae; genus CAZNVW01. Next base: position 12,848 of record CAZNVW010000040.1, read on the forward strand.
GTTTCCTGCCCGTCGTCACCGGAGATGTCGATATCTATCTGGAGGGGCTGGGAGACGTCACTCCCATGCAAAGCGTCACCGTCCGGAGCCGGGTGGAAGGAGAGCTCCTGAAGCTGGGCTTCAGGGAAGGCGACCTCATCAGGGAGGGCCAGGTGATCGCCGAGCTTGACCCACGCCCCTATGAAGCCGCCCTGATGCAGGCTGAGGGCCAGCTCGCCCGCGACACGGCCCTGTACGAGAACGCCAAAAAGGATCTGGAGCGTTACCGCAAGCTGCTGGCCCAGGACGCCATCGCCCGGCAGGAGGTCGATAATCAGGAAGCCACGGCTGCGCAATACGCCGCCACCATTTTGTCGGACAGGGGGAATGTCGAAGCCGCGCGGCTCCAGCTCGGTTATACGAAAATCATCTCTCCCCTCACCGGGCGGGTCGGCCTCCGCCAGGTGGACACCGGCAATATCATCCGCCCCAATGAAGAAAACGGCATCGTCACGATTACGCAGGAAGACCCCATCTCCGTCATGTTCTATATCTCCGAGGTATATCTCCCCGACATCACCGGCCCCGTCCGGCAGGGGCAAAAGCTCGAGGTAGAGGCATGGGATCGCGACTACAGGGAAAAAATAGCCGCGGGCGTGCTGGAGACCATAGACAACAGCGTGGACAAGGAAACCGGCATGTTCAAGCTCCGCGCCCGGTTCGACAATGCGGAGGGCCGCCTGTTCCCGAACCAGTTCGTCAACATCCGTCTCAAACTCAAAACGCTGGAAGGCGTCCCCCTCATCCGGGACGTATCCACCCGGCGCGGCACCATGGGAGACTTTGTCTATGTCCTGAATGCGGACAACAAGGCGGAAGTCCGCCCGGTCAAGCTGGGGCCGGCGAAGGGCAACATGCTCTCCGTACTCTCCGGTCTCAAGCCCGGAGAACGCGTCGCGATTGACGGCGTGGACCGCCTGAGAGAGGGGCTGCCCGTCTCCCCGGTCGATCGCTCCCTACCCCAGCCTCAGACCGGATCTGAAGACAAGTAAACGGAGCTTCCGTCGATGAACTTTTCCAAACTCTTCATCCTGCGGCCCATCGCCACCACGCTGGTCATGGTCGCCCTGTTTCTGGCGGGAGTCCTCGCCTACAAACAGCTCCCGGTCTCGTCCCTGCCGGAAGTGGACTACCCAACCATACAGGTCGTGACTCTCTATCCGGGAGCCAGTCCGGAGGTTATGAACGCCTCCGTCACCGCCCCCCTGGAGCGGCAGTTCGGGCAAATGCCCGGCCTGACCAGTCTGAACTCCTCCAGCTCCGGCGGAGCAAGCGTCGTGACCATGCGGTTCAGCCTGGAGACTCCCCTCGATGTGGCGGAGCAGCAGGTGCAGGCCGCCATCAATGCGGCTACCTCCTTCCTCCCCAAAGACCTGCCCTCGCCGCCCATCTACAACAAGGTCAATCCGGCGGATACGCCCATCCTCACGCTGGCGATTACCTCGGACTCCCTGCCCCTGCCCAAAATGCAGGACTTTGTCGATACCCGGCTCGCCCAGAAGCTCTCCCAGATCAGCGGCGTCGGACTCGTGACCCTGAGCGGAGGCCAGCGCCCCGCCGTCCGGGTGCAGGCAAACCCCACGGCGCTCGCGGCCAAGGGCCTGACGCTGGAGGACATACGCAACTCCATCAACAACAATAACGTCAACCAGGCCAAAGGCAGCCTCGACGGCCCCACCATGGCATCGACCATCGACGCCAACGACCAGCTCAAATCCCCGGCCGACTACGGCAGGCTCGTCATCGCCTACCGCAACGGCGCGCCAGTGCGGGTGCGGGATGTCGCCGAAGTCGTCGATGACGCGGAAAACCGCTACCTCGCCGGATGGGTCAACGACAAACCCGCCATCATCCTGAATGTCCAGCGCCAACCGGGAGCCAACGTCATCGAAGTCGTGGACCGCATCCACGCCATGCTGCCCCTGCTCAAAAAAACGCTCCCCGGAGACATACAGGTCAATGAACTCAGCGACCGCACCGAGACCATCCGTGCCTCCGTCCACGACGTCCAGCGGGAGCTCATCTCGGCCATCGTTCTCGTCGTGCTGGTCGTCTTCCTTTTCCTGAGAAACATCCCGGCCACCATCATTCCCGGCTTCGCCGTGCCGCTGTCGCTCGTCGGCACCTTCGGCGCCATGTATCTGATCGGCTACAGCCTCAACAACCTGACCCTGATGGCCCTGACCATCGCGACAGGCTTTGTCGTCGATGACGCCATCGTCGTCGTGGAAAACATCGCCCGCTACCTGGAAAAGGGAGACTCCCCCCTGCAAGCCGCGCTGAAAGGCTCCAAACAAATCGGCTTCACCATCATCTCGCTGACCTTCTCCCTGATTGCGGTACTCATTCCCCTGCTCTTTATGGAGGACATCGTGGGCCGCCTGTTCCGGGAGTTCTCCGTCACGCTCGCCATCTCCATCCTGCTCTCCGGCTTTATCTCGCTGACGCTCACGCCGATGATGTCGGCCAAGCTGCTCAAGCATGTGGACGAGAGCAAGGCCGGGTTCTGGTACCGCGTCACGGGAGCCGGCTTCGACGCCCTCATCAACTTTTACGGCTGGTGCCTCCGCTGGGTTCTGCGCCACCGGGGGCTGACCCTGTTTGTCGCCGTCGCCACGCTCGGCCTGACCGTCTGGCTCTACATCATCATCCCCAAGGGCTTCTTCCCCACGCAGGACACCGGGATGATCCAGGGCATTTCGGAAGCCCCTCAAAACATCTCCTTCAAGGCCATGGCCGGGCGTCAGCAGTCTCTCGCCCAAAAGATACTGGAAGACCCCGATGTGAAAAGCCTCTCCTCTTTCATCGGCGTGGACGGCGACAACGCCGCCCTGAACAGCGGACGCATACAGATCAACCTCAAGCCGCTCGCAGAGCGGCAAAGCCGCGCGCCCGAAATCATCCGCCGCCTCCAGAAACGGCTCGCCGAGGTTCCCGACATCACCCTGCACATGCAGCCCGTGCAGGACCTCTCCGTCGAAGACCGGGTCAGCAGCACCCAGTTCCAGTTCACGCTCGACTGCCCGGATACGGAGCAGCTGAGCGAATGGGTGCCCCGGCTGGTTGACAAGTTGAAAACCCTGCCTGAAATTACAGACGTCGCCGATGACTTCCGCGACCGGGGGCAGCGGCTCAACGTGCAAATAGACCGAGACCAGGCCTCGCGGCTCGGCATCTCGGTCGCCGACATCGACGCGGCCCTTTACGACGCCTTCGGCCAGAGGCTCGTCTCCACCATCTTCACGCAGGCGAATCAGTACCGCGTCGTGCTCGAGGTCAAGGACGCCTACCGGGACTCTCCCGCCGCCCTGGAGAGCATTTATGTCAAAACCGCCAAGGGCACGCCCGTGCCCCTGACCACCGTCGCCTCGGTAACGGAGGAGGACGCCTCCCTCGTCATCAACCGCAAGGGGCAGTTCCCCTGCGCCACCATCTCCTTCAACCTGGCCCCCGGCTACGCGCTGGGAGAGGCGGTCGAAGCCATCAAACACGCGGAAAAAAACATCGGCCTGCCGCTCTCCGTCACCTCGGAGTTCGAAGGCGCGGCCCGGGCCTTCCAGGCCTCTCTCGGCAACACGCTCTGGCTCATTATTGCCGCCATCGTCACCATGTACATCGTACTCGGCGTCCTGTACGAGAGCTACATACACCCCGTCACCATCCTCTCCACCCTGCCCTCGGCGGGCGTGGGCGCGCTCCTGGCCCTGTGGCTGAGCGGAGCTGGGCTGGATATCATCGGCATCATCGGCATCATCCTGCTGATCGGCATCGTCAAGAAGAAC
>CAZNVW010000041.1:0-16468 GCA_964576595.1 uncultured Verrucomicrobiales bacterium
GAAGATCCTCTAAAAAGAGCAGCGTATTGGCCGCTGTTCGTCTTTTATAGAGTCTATCTTGAGCAGTCATCTATGGCTGTATATTGATACATGCCCGGACCAATTTTGCAGGTATCCATTTGTATCCTTTCTCCGGGAAGTGAAGCTTCGTAGCGTCGCCAATGGCTTTTCTTCCCTTGTTTCAAAAGAGGCTTTGCTTCGGAGATGACAAGTATTTTGTGAATTGTCCCCAGAGAGAGTTTGATATCATGATTTAACAGAAGTTCACATTGCAGTCGCCTGGCTCCGATGTTGCGAGTTTTTCGAAGCCCCATGACGAGATTTGTAAGCTCTTCGTTTATTTTACGTCCAGGGCTGTGGTGAGGACGACGGTTTTGTTCAATAAGACCTTCTTCTCCCTTTCCAAGATAACGTTTCCACCATTTTCTCAAAGTTGGGCGACTTATTCCACAGCGCAGACAAGTCAATCCTGCATCGCCAGTTCTCTCATAGTATTCAATCCATTTTTTCCTCCCATTGGGATCCATTTTCATTGTTCCTTTCTACTTCAGAGTTGAAACGATGTCTATGAATCACACAATTGCCAGTAGGGGGTTTCCACCCATAGACTTAACGTGTCTTCGTCGCTGAGGTTGAAGGCGTATTTCAGGTAATGGACGCTTACCATCAGTCGAGTGTTAATCGCTGGGCGTCCGTTTGTTTCACTGTATTTTGTCCCGAATTCTTTGTCGAAATGCTCCCAGTTCATCCGGTGCGCCAATTTGACCAGAACATGACTGGGGTCAACGAGTTGTTCGAGTTCCTAGCGAAAGAGTTCTTGTTGCGGCGATTTTTCCAGATTCGGGCGTGGTTTCACACAAGAATTTTTGCAAGGTTTTAATCGTTTTTCCAGAAAAATCGGTGTTTTTTGTGATTTATTTTTCTCTTAATTTATTCCCACTTATTCTGTTGCTGCTTTTTCAGTATCGACTACTATATAAAGACATGGACGTTTTTTCCCCAGAGAAAAGAAGCCAGGTAATGTCCAAGATCAAGAGCAAGAATACCAAGCCTGAGAAAACCATCCGCTCTATCTTGCACAGACTAGGTTTTAGGTTCCGCATCAACCGTAAAGATCTTCCTGGCAAACCGGATATCGTACTACCAAAATACAGAATAGTCATTTTTGTGCATGGCTGCTTCTGGCATCAGCACGAAGGATGTAAAAAATCATCAAGGCCGAAGAGTAATGTTGATTTTTGGGACAGAAAGCTCTCTGCAAATCTTATGAGAGATAAGGAAGTGATAGCTGAATACAAGAAAAGTGATTGGAAGGTTTTGGTCGTATGGCAATGCCAAATACGAGAATTTTCTAAAAATCCTCATTTTTTAGAGGAAAAAATTATGACCCTTGAAATGCTTTGAGTTGTAACTCTCATAAAATACCCTATATTATGGTCACAGTAGAGCTTCTTTGGAGAAGTTCAAATTAGTATCTAATTTTTTTTCAGTATGTTATGGGCAAGACGAAGTTAAAGGCTGTCGATTTTTTTTGCGGTGGTGGAGGCATGACTTACGGACTCCAAAGTGCCGGCATTGAGGTAATTGCCGGAGTTGATTATGACGGCGATTGTGCTGAAACTTATGAACGTAATAATAAGGGAGCAACTTTTGTTCATGCAGATATTACAAAATTGCCCTTGGAGCATTTTGAAAAACAATTTAATATAGAAAAAAATAATGATGATCTAATCTTTGTTGGATGCAGCCCATGCCAATATTGGAGTGTAATTAATACTTCTAAAGAAAAGGCAGAAAAAACAAAAAATCTTATAGAAAATTTTCAAAGTTTTGTTGAATATTACAGACCTGGATATGTGCTAGTTGAAAATGTGCCAGGAATAGTAACAGGAAAAGGATCTGTTCTTCAGAAGTTCATAGAATTTTTGACAGCACATGGATACTCATGTGAGTGGAAAATTATTAACATGAACCATTATGGAATTCCACAAACGCGAAAAAGATTTTCACTAATAGCCTCTCGGCTGCATTCTGAAATAAGTTTACCGAAGGGGGATTCAGTCAAATGCCCCAAATTAAGAGATGTTTTAGGTGAAGATAATGGTTTTCCTAAAATTCCGGCAGGATATCGGGATCAGACAAGTAATCAACACACAACTTCCAACTTGAGTCCTATTAACTTGGAACGTCTCAGATCTACACCCAAAAATGGAGGGGACAGATTAAGCTGGAAAAATAACGAAAGGCTTCAACTTCCTTGTTTTGTAGGTAAGGATCACAATTTCAAAGATACATTTGGAAGAATGTTTTGGGACAAACCCGCACCTACTATTACTACAAAATTTTTTAGTATTTCTAACGGTCGATTTGCTCATCCGGAAGAAGATAGAGCAATTTCTCTTAGGGAAGGAGCGACATTACAAACTTTCCCCAAAACTTATGTATTTTATGCCAATTCAATTGCAGCTACTGCAAAACTAATAGGAAATGCTGTTCCCCCGAAATATGCCGAATTATTAGGAAAAACAATCACTAAATACCATGTCAACTAAGCATCTGTCCATGAGCTATGCTCCAAACACAATTGAGCATTTAGGCGCAAAAATGTATTCACGTATTCCCAATGCTTTAGCGGAACTCATAGCTAATGCATATGATGCAGATTCGGAAAATGTTAACATTACATTAACTGACATTAATGGAGTAAGATCAATTTGTGTTGAGGATGATGGTATGGGAATGACTTTTGATGAGATTAATAATAAATTCTTATTAATTGGAAGGAAGAGGAGAGATACGCAATTTGTAGAAATAACTCCAAAAGAACGTAAAGTCACTGGTAGAAAAGGGTTAGGGAAATTAGCCTTATTCGGTATAGGGCATCATATGAAAATAATTTCCTGTAAAGGTGGGAAGCAAGTAGAATTTGATTTAGATTGGGATGACATAAAAAAACAAAGTACCGGCATCTATAATCCATTATTTAATATTACAAAATGTGACGACCAAAAACACGGTGTTACAATTATTTTAACTGATTTGAACAGAGCAACAGGCTTTAAAGCAGGAGAACTTGCTGCTAGCCTTTCTAGGCTTTTCAGCTTATTTGATAATAATTTTAAGGTGACAGTTCGCCTAAATGACGAATCACCAATTAGTATAGACCAAAAATTGAGATATCAAGGTATATCAAGACAATTTGAATGGACATTTCCTCAAGATGCTGATGACCTTGGAGTGCAATTTAAATTCGAGAAAGCAGAATATGTTGTTGGCGAAATTTTCTCAACGGAGAAGCCAATAAAACCTGATTTTAGAGGTATTACATTATTTGCGCATGGACGTTTGGTGAATATTCCTGAGTTTTTCGGTATCTCAGAATCTAGTCACGCGTATTCATATTTGACTGGGTGGCTAAATGTAGATTTTGTTGATGAACTTCCTGAGGATGTTATTTCCACTGATAGGCAATCATTGAATTGGGATATCTCAGAAACTTTGGCTTTAAAAACTTATCTTCAGCAAATAGTTAGAAACATAGAACGTAATTGGCGTGAAAAACGGAAAGAGGAAAGAAGAAAAACTATTAGAAAAGAAGCAAAAATTAATACCAAGAATTGGTACAGCACTTTATCAAAAAAAGTTAGGGGATCGGTAAAAACAGTAGTTGAATCAATTGAAAATTCTGAAATTCCTGCTAAAGATTGTGCTAAAATAATAGAAAAATTACATGAATTAGCACCGGAATTTGCTTCTTATCATTGGCGAGATCTTCATCCGGAAATACAAGAAGCTAGCCGAAACTATTATATAGATAAAAACTATTATATCGCTTTACATGAAGCCTTAAAAAGGTACCACTCGGCTGTCAAGACAAAATCTTCAGCTGCTGAAACAGATCGTGATTTATATCAAAAAGTATTAGGCGAACCTCCTAAAAGAAATCCTCATTTATGCGTTACTAAAAAATACCAGAATGACTCGACATGTAGAGTGACACAAAATACTTTCAATAATATTGAAGAAGGGCAAAGATGGATGTCCGTTGGTGCTTGGACTGGTTTTAGGAATCCTTTGTCCCACGAAGAAATACAAATGCTAAAATCTTCTACTTTGATAACAGAGCAGGATTGTTTAGACTGCTTAAGCATATTATCACATCTTTTCAAAAGAATTGAAGAAGCGGATTTGGTTAATCCTCCATCTGAATAGTTCATTTTTCCCCATTTCTTCCCCACACCCCTGCAAACAAAAACCGCAATATACTCATAATGAATATATTGCGGCAGAAAATTGATGGCGGACAGGGAGGGATTCGAACCCTCGGTACTGTTTCCAGTACACACACTTTCCAGGCGTGCTCATTCGACCACTCTGACACCTGCCCGTTTACCTGCTGATGAGGTGCGCGGAGATTAACGGGGGAGAGCGGTTTTGACAAGAAGAAAATGAGAAATAATTCTTTGAGGTGTGGAAAAATGCCGGGACAAGGGAGGGAAGGGGCGGTTCCCGGGGGGCGTGGGAAGAAAGGGGGAGAGGGAATGGGTGGAATGGGTGGAATGTTTCGGCGCGCAGGGAGAGGATGTGTTCGCCGGTTTTTGCGGCCCGTTTGCCGGGGCGTTGCTTTTTATGGTGCGGGAGTGGGCGGGCTTTTTTCTCCCCGAGAGGCAAATCCTGTGCAGAAGATTCGCTCCGGCGGACTTTTGGCTTGAAGTCGGGCTTCCGTCAGTATTTCCTGTCGGTGACCATGATTCGTCGTGTACTGGCATGTTTTGTTTTGAGCGGTGGGCTGGCTCCCTTGTGGGGAGCTGTCGCGAGCGATTCGCCGGCTAATCCGCTCGATGCGATGCCGGGCTTCTCGATTATGCCGCAGATGCCGGAGAATGTGCGTTTCGATTACGACGGGTCGTTGTTCTATGACCGGGACAAGAATAGTTTTTTGCTCGACGGCAATCCTCTGGTCAAGATGGTGTCCGACAAGGGCACGGAGATGGAGGCTCGGACCGCGCGCGTCGATTTGAATGACAAGTGCGTGTATTTGAATGGGGATGTGAGTATTTTTCAGGGCCCGTCCGTGACGCGCGGCGAGGCGGCCCAGTTTTACTGGGAGACCGAGGAGCTCAAGACGGAGAGTTTGCGCTCCAAGGTGAATTCCTTCCTGCTGGAGTCCGGCAAGTTTGTGGTCAAAAAGGACGAGAAGGGGCTGGTGTATTATGAGGGGAAGGATGCCGGGGTAACGCTGCAGGATATTGATACGCCCGATTCCTGGCTGCGGGCGAGCCGCATTCGCCTGTATCCCGAGGATCGTGTGGTGTTTAATCACATGACGGTGTATGCGGATGAGTACCCGATTTTTTATTTTCCCTATTTTTCGCATTCCCTGAATCCCCGTCTGGGGTATTTGCCGACGCCGGGGGCGCGCTCCATCTGGGGCGGCTTTCTGAAGAACGAGTACGGTTTTGTGCTCGGGGAGAGGTATGTGGAGAGCGGGATTCCCACGGGGGATTATATCGGGATCGCCCGTTATGATTACAGGACGCGGCGCGGGTCCGCCGTCGGGTTTGACGTGATCGATACGAGGATGGAGAAGGAGGCGCCCGCGTTTTCGGGGCTTTCCCTGTATTACGCGGATGATCTTGACCCCGGGATACGTCTGGAGGGGATTCCCCGCGAGAAGGTGACTTCCGACCGCTGGCGCGTGGTGCTGCAGGAGCGAGTGCATTTGAACCGGCCCGAGGGAGAGGGCTGGTGGTGGCGGGCCGACGCGAATTTCAATGTGCTGAGCGACCGCTATATGCTGGCCGACTTTTTCCCGACGATCGTGATGCAGGATCAGACGCCGGACAATACGCTCTCGGTGGTCGGCGTGAAGGAGTCTCATGTGCTGACGACGACGTTCCGCGCGGCGCCGAATGATTTTTATCTGGTGGATCAGCGTTATCCCGAGTTGACGTGGGACCGGGTGCGCGGCACGGTGTTTGACTCTCCGTTTACGTATGAGGGGACGGCTTCCTTTTCGGTGATTGAGCAGTATTTGCCGAGCGCGGAGAAGGCCACCGCCCGGCAGATTTTATCCTATTTGCCGGAGGGCGATCCCCGGCGCAAGGAGTATCAGGCTTATTTGAGTACTCAGCCTTTTTCCCGCTTCAATACGTATCACGAGTTTTCGCGGCCCGAGACGTACGGTGGTTTCCTGACGATTACGCCCCGCATGGGCGGCGGCTACACGGGGTATTATGATGTGCAGGATGTCGGCAATTACAATCGCGGGCTGTTTTTTGGCGGGGTGGATTTCAATGTGAAGATCATGGGCGATTTTGACGCCGCGAGGAGCGCGTTCTGGGGGATCAATACGCTCCGCCATGTGGTCGAGCCGTATGTGAATTATTCGTATGTGTCAACGAATGCGCTTGATCCCATGATTCCCCAGGCGAATTCTCTGAATGCGTCGACGAATCCCCTGCCTTTGTCGGTGGGGCGTTATACGGCTCTGGATTCGCTGAAGTCATGGAATACGGCCCGCCTCGGGGTGCGCAATCTGCTGCTTACGAAGAGGGGCCGGGCGGTGCATGAGTGGATGTCGTGGGATATTTTCACGGATGCCTATTTGAATGATATGGGAGAGGAGGAGCAGTTCTCGAATATGTATTCGCGGGTGAGCTGGAATCCCAAGCCGTGGGTGGGGTTCGGGATGTTGAATCAGTTTCCCGTCATGTCGTCCGGCTCGGGGTATCAGGAGCATAATTTCAGTTCGACGTTCATGCCGTGCCGGAGTCTGGAGATTATTTTGACGAATTATAATTTGATTAATCATCCGCTGCTGGACGATAGTAATATGCTCGGGGCCGGGTTCAATGTTCGCCTGTCCGAGTCTTCGTCCCTGTCCGCCGTGTATCGCTGGGAGTTGAATGACTCGACTCTGGAGCGGCAGGAGTATTCGTATTTCCGCAATTTGGGGAGCTGGGTGATCGGTATCGGGTACTATCAGACGTATAATCGTATTCAGTATGATCGGGGGATTATGGTGACGTTCTCGCTCAAGGATTATCCCTCGACTCGTTTCCCGTTCAAGTTCTAGGCGCGCGATGTTGCGCCCTCTCCCTGTGTTTGCGGAGGGCTGTCCCGTTTTTTCTTGTCTAATGGCGGCCCGGTTGCGAGTATCGCGCCATGACTCCTAAAGCTCTTGTCGATGCGCTGGAGTGGCGTTATGCCACAAAGAAGTTTGATGTCTCCCGCCCCCTGGAGGGGGATGTCTGGGACGCTCTGAAGAAGGCCATGGTGCTGTCTCCCTCGTCTCTGGGGCTGCAGTTGTGGCGTTTTGTCGAGGTGGCCGATCCGGCGCTGCGCGAGCGTCTCCGGGAGGTCTCCTGGGGGCAGGCGCAGGTGACGGATTGTTCCCGGTTTGTCGTGTTTACGGTTCGCCGGGATTATACGGCGGTCGATATGGAGCGGCACCTGACGCGTTTGTGCGCGGTGCGCGGGGTCTCGCGTGAGTCGATGAATGCTTACGCCGAGAGGATTGCCGGGATGCTGGGCGCGTTCAGTCCGACGGAGTTGTCGGCCTGGATGGGGCACCAGCCCTATATTGCCCTGGGGATGACGATGATGGCCGCCGCCGTGCTGGGGGTGGATGCCTGCCCGATGGAGGGGCTGGAGCCCGCGGCGTATGATCGTATTCTGGGGCTGGAGGGGACGCCCTACCGCACGTTGTGCGCGCTGGCTCTGGGCTACCGGGGCGATGATTCCTATGCCGGGCAGAGGAAGGCCCGTTTCCCCGAGGACGAGGTGTTTGTGACGCTGTAGGGGATTGAACGTGTTTTAAAGGGATCGCCCTCCGCCCGTTATTCGGGGGAGGGTGATTTTGTTGAGGAGGTTTTTTGAGGGGGAGGGTGTGCGAGGCGGCGGGTTATTCGCCGATTTGCTGGAGCAGTTCGCTGATTTCGGGGAGGTTGGGGAAGCGTTTTTGGAGGTCGAGAAGGAGGCGGCGGGCTTGCGCCGTGTTGCCGGTCTGGCACAGGAGCAGGGCCTGGGTGTAGGCGTATCGGGGGGTTTCCGGTTCGGCCTTGTCGGCGGCGGCGAGGTCCTGTATGGCGGCTTCCGGTTGCTCGATGCTGTTTTTGAGCAGGGCCCGGTTGTAGAGGGCCGGGGCGTATCGGGGGTTGAGCTTCAAGGCTGTTGTCAATGAGTCGATGGCGCCTCCCGTTTCACCCGTTTCCGCCTGGGCGAGGGCGACGAGGTAGTGCAGGTGAGGGTTTTTCGGTTCCAGTTTCGAGGCTTTTTGGAGGTGCTGCAGGGATTCGGCCGTGCGGCCCCGGGCGGCCAGATAGACGGCAAAGTCCCGATAGACGATGGGGGAGCCGGGGTCCCATTCCAGCGCTTTGCGGAACCATTCTTCGGCTTTTTTGTGCCACGGTTCGGCTTCTTCGGGGGATTTTGCCAGGGCGGCGCGGGCGGCGTAGATCTGGGCCAGTTTCATGGCTCCGGAGGGCTGGTCTCCCTGATGCAGGGCGGAGGCCTCGAGTTCTTTCATGGCGGGGTGGCCCGCCGGGAGTATGTCGCGCAGTCCCCACGCGGCTTGTACGCGGACGGTGCGGACGGGGTCGGAGAGCAGGGGCAGCATTTCTTTTGCCTTGCGCTGGCTGAGGATGTTGGCCGCGGCGATGCGCTCGAGCGGGTTGTCCGCCTGGGCGGCTTTTACGCCCCGGTCAAAGACTTCGGGGAGGTGCGCCCAGGTGGAGAGGAGCTCCAGCAGGGTGGCGCGCCAGTAGCTGTTTTGTTCTTTGTCGAGTGCGGCGAGCAGGGCGGGGGCGATGTCTTCCGCTCCCTCCAGCGCTTTTTGGACGGCCCGCGTGCGGTCGCGGTGCGAGGTGAGGGGGAGGTCGCCATACCATTCTTTGACGTATTTGGCCGCCCACTCGTTTGATTTGTCCTTGTGGCACATGATGCATGAGTTCGGGATGCCGAGCTCGATGCTGAGCTGGGGGTCGGGGGAGGAGAAGGAGTGGTCGCGCCGCGGGTCGCGGGCCATGTAGGGGCTCTCCGGCATGTGGCACTCGACGCAGCGGTTGCCGGTCGAGTCCGGTTTGTGATGGGAGTGCTCGACGGGGTTGATGATGGGGGCGTTGCGTTCTCCGGTGCCGTGGCACTGGAGGCAGAGGGCGTTGTCTTCGACTGATTTTTTCAGTTTGAGGGTGTGGGCGTTGTGGCAGTCGAGGCATTGTATGCCCGCCTTGCCCATGCGGCTGAGTTTGAGGCCCGTTTCGGTATAGACTTCATCCCGCTGCATGCCGTTGGGCCAGTAGAGGCCGGGCTGGGTGGGCAGGGCGAGGATGAAGTGGTCCTCGAATTTGTCGCCGAGTTTGAACTCGTTGTCGAGTTCTTCGCGCCGGGCGTGGCAGGTGGCGCAGTTGTCGTTCTGTTGTTTGAGGGAGAGTTTTTTCTCCGTGTCGATCATGCAGTTCGTCTTGGGGTCGCGTTTTTCGAGGACGGGGCCGTGACACTGGAGGCAGGTGACACCCGGTTCTTTCCAGTGGGAGTGGTAGGTGTGTGTGGCGGTGTCGTAGTTTTTGCGGAAGTCCGTCATGTGGCACCAGGCGCATTGTGTATTCCAGATCATGCCGCGGCCTGTCCAGTGGCCCCATTCTCCCGGTTTGCGGGAGTCTGCGCCGAACATGTCGAACCATTCCCGTTTTTGGGTGTCCCAGGCCGCGCTGGTGGTGTGGTAGCCGCCGTCCCTGCCTCTGGTCAGGTACTGGACGAGGGGGACGCGGCCGATGGCCATGTCCATGGTCCAGGTTTGTCCGGTGGTCTGGTCCTTGATGACGCGGTCGCCTTTTTCGTCGGTGGCGAAGTTCAGGGTGGTGCCATGGGCTTTGAGCGGGAGGCCGTGGAAGGGCTCCGCGTCGAGGCGGGGGGTGAGGTTGCGGTGCGCCCAGGCGTGGTCGGAGTCGGCCCATTCGCGGAAGATTTTTTCATGGCAGGCTCCGCATTGCAGGGAGACGGGTACGGTGGATTGCTCCGGGTGGTTGCTGAGTCCCTGGAAGACGGCGGCGGGTTCCTCCTGTTTTTGCGGGGTTTGCCCGGGCTGGCCGGTCAGGTGATTCCAAGTGAGGAGCAGGAGGAGCGCGACGAGCAGGAGGGCGGCCGGGAGGATGAGGCGGGAGAGCAGGGAGCGGGGCTCCGCGGGGCGGGAGTGGTCGGGGGAAGGGTGCGCGGGCATGGTGTTGAGTGGGTCAGGCGAGGGCCTCAAGGAGTCGCACGTCGAGGGTCAGCGCCTCGTGGGCGTTTGTTTTGAGGTCGTCGCGCAGTCTCTCCAGGGCTTCTATTCTGTTAATGAGTTCCGCCGTTTTGTGTTTGTCGGCCAGTTGCTGCAGGTCTGTTTTGTGTTCGGGGAATTGCAGGTGGGGTGAGCCCGATTTGAGCCGCAGGGCGTCTCCCAGCCAGGCCATGAAGAAGTCGAGCAGGCCGTCCCGTTCATCCAGGTATTCCCGTTCGATGGAGGCGGCGGTGGAGTCCTGCATTTGTTTTTCCCAGTCGTTGATTCCGCTTGTTTTGGCGATTTGTTTGGATTGTTCCTTGAGGGTTGATTCGAGGCGGCCGGAGATGGTCTCCCTGATTTTTGCCAGGGTTTGAGTCATTTCTCCCCGGAAGCATAGTACGGAGGCTTCGGAGCCGATATTGCGGCACATGTGCAGCCAGGCCGGGAGGATGGCGCGCTCCGTCTCCGAGAGCGAGGCGGAGACACCCGGGGTGAAGATATCCACTCTGACGCACCGGGAGCGTATGGTGCGCATGAGACGCTCGGGGTAGGCCGTCAGCAGGAGGATCAGCGTCTGGGCGGGAGGCTCCTCGAGTGTTTTCAGGAAGGCGTTGGCGGCCTGCTCGTTGATGCAGTCGGCCTCGGGGAAGATGCCTATTTTCCATTTGCCCGGCAGGGCTTTTTTCTGGAAAAAGGGCTCCACGTCGCGGATTTCCTCGACGAGGACGCGGCGGCTTTTGGAGCGGGGGCGGACGATGCGGCAGTATTCGTCCTCCATGGCGTCGAGTTCCCGGAGGGGCGTTTTGTTCAGGAGAGCGGTGAGCTCCGCCGCGGCCTGCCGGCCGCCCGTCTGGTGGGGGTCAACGATGAGGAGCGCGTGGGGGAGTCTGTTCCGCTGGTAGGCCGCCTTGAGGAAATGGGTCGCCTGTTCTGCCGTAAATGCCATGCCGCCTAGTCAACCGTATCTTGCGTACTTCGCAATAGAAAAGAATGGATTTTGACGAAAAAATGCGTACACTCGCCCGGTACGAACTTACTTCAGCCCATGGAAACTCCTCAATTCGCCGATCGCAAATCTCTTGATTCCGTAGAAAAAAGCCTGTCTTTCGCGCCGAAATTCGACTCTTCGGGGCTGATTCCCGCGCTTGCGATGGATCACAAGACGCGCGAGCCCCTGATGCTCGCCTATATGAATGAGGAGTCTCTGAAGCGCACTCTCGAGATCGGTGAGGCCGTTTATTATTCCCGTAGCCGCCAGGAGTTGTGGCACAAGGGCGCGACCAGCGGTCACGTGCAGATTATCAAGGAGATCCTGACCGACTGCGACCAGGACGCGCTCATTCTTCTGGTCGATCAGATCGGAGCCGGCGCCTGTCACACGGGGTATCACTCCTGCTTCTACCGCTCCGTGCCCTTCGGCAAGGCTCTGGAAGAGACGCCCGCCGGTCAGCCGGTGCCGCTTGTGCCCGACGCCAATGGCCCCGCCTTTGACGCCTCGGCCGTTTACAAGAAGTAAGGAACGTTTTCTCCCCCCCTGCCTGCCATGAAGTTTTCTCGTTTTTTCTTTTTTGCCCTGCTCTGCGCCGGTCTGGCGCATTGCTCCAAGGATGCTCCCCTGGCCGCCGGGACGATGCAGGCCGATGACCCCGAGGCGACGCAGTTGTTCCAGAAGGCGAAGAATCAGCGCGACGCCGGCGAGGCGAGAAGGGCCCGCAAGAATCTGGAAGAGCTGGTCGAGTACCATCCTCTTGCCAGGGAGGCTCCCGAGGCTCTGCTGATGACGGGCGATATCTGGTATCAGAGCGGAGAGCCCGTGGACGCGTTTGAGGCGTACAACAAGCTGATCGCCGATTATCCCTCCAGCCCGCTTTATGCCACGGCCCTTAAGCGTCAGGAGGATCTGGCCTTTGGCGCGGCCGACGGCAATGTCACTTATAATTTGCTGTGGATGTTCAATACCAAGGTGGACTCCTCCCAGACGGTTGACATGCTCACCAAGCTGCGGGACAACGCGCCCCACGCGCCCAGCGCGCCCAAGGCACTGCTCAAGCTCGGCGAGGTGTACGAGCGGAGCGAGGCCCAGGATCAGGCTATCGAGGCCTACCACAAGCTGATCGACAATTATCCCCAGGACAAGACGGCTCCTCTGGCCCAGTTTGCCGTGGGGCGCAATTTGCTCAGCCGCATGGAGGAGGGGAATCGCAACAAGTCCAATTTGAAGGCCGCCCAAGAAGCGTTTGAGGACTTTCTTCAGCGTTATCCGAAGCATGAGCTCGTCGGCAAGGTGCGCGAGATGCTCAACGATGTCCGCTATCGTCTGGCGTCGATGAATCTTGATATTGCCCGCTTCTACCGCAAGTCCGGGGACTGGGCGCCGGCCGTCTATTATTATCAGGAGGCAGCCAACGACCCCTACAATGCCGAAGTGCGCGGGCA
Source organism: uncultured Verrucomicrobiales bacterium (assembly GCA_964576595.1). Classification (GTDB taxonomy): domain Bacteria; phylum Verrucomicrobiota; class Verrucomicrobiia; order Verrucomicrobiales; family Akkermansiaceae; genus CAZNVW01. The sequence continues at coordinate 12,695 of CAZNVW010000041.1, forward strand.
GGCCGCGGCCGAGCTGAAGGAAATGGGCGTCGCCGTCAAGAAGAACAAGCCCAATACGCCCCCGCCCGCTCCGGCCCGGAGCTGAGCCGCGACGGGTTATCCAGCCCTCCCTGATTGTCATGAATGCGAAACGAGCCTTATTCCCCCTTTTGACGGTGTTTGTGCTTGTGGCGTGTCTTCTCGCCTCCTGCGGCCATTACTATTTGGGCGGCCGCAAGTCCGCCGCCCTGAAGGATGTCCAGACCATTCATGTGGACGTGTTTCAGAACAAGACTTATTACCCCCGGGCCGAGGTGCTGCTGACTAGCGCCCTTTCTCAGGAGCTGGGCAGCAACGGTACGCTCAAGCTGGCGGAGCGCAGTAAGGCGGACGCCATTTTGAAGGGCACGGTTTCCTCTGTCAAGCTGGCTCAGATACGCTCCATGCCCTATGATACCTACCAGAGCTTGCAGACCGATATGACTCTGGTCGTCGATTACGAGGTTGTGAGTACGCGAGACGGCAAGGTTCTGGCCAAGAGTGCCGTGCAGGTCTCTTCCACCTTCTTCAATCTCGGCAATCAGCAGTCCGCCCGGTGGAATGCCTACGGGTACGCGGCCCGGCAGGCGGCGACCCGACTCGTGTCCCAGCTGGTTTATTGATCCCCCTGCCGTCATGAGCGAGAGAAGTTATCCGGTCACTTTTGTCCCGATGCCCATAGGCAACCGGGAAGATATTACGCGCCGCGCCCTGGAGGTGCTGAACGCGGTGGAGACGATCGCCTGTGAAGATACCCGGCACTCCGCTCCTCTGCTGGCGCACTGGGGCATACGGAAGAATCTGGTCAGCCTGCACGAGCATAACGAGCACAAGCGGGCGGATGAAATCGCCGAACGCGCCGCCTCGGGAGAGACGTTTGCCGTGATTACGGATGCAGGCATGCCCGGCATTTCCGATCCGGGCTACAGGTTGCTGCAGGCTTTGCGCAAGGCGGGTGTGGAGTACACGGTACTGCCCGGCCCGTCGGCGTTGATTACGGCTTTGGTGGGGTCGGCCCTGCCGAGCGACGCCTTTTTCTTTGGCGGGTTTCTGCCAGTGAAGAAGGGCAGGCGCACGGCGGTGCTGGAGACGGCGATAGCCGCCGGGCATACGTCCCTGTTTCTGGAGTCTCCCTATCGTCTTCAGGGGACTTTGGAGCTGCTGGCCGGGGTGGACCCGGAGACGCCGCTCTGCGTGGCGCGGGAGCTGACCAAGACGTTTGAGACGTATCATCGCGGCAGCGCGGCGGAATTGAAGGCCTATTTTGAAGCGCACCCGCCCAAGGGAGAGATCGTGCTTGTGGTGGGCGGGACGAACTGCCCGCGGGATTAATTCCGCCTGTAGCCGGGAAAGGGGCTTTTCTCCCGCCGGTTCTCCGGATAGACTGCCCGTATGAACAAGAAGGAGCGCGCCCGTGTGGTCGGGGAGATGCTGAATCGTTATTACCCCGATCCTCCTCAGGGGTTTCTGGTATGCCGCGACCCCTATACGCTGCTGGTCGCTGTCCTGTTGTCGGCCCAGTGTACCGATGTGCGCGTGAATCAGGTGACGCCCGCGCTTTTCGCGCTGGCGGACAATCCCCGGGATATGGCGGCCGTGCCGGTCGACAAGGTGGCGGATATCATTCGCCCCTGCGGGCTGGTGAATCGCAAGGCGCCCTCCATAGTCGAGCTGAGCCGCGTGCTGACGGAGAAATACGAGGGGCAGGTGCCGGCCTCTTTTGAGGCGCTGGAGTCGCTGCCCGGCGTCGGGCACAAGACGGCGTCGGTGGTCATGGTGCAGGCGTTTGGGGTTCCGGCATTCCCCGTCGATACTCATATTTTCCGGCAGGCGAGGCGATGGGGGCTGAGCCGCGGCAATACGGTGGAAAAGGTCGAGGCCGATTTGAAAAAGCTCTATCCCTCGCGGGAGTGGGGCAAGGTACACCTCCAGATGATCCTGTTCGGGAGGAATCACTGTACGGCCCGAGGCTGTGACGGGACGACCTGCCCCCTGTGCCGGGAGCTGGCGGAGGGGTGAAGGGGCCTGCCTCTTACTGCGGGATTCCAAGCAGGCTGTACAGATCCCGGAAGCGGGTGAGAAAATAGTCGGGAGCCAGCGCCTTGAGCGCCTGATGGTCGGCCGTATCGGCCCAGGCCGCCGCGGCGACCGGGATGCCCGCCTCCCGGCAGGCGATGACGTCGGAGGGAGCGTCTCCGACATACAGGGCCTCTTCGGGAGAGAGTTCGAAGCGGTTGAGGAGGCGGCGTATGCCCTGTGCCTTGATGACGGCATGGGGAGATCCCGTCTCCGGCTCGGGGAAGAATTTGTCCAGACCGAACCGCTTGAGGGAGATATCTGCGGATTCAGGATCCTTGCCGGTGACCATGCCGAGGCGCATCCCCTTGTCGAGCAGGGCCGTCAGGAGCTCTTCCGCGCCGGGGAAGGGCGAGGGAGCCATGGTCTCGTGGAGAGACTCGTAGTAATGGAGGAAGAGCGGGAGAGCCCGCTCTTGAAGCTCCGGCTCCCTTTCCAGCAGTTTGCGCAGCACGCCCCGGTCGGAGGGGCCGAAATAGCAGGAGATATCCCCATCCGCGGGGCATCTTCCCGTCAGGTCTTTGACCGTTTTGCGGAAGGCTTCCAGGCACAGGGGGAGGGTATCGGCCAGAGTGCCGTCGAGATCAAAGAGAACCGCGCGAATCATGGGGCCATGCTGGGAGAAAGGACGCGCTTCGTCAAGAGGCGGGAGTGTTCACGGGAGAAGGGGGCGGGGAAAAAAGCCCCCCTGCCCAGCGGTACGGGTAAAAGAGGGGGAAAAAGAGCGGATTTTGACTTTTTCGTTTCAGAACCTTGTGATAGTTTTTGCCCATGGCAGCTGAGAAACAGACAACATTGGCCCGTTCCGCCACGTTGGAGGGCACTTCCTTGCATACCGGACAGCGCGTCACACTGACGATCCTGCCTGCTCCGGTCGATTATGGGTTCAAGTTCCGCCGGGTGGATTTGCCCGACCAGCCGTTCATTGCCGCCGATGCCGATAAGGTGCAGACGGTGGAGCGCGCGACGACTCGTGCGGAAGGCTCCGTCAAAGTTCACACCGTTGAGCACATTCTGGCCGCCCTGACCGGGATGGGCGTGGACAACGCCCTGATCGAGATGGACTCCAACGAGCCGCCGATTGCGGACGGCTCCGCGCTGCCCTATGTGGAGCTGATCAAGAAGGCGGGGATTGTCCAGCAGGACGCCATGCGCAAGGTCTGGGAGATACGCGAGCCCCTGTATCTGGAAACGCCGGGCGGCAGTATCGTGACGATCATGCCCTGCAAAAAGTTCCGCGTCTCTGTGACCAATGTAGGCCCCGAGGGCCGCATTACCCAGTACTTTGACTCCGAGGTCAATCCCGAGACCTTTGAACGTGAGATCGCGCCCGCCCGTACATTTACCTTTTATGAGGATATCAAGCCCCTTCTGGAAAAAGGCTTGATCAAGGGCGGCACTCTGGAAAACGCCGTCGTCATTCGCGGCGAGGAAGTGATGAGCAAGGAGCCGCTGCGCTTCCCGACCGAATTCGCCCGCCACAAGGCGCTGGATCTGATCGGCGACCTGATGCTGTGCGGCCGGAGAATCCTCGGCCATGTCATCGCCGTTCGCCCGGGACACGGGGTGAATACGAAGATCGCGGCCATGATGAAGAAGGAATATCTCCGCATTATTTCCATGATCCACGATGTGACCCAGCTCCAATCCGTAGAGGCCGTCATTGGGATCAACGAGGTG
>CAZNVW010000042.1:0-16449 GCA_964576595.1 uncultured Verrucomicrobiales bacterium
GTGCCGCCGGCTCCATCGGCAGTGAGCTGGTCCGCCAGTTGTGCAAATTCTCCCCGGCAAAACTCATCCTCATTGACAACGCCGAAACCCCGCTTCACCTGCTGCGGCTCGAAATCGAGGAGGCATACCCCGACATTTGCTTTCACCCGATCATCGCCGACGTCAGATCCAAGGTTCGCTGTGATGAGCTCATCAGGCAATACGATCCCTCCATCATTTTCCACGCGGCCGCCTACAAGCACGTTCCCCTCATGGAGGAAAATCCCTGCGAAGCCATCATCACCAACGTCATGGGCACTATTCACGTGGCCGAAGCCGCCCGGGAAAATGCAGTGGAGAAATTTGTCATGATTTCGACCGACAAGGCCGTCAACCCCACCAATGTCATGGGCGCGACCAAGCGCGTTGCCGAAATGTACGTTCAAAGCCTTGATGCACATCATAAGCAGACCGGGAGCGGATCTACCCGCTTCATTACCACTCGCTTTGGCAATGTCCTGGGGAGCAACGGATCCGTCGTCCCGCGTTTCCGGGAGCAAATAGCCAGGGGCGGCCCCGTGACCGTTACTCATCCCGAGATCATCCGCTACTTCATGACCATACCCGAGGCATGCTGTCTTGTCCTCCAGGCCGGCGCCATGGGGCAGGGGGGAGAAATCTTTGTCTTCGACATGGGAGACCCTGTCAAGATTGACCATCTCGCCCGCCGCATGATTCAACTCTCCCATCTCATACCGGATGAAGACATCAAAATAGAATACACGGGCCTGCGCCCCGGAGAAAAACTCTATGAAGAAGTCCTCTCCTCTCTGGAGTCCACAACGGAGACCTCTCACAACAAGATCCGCGTCGCCAACGCGATCAGCAATGCCTTTGAAGACATCCGCCTCGCCGTAAGGGAACTCATAGACAGGGCCCTTGCCCGGGAGATTGAGTTAACCATCACGGCGCTCAAGGCTCTTGTCCCCGAATTCAAAAGCAAAAACTCTCCCTACGAGAAATACGACAAGTAAAGCCATGTACGTCCGACTGATCAAACCCATGTGCGATGTCATTCTGGCGATTGTCCTGCTGGTGTGCCTGTCGCCCATTATCCTGGGAGCGATGATTTTATTGAGCATCGCCAATCGGGGCTCCGTCTTTTTCACACAACCGCGGCCAGGCAAGGGAGAGCGCGTTTTCCATGTCATCAAGTTCAAGACGATGAATGATCGCCGGGATGAGGAAGGCAATCTCCTTTCAGACGCGGAGCGTCTCACCGCGGTAGGGCGTTTTATCCGCTCCACCTCCATTGACGAGCTGCCTCAAATCTTCAATGTTTTGAAGGGTGATATGAGCTTCATCGGGCCTCGTCCCCTGCTGATGGAATACATCCCCCTTTACACCCCGGAACAACGCCGCCGCCATGAAGTGAAGCCGGGTATATCGGGCTGGGCTCAGGTCAACGGTCGCAACGCCATCAGCTGGGAGCAAAAATTCAAATTGGATATCTGGTATGTAGATCATGTCTCATGGCTGACGGATGTCAAAATATTCTGGCTGACAATCTACAATATCCTTCGCCGCAAGGACATTTCCCAACAGGGGCATGTGACGATGGAAATATTCAACGGAAAAAACTGATTGCCATGAGCGGCTTGTCGGCAAAAAAAATAGTCTTCTATTTTTCCTTCCAGTGAAAATGCTGAAAGTAAAAATTCCGATGGCAAATATTAAAGAAACCACAAGCACATTCAAAATTAATGCTTAATGACATCCCTCAGAGTGTCCGAAGGCGTTATTCAGGAGGCATGACGGACATGCCTTATGTTGCAGAATTTACAAAATACTCAAGTAAGATATGAATAAAAATATTCTTATTACATCCGCAGGCAAAAGAGTGACGCTCGTAAAGTTGTTTCAACGGGAGCTGCGGGAATATTCGCCCGATGCCCGAGTCCTTACGACGGATCTTAATCCGGAGTTGGCCCCTGCAGGTATTGTATCCGATCATTGTTTTTCAGTTCCCCGAGTTACTGAGAAAGAGTATTTGCCCATCCTTCTTGATATTTGCGAAAAAAACTCAGTATCAGTCGTTATTCCCACAATTGATACGGAATTGAAACTGCTTGCCGATCATAAAAATCTTTTTCTGGCTCAAGGAATATCAGTACTTGTATCAGACTCCGACTTTATTTCAGCCTGCAGGGATAAACGCAAAACATCCGAGTTGTTTTCATCACTTGATATAAGAGTTCCGGCCAGTCGTTCTCTGCAGCAGCCCGTGTACCCTATTTTTGCCAAGCCTTACGATGGATCTCTCAGCAAGGATCTGCATATTATTCGATCCTCTGATGATATTACTCCTTCGATTACAGAGAATGAAAAACTCATTTTCATGGAGTACATAGATACTTCCGTATACAGGGAATTTACTGTTGATATGTATTACGGAAGGGATAACAGGGTGAAGTCTATTGTTCCCCGCGAAAGAATTGAAGTGCGCGCAGGGGAAATCAATAAAGGACGTACAAGAAAAAACAATCTTGTTTCTTATTTGAAGGAACGCATGGATTATTTGCCCGGAGTCACTGGTTGTATTTGTCTTCAGTTGTTCTACCGCGAGTCTGATCATGATGTTGTCGGGATAGAAATTAATCCCCGATTTGGAGGGGGGTATCCTTTGTCATACTATGCCGGAGCAAATTTCCAGCAAATGATTATCGACGAATACATGAAAGGAGCTTTCATCGATTACTCCGAGGACTGGAAAAATAATACATTGATGCTCAGGTATGACAGTGAAGTGATTGTATATGAATCATAAGGCCTCCATAATTTTTGATCTGGACGACACGCTTTACAAAGAGCGGGATTTCCTTGTATCGGCTTTTTGTGCGATTGCCCAAAGGGTGGAAGCGGAATTTGGAATTTCGTCAGCTTTCTCCCATATGTATGAGACATATCTGAAGCAGGGAGATGCGTTTCAAGGCTTGATTGATTTATACCATTTGCCTCTTGAAAAAGAATGGTTTTTACAGATTTACCGCAACCATGCCCCCAGCCTCTCTCTTGCCCCCGAAGTACAAGGGGTTTTACAGGAACTTTACGAATCAGGCTACAATCTGGGGCTTATTACGGACGGCCGCTCTTTGACCCAGAGAAATAAACTGTCTGCGTTGGGGCTTGAAAGATTCATTCCAAACGAGGCCATCGTGATTTCTGAGGAATTTGGCTCAACAAAGCCGGAAGTCAGAAATTACGCCTACTTTATGGAATTATATAAGACTGATGCTTATCTGTATGTAGGAGACAATCCTAAAAAGGACTTTATCACTCCCAATAGATTGGGCTGGCATTCGATTCTTCTTCGTGATGACGGAAGGAATATCCATTCCCAGGATATCCCCGTTCCTGAAGAATATAAAGCGACCTGTTCGGTCCGCTCCCTTACAGAAATAAAAGAACTTCTTAAAAATATCTCCAATCATGAATAATCGCATATATCTTTCGCTGGCCAGTATGACCGGCAATGAACTGAATTATGTCCAGGAGGCATTCGACACAAACTGGGTGGTGCCCCTCGGTCCCAATGTCGATGCCTTTGAGCGCGGCCTCGCCGACTTTTTGGGAGTAGAGCATGTGGTCGCCCTGAGTTCCGGCACGGCGGCCATTCATCTGGCGCTTGTGATGCTGGGAGTAGGCCCGGGAGACGAGGTCATGTGCCAGTCCTTTACATTCGCGGCTTCCGTCAATCCTGTCGTCTATTTGGGCGCGACCCCCGTTCTGGTGGACAGCTCCCCCGATTGCTGGAACATGGACCCGGAATTGCTGGATCAGGCCATTGCCGATCGGATCACGAAGACGGGTAAAAAGCCCAAGGCGATCATTCCCGTCTATCTCTATGGGATGCCGGCCCATATTTCCGGCCTCATGGCCGTAGCGGATAAATACGGCATCCCCGTCCTGGAAGACGCCTGCGAGGCGTTGGGCTCGGACTACAAGGGCCGCAAGTGCGGAACGTGGGGGCAATATGGGGCGCTCTCCTTCAATGGCAACAAAATGATCACCACTTCCGGCGGGGGCGCGCTCATCTGCCCCGACGCGGAAAGCGCCGAACGCGTGAAATTTTTTGCGACGCAGGCCCGCGACCCCAACCCCTGCAATGAGTACTGGCATTCTCAAATCGGCTATAATTACCGCATGAGCAACATTTGCGCCGGTATAGGCCGCGGACAGCTCACCGGAATTCACGAATTCATCGCCCGGCGCCGCCAAATCCATGCCCTGTACACCGACCGGCTTTCGGGCGTTTCCGGTATCTCGGTTCAACAGAATCCCCATGCGGACTTCGACTCCAACTTCTGGCTCACGACCATCCTCATTGACCCGGATACATACGGCTGCGATCGCAATGCGCTGGCTCTCCGTCTGAATAATGCCGGCATTGAGAGCCGTCCTCTCTGGAAGCCCATGCATCTCCAGCCTACCTGCTCATCCAGCCCTTTCTACGGCAATGGCGTTTCGGAAGCCCGGTTCGCCACGGGACTTTGTCTCCCCTCCAGCCCCTGCGTGAGTGACGCAGACGTGGAAAAGGTGGTGAATATCATCAAATAACAAAGAAACAGCTTGCCCTTGTCACAGACGGAGCCCAGCCCGTTTATCCGAGACATTTCCAGGATAAATGCGGGGGCCTGAACGAAGCGGATGAATCCTCCCGGGCGCTGTAGGGCGCAGGGACTACTCTGATTTTCCCTTCAGATTGGGGGGAGTTGCCAACATACATACACCATGTTCATGATTCCTGTTTTTCTCCTGATTCCGGCTTTCGGGCTGGCTCTCTTCTATACCTCATTGAGGGGAGATGCCGGGATGATGTCTATTGGCGTGATGTTGACGTTCATCTTTTTCTTCGCCTTCATCAATGGCAGTTTGCTATTCAAATTCGACAGAAACGGCAAAGCCCTTGCCATATACATTCTCCTGTTTCTTGTACGCCTTTCCCTGCTATTTTACCAGTCCACACATGGCGATTTGCCGATGAGCGGAGGCGACTGGCCCGTTTTTCACGCGAATGGAACGGGCCTGATATCCCAGGCGGACAGCTTTTGGGAGCTGCTGTCCCCCTCATCGGCCGAGTGGCAGCGCACCGATTTATATGACCGCATTGTGGCCGTTGTTTACTACCTGTTCGGCGAATGCACCGCCTACATGTATTTCTTCAGCTACATGATGAGCGAGCTCACGTTCCTCTTTATCTTTAAAACGGCCAAACTCATTGCCGGGGGAAAGGTGGCGGCGTGGTCTGCCCTGATTTTCTATTTCTGGCCCATGGAGATCATCTTCTCCGTTGCCTATCTCAGGGAAATGACCATACAGTGCTCCTTTGCCGTTTCTCTCTTCTTTTTCGTCAAGTATCTCGTCAACAGGAACCTCGGCAGCCTGTTCATGGCGTTTCTCTTCGTTTACTGGTGCGCCCGTATGCACTCCGGCATGATTGCCGCCTTTTTCGCCTACATCGCGGTATTTGCGTTCTATAATCCCTATAAACGCACGCTGACCATTACTCCCGTCAAGATGGCGGCCGTTTCCCTGCTCATGCTGGGGGCTCTTGGCGCTGGCGTGTTCACTTCCGCCACCTCCCGCTTCAGCGGAGTGGAGGATTCCTCGGACATCATCAGGAAGACGGGAAGCGTCCAGGGGAATACCGACTACATCAGCGCGCCCGGGTCTCCCGCCGGCATCCTGCTGCAGACTCCGCTTCGTTTTTTCTACTTCGTTACTTCTCCGCTTCCGTGGCAGGTCAGGGGCGTCGGCACGCTGATTGCCTTTCTGCTCGACGGCACCGCGCGGATTTACGTCATCTACCAAATCATCAGGATTTTGAGAAACAGACGCAGACTGTCTCCCGCCAACGAGACTCTGGTCAGGGTTTTCCTTGTCATCTGGATCGCCAGCAACCTCATCTTCTCATGGGGCACCAATAACTACGGCTCCGCCATGCGTCACAGGCTTAAAACGTTTCCTATTGAAATCATGCTTATTTATACGATAGCCCAGCAAGCAAAACGACGATTACAACCCAGTTGATATGATTATTACAAAAACAATATTATCCGTTATCGTCCCGGTATATAATGTATTGCCGTATCTGGAACGCTGCGTGCATTCCGTGATACAACAAACATATCCCCGCCTGGAGATCATTCTGGTGGATGACGGTTCAACCGATGGCTCCGGTGAGTTGTGTGATTCGCTGGCCGCTGCCGATGACCGCATACAGGTCATCCATCAGGAGAACGGGGGAGTGGCGGTAGCGCGCAATACCGGGATAGGCGCCAGTACGGGAGAGTATATCATGTTGGTCGACTCCGATGACTACCTGATTCCCCGTGCCTGTGAGGAGCTGCTCGGCGTCGCTTTGGAGACTGGTGCGGATATGGTCGCATTTGAGGCTGTCAGCCAGTTGCAGCCCGCCAGTCAACAGGTGGCCATTTCCTCGGGCACCGGAGAGGTAATCGTGATGAATTCCAGAGAGGCGGGAGAGCATTACCTTTACGGGAAGTATTTTCAGCACTCTCCCTGGAGCAAATTATATGCGAGAAGAATCCTTGAGGAAGTGCCCTTTCCCCCCGGGCTTCTGGCGGAGGACTATGCGGCCTCCTATTTGCACATACAAGCCTGCCGGACCGTCGTTCACTATGACAAGACATTATATGTGTATTGCATCCGCGAGGGCAGCATAATGACCCGGGGCAGCTTCAAATTGACGCTTGATGTCTATAAAATAACATGCACCAAGCGGGAGGTAGAATTGAACCTGTATCCCGGGCACAGGAGGCAAATAGAGACGCTCTATGCCAATTGCCTGCTGAAAACCATTGCGAGAATATATAATGAAGGAAAGGCCGATACCGCGGCGGAACGGGCCGATATTGAAAAACGGCTTTCGGAGATAAAATTCGGAGAACTTCCCTTCAGCACCCGCCTTGTACACTTGCTGTACCGGACGAACGGGCGTCTCTTCGCCCTGTTCATGAAATTCGTCAAAAAAAACGCCTGAGCCATGACCGCGCAGCAGCAGGAACTCATCAGCATCATTGTGCCGGTGTACAATGTGCAGGCCTACCTTCGCCCGTGCCTGGAATCCCTCGTTCGGCAAACATGGCGTAATCTGGATATTATCCTCGTCAATGACGGCTCGACGGATGACAGCGGGCGGATCTGCGACGAGTTCGCCGCGTCGGATGCGCGTGTACGGGTGATTCATAAAAAGAATGCCGGAGTCTCCTCTGCCCGTAACGAGGGCATCGATGCGGCACGGGGCGAGTATATAGGGTTCGTAGATAGCGATGACCTGTGCGAGCCGGAAATGTTCGAAAAACTCTGCCTGTCGCTCACCGCTCACAATGTCGATATCACGTTGTGCGGGTACAATGATTTCATCGACGGGCAGAAATATCTCCACGAGGAGCCCCTGCCTGCGGGATACTATTCCCGCGATCAAATCATTCGCTCCATAATCGGCGCTATGGTAGGCAGGTTCCCTCAAGTCCCCCTGTGCGCGCTTGTAATGGGGTCCATGTGCCGCTGTCTTTTCCGGAAAAGCATCATCAACCGGGCTTCGGCCATACGTCTGTACAATATCAAAATGGCCGAGGATCTGCTGTTTGTCGTCGAATACCTCAGCCGTTGTCACAGCGCCTATGTGGAGAGCGCAGCCTATTATCATTACCGCGCCAATCCGAAGTCGGCCACCCGTTGCTATATGCCCGGCCTCTATGAGACCATCACGAGCCAGATGAAGCTGATGAAAGAGGTATTGCAAAAAGGCGATATTTTCAGTGAGGAAATGGCGGAACGCATGGAAATGACGGAAATATACAATATCACAAGCTGTATCAGCAACGAATGCCGCCCATCGAATCAAAGAGAGAAAAAAGTCATTCTCGAAACCATCAGGAAATACCGGGAGCATCCCTGTTTCCAAAAATTAAGCTGGAAGGTGATTTCCCGCATCAGAACGAAGGAAAAATATTATTACGTCCTGATAAAATGGCGCCTGTACCGGCTCATCCTGAGATTTTGCCGCCGATAAACCATACCTCATGAAAACGGAAATTTTAACAATTGCGGACAGCTTGTCCAACGGGGGACTGGAACGTGTCGTGTATAATATAGCGACAAGCCTTGATCCGGAAAAATTCAAGATGCATGTCTATGTATTGGACGATACCGATATGTACTATAAGGAAGCCCTGGAAGCGGCCGGCGTCACCGTCGTAGAGGAATACGCCGGATTGAAGGCCCGGTCCCGGGAGAACAAACGGGTCTTGTTGTACAAGAGGCTGCGAAACTACATTGACCGGCATCCCGGCATTCGGGCCGTTCACGTCCATTGCGCGAATCAGGGGCCGGAGGCGCTGCTGGCGGCGAAACGCAGCGGCGTGCCCGTTCGCTGCATGCATGCGCACAACGCCTATTCGGATTATTGGAACCCGAGCCTGTTCCCGTGGAAAGTCCGCTTGTCGGGCCGTTTTTTCCGATGGAGCTATCATTGGTTCGCCACCCATAAACTGGGGTGCAGCAAAGCGGCCTGCCGGACAATGTACGGGCAGGGGGAGGATCATATCGTTGTGTTCAACGGGGTGGACCGGGATAAATTCAACCCCGACGCATACGCGGACAAGGAAACCCTGCAACAAAAATATGGCTTTTCCGGCAACGAATACAACTTCCTGTTTGTCGGCAGATTTTCCGCTCAAAAAAATCTGTTTTTTATGCTCCGCACATTTAAAAAATTATGTCTGCTGCGGGGCGATTGCCGTCTGACCATTGTCGGACATGGGGAACAGGAGCAGGAAGTGCACTCCTGCGTCCGCCATTTGCAGCTGGAGGACAAAATCAGATTTTTGCCGCCCGACAGTAATGTCCCGGAGCTGCTGAAAGCATCCGACTTTTTCATTTCTCCTTCTATTTGCGAGGGGCTGGGCATCGTCTTTGTGGAAGCCCAGCTGATGGGAATACCCGCCTTTGCCTCCGACCAGGTGCCTGTGGAGGCGGATCTCGGGATGTGTGAGTTTGTTCCCCTTTCTTTGGGTGAGGACGCTTATGCGCAGTACATCAGCCGCTATATGGACTCGCATGAGTCAAGCCCGCGCGCGCTGGACCAGGCAAGAGCCGGACTCTACGACATGAGGGGCGTCGCCGCCCTGTACGAACAAATCTATACGGGACAATGAGACGACGTAAAAAGAAAGTAATGATCTATGCCTATACCAGATTCAATCTGGGCGATGACATTCTCATTCAAACCCTTTGCACCCGTTACCCGGAGGTGGAGTTTCTGCTCTACGCCCAGCCGGAATATAAAACGGTCCTGCAGACGTGTACCAATTTGACCGTCTTGTCGAATACGAACATAGCGGCCGGATGTCTCAACAGACTCGGCCGTATGGCGGGAAACGGCAATCTCTATGAGAACCTGCTGGCCGGGCGCTGCGATGCCTGTGTCTGCATTACCGGCTCCCTCTTTATTCAGAGGGACGAGCACTGGCAATCCTACTTCCGATATATCAAGGGAAGGAAAATTCGGTCTATCCCCTATTTCCTGATCGGAGCCAATTTCGGCCCCTATAACGATTCGGCCTTTTATGAATCGTTCCGGCAGCTGTTCTCTACCTACGAGGATGTTTGCTTTCGCGAGCGGCATTCCTTTGACTTGTTCGCCAGCCTGCCCAATGTGCGCAGAGCGCCGGATGCCGTTTTTGCCGGCAGCGGCCTGAAACCCCGCGCGACCTCGACCGCCTGCGGCAAGTCCATTGCCATTTCTCTCATCCATTTGGCGGACCGCCCGGATTTGGCCTCGCATGAAAGCGCGTACTTGCATGCGCTGAGCCATACCTGCCGCCATTATTCCGAACTGGGCTACGACATCCATCTGATTTCTTTCTGCCGTGAAGAAGGCGATGAAGAAGCGATTGCAAAGCTGCGGCAACTCGCCGGTTCCGGCCGTGTGCATACTCTGTTTTACCGGGGCGACATAGAGGAAGTCATCACCTGCATGCAGCAGGCGGAGATGATTGTCGCCACCCGCTTTCACGCCATGATTATCGGCTGGATGCTGGGCAGGAAGGTTCTGCCCGTCTGCTACAGTCCCAAAATGGATCATGTACTGGAGGATATAAACTACCATCTGCCCGCGCTCCGCATTCAGGAAATAAAACGGCCGGAGGCCATTACCCACGCCTTGCAGTCTGTCCGTTCCGCCTTCGACGTAGAGCGGATCATGCAGGAGGCGCAGGGGCAATTCGCGCAGCTGGACAAGTGGCTCGGAACAGATCATTCACACTGAAGCATGGGAGCGGAGCTGAAAAAAGGCGTGTATAATATTGTATTTGGCTTCGCCGGCCAGATCATCACTCTTGCGCTGGGTATCGTGATCCCCAGGTTGTTTATCATCAACCTGGGGTCCGCCGCCAATGGCCTGCTCAGCTCCATTGGCCAGGTACTCGCCTATCTCACCCTGCTGGAAGCCGGATTGGGGGGAGCCTCCATACAGGCCCTGTACCGTCCCCTGGCCGGCAACGACAAAAAAAGCATAAACAGCATCCTTTCCGCGACCAGCGCCTACTATAAAAAAACAGGCCGCTTTTACCTCCTGTGCGTGATTGCCGTCTCGCTGCTGTATCCGCTCGTTGTCAAAGACTTCTCCTACGGCCTCACGTGCGCGGTCGTACTGCTCAGCGGCGTACCCGGAGTCCTGAACTATTATTATCAGGGTAAATTCCGCGTCCTTTTACAAGCCGAGGGCAAATCCTACATCATCGCCAATATCGCCACGATTATTGGCATCGTCTCCAGTGTCGTCAAAATCGCCCTGCTGACGGCGGGCTGCAACCTGATCGAGCTGCAAGTGGCGTTTTGCCTGGTCTCCCTGGTGCCCATCCTGATCTATCATCTCCTCTTTGTCCGCAAGTACAAATGGGTCGATTTCGCCGCCGCCCCCGATTTCAAGGCGCTGTCCCAGAAAGGATCTGTCTTCATTCACCAGATCGCGAGCCTCGTACTGACCAATTCGGCGGTCATCCTCCTGACCCTCTTTTCCAATCTCAAAGTAGTCAGCGTATTTATCGTTTACAACATGGTATTCGACATTGTCACCACCTCCACCCAGATGGCGGGAAACAGCGTCAGTTACCTTTTTGGCAGAGCCTATCATACGGACCGGAATTTATTCCTGCGGATGTTCGACTCCTACGAATCGCTGTTCTTTTCCGCTTCCTTCAGCCTGTTCACCATAGCCTACCTGTTCATCCTGCCTTTCCTGAAACTTTACACGGCCGGAGTGACGGATATCAACTACCTTGACCCGAAATTGCCTCTTCTGTTTGTCATCTTCAAGCTGCTGGCGGCGGCCCGCACGCCCTGCCTGAATATCATCAACGTCGTGGGGCGATTCAGGGAAACGCAAAACTCCGCGATCATTGAAGCGGCCCTGAGTGTGATCGTGTCTCTCGTCGCCGTCATCCACTACGGCATTTACGGTGTTTTAATAGGCAACATAGCCGCATTACTCTACCGGGCCGTCTATCTGATCGTCTTCACCAATGAAAAGATCATGAACCGCACGGCGTCAGGCACGGTGGCTACCTGGGGCGTCAATGTCCTTTGCAGCTTTTTGATCGTTTATACGGTCAACGCCCGATTCCCGCTGAATATAGGCTCATACAAGGAGTTTTTCCTCCAGGCGTGCGCCTATGGAGCCGTCATCAGCCTCCTGTTTCTTGCCGTGGGAATGATAGTCAATACTGCGCTCTCGGGCAGTATTTTATGTCTCATCAAACAAAAATTTTATAAATGTTAAATTTTGACATGCACGTGATCGGGATGAATATATTACAACAAAAAATTATATGAAAAACGCCTGTTTGATACTATGTCGCAATCAGTATGATCTGCTGAATATTATGCTGAATTTAATAGATGATCCCGGGAATGATATCTATATCCACTTGGATAAAAAAGCGGCTCCTTTTCCTTATGAATCCCTTGCGGAAGTGGTTAAATACTCCACGGTGACTTTTTGTGAAAATCCCCCGAATGTTCAGTGGGGAGATGACTCAATAGCTCGTGCCGAGATGAAATTGTATCAAGAGGCATATGGTTCAAAATATAAGTATTCCTATTATCGTTTTATCTCGGGATGCGCATTGCCTGTTAAAAATAAGGATTGTATTCATCGTTTTTTTAATAATGAGAATAGGATTTTTATGGGATATAAGATCATTGAAAAATATCTTTATGAATACATGCGGCTATCTCATTGTCATGCGACAATGAAATATATTAATTTTATTTGCAACAAGATTCAGTCACTGTTCTTTATAGATAGAATAAGAAATATACCTCTGGTTGGCAAGGGAGCCAACTGGGCCTCTCTGCCTCATGCTGCTGTTTAATATCCGTTGGAAAGAAGACGGCAAATTTTCTCTTTGATTTCCAAAACAAGATGTTCCGACGAAATGTTCAAGCAAACCCTCTTACTGAACTCGGAGTTTTCCGACCTCATTACAGGAGACAATCTCACATGGACAGAGTGGGAGAAGGGCTCGCCGCACCCCAGGATTATAAGAAATTCTGATAGGAAAAAAATAATTAACATAATTAAATGTATATGAAGGCTGATTTTCTTAGAGGAATATTGAAGGGGATTGTCGAGAACATAAATGATATATTTATGTACAGAGCCAGGAGGCGGCTAAATAATAGGAATCCGACCATTATTTGCAATAACTGTTTGGGCGGAGTTATTTATCACAGACTTGGGCTTAGATTTAATTCTCCAACAATTAACCTGTTTTTTAATAGTAATGAATACGTTGATTTTTGTTACAATTTCCGTTTATACCTTTCTTGCGAATTGGAAAATATATCTCAAGAAGAAAATAGACCATTCCCGGTTGGGTGTCTGAACCCGAGAGATGGGGTGCATTCTCCTGTTCGACTGTATTTTAACCACAGTGATTCTTTTCAACACGCAAAAGAGGAGTGGGATTCGAGGTGTGGAAGAGTGAATCATGATAATATCATATTCCTATACGAATATTATCATACTGATTTTCCATTTGAGGATATAAAGAGATTTGATGATTTGGAGGAAAATCATTTGGCGTTAACTCACCAACATATTGAAGGCATTAAGAATCAAGTTTCTATTTATTGCTATAAGGAAAGGGAGCGGCCTTACGCCAAGATTATGTCATACAAATTCTTTCCCAAAAAATGGGTGGATGACTGGGACTATGTCGGAACTCTCAATGAAATAAAATGATATTATTTTCACCAGATTATCTCAGCATTGCAAAAATGGTTCACATCGTAGTTGATTCGAAGAACAGAAAATGGAGTGATCGGGATATCATATTGACTTCGACTTCAAGAGAAATACGCGAACAAAATAAAATTCCGGGAATGGCATCATACCTTGTGCGATATGCCTGCTTGGAGTATGGAGGGCATACATGGGAACGATTCAACAAATAAACTTGGTATGAAAATATCTATTGTTATTCCGATTTATAATACCGCGCAGTACCTCCCGGAGACCCTGGGCGGCATCACGGCGCAAACCTGTGCGGATCTGCAAATTATCTGCGTGAATGACGGCTCCACGGACGGCTCGGCGGAGATACTGGAACAATGGGCGGCCCGAGACGCCAGAATAGAACTCGTCCATCAGCCCAATGCGGGAATTGCAGCCGCCCGAAACGCCGGATTGAAACGGGTGAAAGGGGAGTACCTCGCCTTTCTGGATTCCGACGACTGGATGGATGAGGACACCCTGCAAAAAGCCGCGGCGGCCATGCGGGAGCACCGGGTTGACATCGTCTTTTGGGGATACGTCAAAGAATACGGGCACAAGAGCCAGCCGGTGCGGGTCTGGGAAAACGACAGGCTTTTTTCCCCGGCGGATATGCCGGCCCTGGTCTCGCGTCTCATCGGGCCTGTCGGAGAATACCTGAGACGCCCCGAGCAACAGGACTCGATCGGTACGGTATGGGGCAAACTCTACAAGTCTGAACTCTTCTTTAACAACGGGGTCGAGTACACGGACACGAAAATCATCGGATCGGCGGAAGACGTGCTGGTGAATATCGATGTCTTCTCGTATGCCCGGAGCGCCTATTACTGCTCAGACCTGTTTCACCACTACAGGAAGGATAACGCGGCCTCGTTTACCCGTGTCTGCAAGGAGAATCTAACGGGTCAATGGGTCAATCTGTTCAGGGAAATGAACCGCCTTGTCGTGAAACACCGCATGGGAGAAGAGGCGGCTCAGGCGCTCTCCAACAGAAAGGCGCTCTCTTTGCTGTATCTCGGCCTCAACCTCCTGGGCTCCGACAAAAATCCTGCCGAAAAATATTCGCAGATAAAGGCATTGCTCCGTGAACCGTGGCTTCGAGAGTCTCTGGAAAAACTGCCTTTGACCTATTTCCCCCTGCACTGGCGGGCGTTCTACAGTTCGGCGAAATTCAAATTTACGCCGGGCGTTTTCGCGCTCCTGCTCATCATCCGGCGAATCCTGTCCCAATGAACCGGCCCGTCTATCTTCCGTTTCAGGGGGCGCGCTACGGCATCGCGTCAACCCTCGGCAAAAGGGGCGTTAAAACAGTACAATACCAATGAAAATATCTATCGTCATACCGGTGTACAACACCGCGAAATATCTTGCGCAATGCGTGGATAGCGTACTGGCGCAAACGGCGCCGGACAAAGAAATCATCCTGGTGAACGACGGTTCGACGGACGATTCTCCGAATATTTGCAACGCTTACGCCGAAAAATACGACTCCGTTATCGCCATCCACCAGAGCAACGGAGGACTGAGCGCGGCGCGCAACACCGGCATCAACGCCGCAACGGGAGAAGTCCTGTTTTTCCTCGACAGTGACGACTATTGGCTCAAGCCCGACGCCGCCGAAGAAATAGCCGAATTAATGGAAGCCCATGACCTGGACTTCGTCGAATTTGGCGCGCAAAAATGCAATGAAGCCGCGGAAGCATTTTGTACGCCGGACTATTTGTCCCGCCCCGGACTCGAAACCTGTCTCTCCCTGCTGCAAGACAAAAACGCGCTGTTTACCCTGCTGTTAAAAAACAACGCCCTGATAAGCTCCGCCTGCAACAAGGCGGTCAGGCGCGCGCTCCTCCTGGAATCGGAGCTGTACTTCAGACCGGGAATCATCTCTGAGGATGTGGACTGGTGCGCCAGACTGATAGAAGCGGCAAACAGAACGGCGGTGTACAATGAAACCGTCATGGCGTACCGGCAGAGGGGCGGCTCCATCACTCACACTCATACGCTGGCCCATATCCGGCAAGCCGTTGATAACCTGTTTTTCATTGAAACCCATTTGAAATCGCCCCTGATTTCCCTCTATTTGTCGATTGCGTTCAGCAGCGTCCTGTTGGCGGCTTCCTCCCTTCCCTGGAAACAAATAAGCGTCATTCTCCCCGAACTTTCACATTTTTGCCCCTACCTGAAGGAGCCGTCCACCTCCAGAGTAGCATACATCAACAAGGTATATCGGCTGGCGGGACTGCGAGCCGTCCTGTGCGCTCTCAAACTGGCTCTCTTCATCCGCGGCAGTCAAATAAAATGAAAAAACTCATTTACATCACCGCAGTACCGCAGAGTCTGGAGAGCTTTTTGCTGCCGAGACTGAAATGGCTGGAAAAGGAATACGAAGTGACGGGCATATGCTCTCCCGGGGAGGAATGCGACCGCATCCGGCAGGGGGGGATGAAGCTCATCGAAACCCCTATTGCCCGGCATATCTCGCCGCTGCAGGATTTGAAAAGCCTGTGGCGGCTGTGGCGAATCCTGAAAAGGGAAAAGCCGGATATGGTCCACTCAATGACGCCCAAAGCGGGCTTGCTGGGCATGACAGCGGCGTTTTTTGCCGGTGTTCCGGTGCGCATCCATACCTTTACCGGGCTGATCTTTCCGTGGAAGACGGGTAAAATACGGCAGGTGCTGAAAACAACGGATCGGCTGACATGCCTGTTTGCGACAGTGGTGAACCCGGAGGGGGAGGGCGTCAAAAGGCTGCTGAGAGAGGCGAATGTCACCCGCAAGGAGTTGCCCGTCATCGCTCATGGCAATATAAACGGGGTGGATCTGACCCGCTTTGTGCCGGGGAAGGGGCGTGAGGAGAAAAGGGCGGAGTTGGGATATGCGGAGAATCATGTCGTCTTCTCCTTTGTAGGGCGTCTTGTCAAAGACAAGGGAATTCCGGAATTGGTGGCGTCGTTTCTCCGCCTGCATCGGGATTTCCCCGACGCCCGCCTGCTGCTCGTGGGAAGAGAAGAGCCGGAGCTTGACCCCCTGCCTCGGGAAACGAAAGAGCGGATGGCCTCTTGCGGCGCCATTCTGCGCGTCGGCCCCCGGTACGATGTCGAGCGCTG
>CAZNVW010000043.1:0-16347 GCA_964576595.1 uncultured Verrucomicrobiales bacterium
GCCCGCTTCTTCAACCTTGCCGTCCTGCTCGTCCAATACTTTCGCGTCCCCCCTGGACAGTCTGTTCCTGACTTCAGGCAGTTTGGCAAGGTTGAAGAAGCGGGCGGTGTCATACTTCCATTCCCCCTTTTCTTTGGCAAAGAGGAGGACCAGGGCATTGTCGGTAGGTTTGCCCCCAATGCCGAAATCAATTTTTCCGTAATAGGTGGCCGCCGCCGTGTCTCCTTTTGTTTTGATGCCGATAAACTTCAGTTCGTTCAATGCCGGCGGACGAAACGGGAGGGTAAATACCGCCTCCGGAAAAGGTTTTTTCTCCGAGACCGCCATATTACGCACCATTCTTTGTCGGAAGAGAGCCGTCGCAGACTGCCAGATGTCATAGTCTCCCCGTATCATGGACTGACGCCATGTGTAATACCGGGCCTCCAGATGAGACTGGGTAGGCTCGGCTCCCATCAGGGAGGAAACCGATACAATCAGGGCCGCAGGCACAAAAAACAAGCGGGATTCAGGCAGGAACATGAGGAACTTATGACATCTTCCTTGCACCGAAGAAAGGTAAATTTAATAATGGCCTCCCCTGTTTCCCTCATTTTTAATGATCCCCTTCCCCCTCAGCCTCGCCGGAGCGCGCCACAGCAAAGTTTTCAATGAGCAGCCCCGCTTTGTCTGGCGGCGGTTCGACGACGGCGTCGAGCTGGAGGCTACTATTGTCTTCCCCGACGGGCATAGTCCCGACGCAAAGGCCCCTGCCATTTTTTTCTTTCACGGAGGGTTATGGAAGATGGGAGACGCGACGGAGTTCACGCCATGGGCGATCCACCTCGCCCGGCACGGAGTGGTCTCTGTGCTGCTGGAGTACAGGCAGGGGCAGGACTACGACGTTTCCTCAGAAGAGATTATAGACGACGCGACAGAGGCCTGGGCCTGGATGCGGCAAAACGCCCGCGCTCTCGGTCTGGACGAGGACAAAATCATCGCCGCCGGCAGTGAAGCAGGAGGCTTCATGGCGTTGCATCTGGCCCTGAGGGAGGAAGGTAAAAGAGACAAAAACGCGCCTCCGCTTCCCGTACCCGCCGCCCTGATCGTCTTCCGGGGGCTGGTGGACTGCTCCGCCAAGACCGGTCTGCTGACGGCCTGTTTCCCTCAGGAAAAGGAGGCCAAAAAAGCCAGCCCCATCCGACTGGTCCGCAAGGGGCTTCCTCCTCTTTTTCTGGCAAATGGAGGCCGCGACCGCTTCATTCCCGCCGCCCCCGCCGCCAAGTTCGCCAAAGCGTACGGGCGCAAAAAGAATAAAATACGCTTTCTGCTGCTGGACGAGTCCGACCAGACTTTTTATTACTTCAATATCAACGCGCCCGTCTTCGAATATGTATTGAACGAGCTGCTTCTGTTTCTGTCCGAATGCGGGCTGATCTACATGGATGTGAAACAGGACGAAGAAATGCTTATATTCTAATCGATCATACTTTCAAATATATTAAAGAAGTCTGAATAAAACGGGCTTTTTAGCCGCTTCCATTTTTCTTTTCCCATCGGCACAGCACACTCCCAAGGAGTGATCTCAACTGATCTCCCACGGCTTAAAATGGGGGATACAATGGTATATCCATTATTAAAAGACAAATTTCTTTTCATCTGAGCCGGGATCTGCCCTGACCGTTTCCATTCCTTCCATTTTTTTGAAGATACGGAAAATCTTGTTGTCATTTTTGGGAAATACCCTCTTCCTGTTTCTACTATAATCATAAGTTTTTAATTAAAAATTATCAATGACTTCAGAAATGCCTCCCGCCAATGAATATCCTGACAATACTCCTCAAATAAACAGTCAGGAAAAGCCAAGCCTTCTATATGACAGGCTACCATTTCCCTTCCATAGAAAGCTTCCCTTGCGGCAAAATCATCATGAAGACCTGCATAATCGTTGTAAATATTACACCTATATAAAATATCGGGAATGAAATGATCTTTATAACCGGGGAGATTGCAATAGGTGAGTCTGTATGGACTAGCAAAGCCCAAATCTATTACACAAGGATGATAGTATTTATTTATTCTATCTGAAAAATAATTATTTATATCATTTACGATTACCTCGTTTATTCTGAAGAAATGAAGCCAATGCGCCAATTCATGAAAAACCGTTCTCTTGAAAGAAGCCAGCAATTTTGTATGCCCTATTCTGGAATCTCCATAAATGCGCTCATCCATGCTCATGTATATTGCACCTTCATTATTATCATATAATCCTTTAATTTTAATTTTTTCACCATACCCAAGAGTTCGAATTTTCTCATAAAAACCTTTAAACGTAAACAAATACCTCTCCTCTCTCGCTCTATTTAAAATATTGCTATATACACTTTTTGATATGCACATCAAAAAATCATTTATAATACAATACAGTTCCTTGTAAGTCACCAAAGGGCATATTTTATTCTTATCAAATCGAAATATATCTCTACAATCCCTTCTCTCATTCCTTGTCCTTGCCTTCAAAGCATTCAATGCTGAATTTATTGATTTTTCTGATAATTTTATTGAAGGACAGCCATTGCATCGCGCAGAAACTACACAAAAAGAACTCATAGTTTAATTTTTCTCATATTTATTTCAAAAATAAAAAACATTCAATCATTTTTTCAAAATAAAAAAGGCAACCTCGATAAAAGGTTGCCTTACAAGAGCTGGAGTATTCGCGCCGCTTTTATCTCCCCAAGACCTGTTTGAGTACAGCCAGGCAGCGTTCGTTCTGCTCTTTGACGCCGATGGTGATGCGTATCCACTCAGGCAGGCCGGAGCTGGCCATGGCACGGATGATGACTCCCTTTTGGAGCATGTCGGCAAAGGTTTTGTTGCCGTCCCCCACATGGACGAGGATGAAGTTGCCGTAGCTTGGGATGTACTCCAGGCCGAGTTCTTCAAAGGCCTTGCCGAAGAAGGCCATTCCCTCCCGGTTTACGTCGCGGGAGCGGTTGACGTGCGCATCGTCATTGACGGCGGCGATGGCGCCGGCCTGGGCGATCGCGTTTGCGTTGAAGGGAGCCCGCGATTTGTGCAGCAGGTCGATGATGGCTGGAGTGGAGACGCCGTAGCCGATGCGGAGCCCGGCGAGGCCCTGGAGCTTGGAGAAGGTGCGGAGTAGGCAAACGTTGCGGCCTTGGCGTACATATCCGAGCGTATCGGGCACCAGTCCCGTCGAGGGTTCGACAAACTCGATATACGCTTCGTCAAATACGACGACGACATGGTCGGGTATTTTTGCCATGAAGCGGTCGATTTCCTCCGGGGTTACGATTGTGCCGGTCGGGTTGTTCGGATTGGTGATAAAGACCATGCGCGTCCTGTCAGTGATGGCGGCGGCCATGGCGTCCAGGTCGTGCCCATAGTTTTTGGCCGGGACTTCGGTAAATTTCGCCCCGAAGAGTTTGGCCATGACTTTGTACATGGAGAAGGAGTACTGGGAGACGATCAGCTCCGTTTCAGGGTTCAGGAAGCTGTGGCACAGAAGTTCAATGACTTCGCTTGATCCCGTGCCGATCACGATCTGGTCCCACGGTATGTCCAGTTTGCGCCCGATGGCCTGGCAGAGGTCAAAAGCCGCGCCGTCGGGGTAGATGTGGGAGTGCGCAAGTGCGGCGGCCATCGCCTCTACCGCCTTGGGGGAAGGGCCAAGGGGGTTTTCATTGGAGGCGAGTTTGATGATTTCCTCAGGCGACATGCCTATCTCGCGGGCCGTCTCCTCGATCGGCTTGCCCGGCATGTATCTGACCAAATCCAGAATGAAGGGATTCGCTTGCGATTGTATGGACATGGGCGGAAGGGTACTCCCCCGCCCTGCGGAATAAAAGCGCAAAAACAGGGAGGGCAAATGTATCTTTTCTCCTGTCCGGTCTGCTTTTGCGCCATGTTATTTTTCCGGGGCTATATTGTCCGCCTCATCGGCGAAACTGACAAAGTTATCGTCCAATCCGTCATTTTTCTCCTGATAGAAGGGAGATGTTTCCATCTGCCCGGGAAACATTGATACGGATCTAAAACGGCCCGAGCCCCACTCCATTGCCTGTTTGTCTTCGTCGGATAAAAAGTCGATATTATCCAGAGCATGTTCAGCCGCTCGGGCATCCTCCTGTTTCCAGTCTCTATATATTTCTGTCAGATGCTCCACTCTCTGTTTCTCGGGGATGTTTTTCAGCAGGGACAAGCGTTCCTCATATTCCATATGTCGCGAGTTTTCACTCAATATGCCCAGCGCCAGCCATTTTTCACTTCCTTCGGGGAGAGCCGCCGCATACTGTTTGAGTTCGATTTCATTGGAACGGCAACAGTCTCTGAGAATATTTTCCTTTTGTTCCGGCGCGGCGTTTTTGCCCAGTTTGGCCAATGTATTTTCCAGGCCCTGATCCGCCTCATACGAGATTTTTTGTTTCTCTTCCCGTTCCTTTTCCCGTTTCTGTTCCAGCGACTGCCGCCATTTCTGCCTGTCGGATTCGGGCAAATCCAGCGAGTCGATCCACTCTCCCGCTTCCTCTCTGCCCCAATTATCTGTTATAAATGGCTCAAGGCTCTCCAAGCCGATTGTTTCCCTGATTTGAGGCAAGTATTTTTTTAATGCCGCGCCCCATTCCGCTCCTCTTTCGTTTTCGAAGTAGGCATTCGATGATAACAGATACAACATGGTCTTTCCTTTGGGTCCAAGGTATTCACTGGGAATAACACCATCAAACTCATTTTTCTCCGCTTCCGAAGGACCAGGCAGGGAAAGGGCCCATGCCAGCGCCCCTTCCATGTTGTCAAGACAGCGGAATTCCGCCATGGTTTCAAGAATGGTTGAGCTGCTGTCATCTGAATTCAGCATGTTTTCACAGAATGCCCAGGCATTCTCCGGGCTGGCATGGAGCCACTCCGTCAGCAACTTTGATTTCAGTTCTCCCAGGATGAATTCGTCATATTTTTTCCCCAATTCAGTCGAGTTTAGAAACGACCAGGCTTGCCGGGGGCAATGCTGCCCCCAGTACTCCATCAACGCCTTTAAATACTCTTCTTCATTCCCCCCCGTCGCCTGGAAGTATTCCCAGTCCCGCGCTATGTCGCCGGTCAGGCGCGAGCGCATTTCCTGAGCCCGTTGACGTGTCCGCAGGGAAGGAATGCATGTTTCCCGGGCCGTGAGATGAGGGAGGGCAACGGATCTACGGCTGGATGACGACTCCGCTCCCGTCCCTTTCTCCAGCCCAAAGCCATAATGGGAGGCGGCATACCCTGCGGCCGCTCCCGCCAGTAATGCCGTTAAAAAGGCGTATCTTCCCAGGAATTTATTCATGTACGTCCAGAGATTCCTTCCACTCTTCCTTGCATTTTTTAGAGACGGGCGCCGCTTCGATCCATTTCAGAGCGGCCCGCGTATCCGCCCAGGACTGGAGCACTCTTCCTGCCGCCATTCTCTGAGGACGGCTCCCCTCCAGATGGGTCAGGGTATTCAGACGTTCTTCAACGCTCGCCCTCTCGTTTCTCAATGCGTAGTTGGCCCTTAAGGTGTCTTTCAGTTCTCCATCCGGCAGGGAGTTCGTCACCTCCAGCAGTTTCCCGGGGTTGTTCCGGGCGAGGAGTTCCGATGACTTCAGTACGGATAGCCGGGCACGTTGCGGGTCCTGAAACAGGTCACGCATTTTGAGTACTTCATCCAGTTCCAGGCCGGGGGTATCCGCCCAGGTGGAGCCGCCGCTCAGAAACCAGAGGAACTGATCTCTCTCTTCTCCAGCCGGGACTATGTTCAGGTTCTTTTTCATCGCCTCGGGGTCTTTGACGCAAAGGCCGGAGAGTGCCTCAAAGATCAAGCCCTGTCTTTCTTCTTCCGGCTGGTTTTCCACCCAGCGGAGGGCTTTGTTCCAGTCTGTTTCTCCCAGACGGAGCGCGATTTTTTCCAGCGCGCGCGTACGCCTTTTTTCTTCCGGAGTGAGTTCATTGCACAAGGTCATGGCCGCCTCCAGCGACTGGTTCAGACGGAGGCTGAAAAAGTCCCGCATCAGCTCGGTTCTTTCCTGTCCGGTAAAGTGTCTGAGCCAGGGCAACGCCTTTTCGGGAAACTCTCCGGCGATTACAGTCAAAATATCCCGGCTGGCCGCTCCCAGTTCTCCCCTGCTCTCCCTGTGGTCCGCCAGATACGCCAGCGCGGCGTCGGGGTCGGCAGTCACCCAGCCTTTAAACATTCCCCTTACGGCTTGCGACCTTTTTTCCGATGGCAGATTCAGCCAGGCGGTCAATGCGCCCTGCGGGTCGCGGTACGCCCATGTTTCAAACAGGATATCCAGAGCAGGGTCGTATCCCTTTTTTTTCAACCGTTCTTTCAGTTCGGCGGGAAAGCGTGCTGCCGGCAAGTTCATGAAATACTCCAGGTCGTCGCGCTCCTCCTTTTTTTCCCCCCGTTTTGTCAGGGTGGAGGGCGGACGCAATATTCTGGGGGAATCGGTGCCGTTTTGTCCCGCGTTTCCGACTGAACGGGATATTTGCGGAGACGGCGATTCTCCGCCGCGCCCTATCCACTCCGCGCCAGCCCCCAAAGCGACTCCGGCAAGAAGCCCCAAAAGGCCGTATTTCAAGGGAGAAGAGATGGTCATGAGCGTTTATTCAAAGGTAATTGGATTCGTTCCGGTACAGGGAAAAGATCAGGGGAGCCCCCGGCTATTCTTCCTGTTCGCTATACACCCATCCGTTTTCCGGCGAATAGCCCAGGCTCGACGATAAAAACGGGTTTCTTATTTTGTGATAAAACCGCGCATTTTCCCCGGTGAGAGTATTGAGGTTATTAGGGTACTACCTGTACAGACTGCATCAAATTTTTATTGTTCTTTTTTTCTTTTTCCGAGAGGAAGGAGGCTACTTCCCTGCTCGATTTGTCATCTCCGGCAAGATCGGTCAGAAGGCTGGACAAGGCTTCTTCACGTTCTTCGGGCGCGCGCCATCTTGCGGATTTCAAGGGGAGAAGATTGTTTCCCTCCCGTCCCCGCCGCAGTGCGAGGGACGCCATGCGGCGTACCCGCCCAGGAACGGAAGCCGCACAATACGCCCAGAGGACAGGAGCAGGCAAGAGAGCGAGAGATCATTTATTCTCTCTTATGTCTCGTTCATTCTTGCGGCACAAGGAAAAAACAGTTTTTCCCGTTTTTTCAGAAAAACGAGGTTATTCGAATTTCCTCATCCATTCTTCATAAAGGACGGGTGAGATTTCCGAAGGTTTTATTTCGGAGCGTTCTCCCCAGAAGACCGCCGTGTGCAGGACGGGGATTCCCTGCTCAAGTAGATGGCGGTCAATGGCCGCC
The DNA here is from genome assembly GCA_964576595.1 of uncultured Verrucomicrobiales bacterium. Taxonomy (GTDB): domain Bacteria; phylum Verrucomicrobiota; class Verrucomicrobiia; order Verrucomicrobiales; family Akkermansiaceae; genus CAZNVW01. The sequence continues at coordinate 7,320 of CAZNVW010000043.1, forward strand.
TTGTGCGCGAGGACTTTTTCCCGTTCCTGTCCATGGACGACGCCCATGATTTGGGCTCCTCCAAATTTTTCGCCGCCATCGCGCCAGTAGCAATGGGTCATGCAGAGGTGACGCCCGACTTCTTCTCCGGCCCGCTGCTCCATTCCCGCCGGGACATGCCAGTGAAAGAGGCCGTTGTGCCCGGTGACGATCTGGCCGCCCGCGCTGGGTTTGACATGTTCGAGGAAGGAGGCAAATCGTCCGATTACTTTTTTACGGTCCAGATTATGCGCCACTTCGCAAAAGCGCTCTACGGAGAGTCCGAGTTTGTCCGCCCGTTTTTGCCAGGGCATGGGGATGAATTCTTCTTCGGAGAGTTCTTCTTTCAATTCAATGAGGACAGACCATTCTTCCGGGCACAAATCCACCGGAACGGCCGTATTCATCACCGGGATGTCGGGCCGGAGGTCTCCGGGCTGGAGGAGGCGGCGGCGGACATGTCCTACGCCGAGGGCAAAGACGCCCCGCGTGGGCAGCAATACAAAGTCTTCCGCGCCGATGTAGCGGGCCAGGAGACGGCAATGGGCCTCGCGGGACTTGCCCTGCGGGACTTTGAGGGTCGTCCACAGGCGGTAATCGTGACCGGGGTTCCGGTGGTCGCTGGAGCGGAGGACGACATGCCCGGTAAAGGGGTCGTTCGCGACCAGGAAGTCAAAGGAGGCGGTCAGGCGCTCCTCCGGTACTTTCCACGCGACGAGTGCGCCCGGCGCGAGTTTTGTCGCGAGCAGGGTTTGTCTGACCCGGCGGACGACGCCCGCCCGCTTCATCGCCAGGAGGCGCGCTCTGACGACAGGTTCCTCGATGCCGCACAGGTCGGAAATGGCCTGGAACGGGTATTGATGAAAGCCCTCTACCTGATCTTCCGCAACGGCCAGTATCTTGAGATTGATCGGATCGGTGTGTTCTACGGGGACAGTCATCGGAGTCAGACTCTGCCTGCCCGAAGGAAAAAGTCAAGAATTATTCCAATTTCTTGCAACATGAAATTTCCCTTTATGGACGGAGCCGAGGGGCAATTCCAGGGAGGTTGCGGTGATGTCTCCCATGACCACTCCCGAGGGGCCCAGGGTCACGGGGCCTTCGCACAGGATGTTTCCGGTTACTTCTCCTTCGATCACGGCGGACTTGAGGCGCACGGTGCGGTGAAACGCCACTTTGTTTTTTTTAGAGACCCGCAGGGTATGGGCCTGGACGATGCCGTCTATGCTGCCAGAATGGTTCAGCCGCAATTCTCCCTGGCAGTAAATGCGGCCGTCCGCCCAGCCGTCCATGGTCAACTGGCGGCACAGCAGGGTCATGCCGCTCAGGGAGGCGCCGGACTCGACGACGATGTCTCCCTGCGTGCATACCAGAGTACGACGGGAGGAGGCCGTCAGGGTGACATCCTTCAGGTTCATGTATTCTCCGCAATGTTTGCACTGGGCGGAGAGGGCCTGCTCCGGCACGACGGATATCTGCCCGCAGTGAAAGCATATGACGGCCCGGTTGGGGCCTTCTTCCGAGAGAGCCTCCTGCTGGTTTTCTCCCTGTTCCGCTCCGGTAAAAAGGCGGGAGCGGGTTCCCAGCAGTTTCAGGGACGGCTGAGGGCTCACCCGGGGAACGGGTGTGTACTGGGAGTAATCGGGCGGTACCGTCATCGTTTTTCTCTGCGGTGTTGCTCAGGGCCCTGAACGGCGCGTCATTCGGATGGTCTCCGCCTCCGGTCAATGAGGGAGGCGCGGCAGCCCGATACGGAGTTTCGCCTGTCCGGGTAAGCAAAGACGCCCTTCCCCGATACCGGGGAAAGGGCAGATGGGAAAGCCGGGAGGTTTGCCGTTTTCCGGGAAGGAGTTATTCCGCGTTTCCGGTAACGTCGAGAGTACCCTGCTGGGGTTCGGCGGCGGGAGTTTCCACGGCTTTCGCGCGAGCGGAGGCAACCGCCCGGGAAGAGGTGGAGGCGCCTACTTCGGAGCGGCCTACAAAGACAGCGCCGGCTTCGATGGCGATTGTGCCGGCTTTTACGTCTCCGATCAGTTCGGCCGTGGCTTTCAGCTCAAGGCGGTCGGTTACATTGACGTTGCCGTGGAGTTTGCCGTGGATGATGACGGAGCTGGTGTTGATTTCCGCCGTCACATGGGCGTTCTGACCGATGGTCAGGATGCCCTGGGAGGAGATTTCGCCTTCCACGATGCCGTCAATCAGCAGGTCGTCGGTGAATTTCAGGGAGCCTTTGACGGCGACATCCGAGTTCAGGACATTCTTTGCGGATGAGTAGGAAGGTCTGGAGTAGGGATCGGCCGCCGGAGCGGACGGGGCGGCGACGGGAGGCTCCCACGCGGGAGCGGCGGCCGGGTAGGAAACGGGAGTTTCGGCAGTCAGGGAAGGATAGGAAGGAGTGTCAACGGAGTTATCGGCAGGCGTTCCGTTGCTGAAAATCTTTTTGAAGGCAGGACCCATAATCGTAAAAATTGGTGCACGGACAGAATGTCAAACTCCGCCGTCAATGGGAATAAAAAAAAGAGGAAAAAGTATCGACAGTATCAGAAAAGGAACTTGTAGGGAGCGATCCCGCTCACCCCCAATCCCTCGACGACAAAAAGCCGGCCCGCCTCTTTCTCTCTGCGGGAGGAGGTTTTCCCGGTCGTTACATACAGCAGTTCTCCCCCCGCCCCGCCAAAACAGCAGGAGGAGACCTCCCGGCAGGGGAAGTCGAGTTTCTCCAACAGTTTCCCGTCCGGGCTGAATGCGAGGACGCATCCCGCATGGCACATGGCAATCCAGAGGGAGTCGTCCCGGGCGATGCACATTCCATCCGGCGAGGCCTCCCAGGCGGCGGTGGAAAAGGCGGCCCGGCGATTTGTCAGCGCGCCGTCCCTGTAGTCGAAGCGGGCCACCTGCCGGGTGGGCGTGTCTATGTAAAAGACCTCCGACCCGTCCCCGGTCCATACGATGCCGTTTGAGTTGCATACTCCCGAGAGGACGCGCCGCACGGTCAGGTCGTGGTCCAGGCAAAACAGGCCCGCCTCGGGTAAACGCTGCGGATTGATTGAGCCAACAAAAAAGCGGCCGTCCGGGGAGCATTTCCCGTCATTCATCCGCTGGTCGGGCCGCCGGTTCTCGGGGTTGGTCAAGAAGGCGGGAGCGCCCTTCCCGTCCCATGTGTAGATGCCCCCTTCCCCGGCGCAGAGGAAGCCGCCCTCCCGCCGCCCCACGATGGCGGAGGGCATGAAGGGGGTATGGGCCAGTACTTCCGTTTTTTCTCCGGTTTGCCGCAACAGGGCGCGTCCCTCGATATCGACATAGTACAGGGCGTCGTCGATCCACAGAGCGCCCTCGCCCCATTGCGCCTCGTAGGTTCCCGTCGCGCGTATTTTCATGGAGTCACTCTTTATCGGCTACGGTCCGCAAGGCAAGCAAAAAGGAGAGCTTCCCGCTTCCGGTGAGGAGATGATGTCTTGTACGTCTTTTTCCGTCCGGGAGAGATGTTTCGAGTCTCCTTTTCTTTCCTTTCCCGTGCGTTTTTCCCGTACAATAGGGGCGATTTCCCCCTGTTTGTTTCATGAAAAATCATTTCCCTGTTTCACCCCGATCCGAATTTCCCGCCCCCGATTCCTCCTCCGAACCGTCCGTCCCCGCTCCTGCGTCCGGCCCTCTGGATCACTTGAATGAGATGGAGCGAATCCGGGCTATCGGCGAATTGTCCGAGTACAAGACGGCTCTGGACTCCTTCCGCCGCCGTGAGCTTGAGCGTTATAGTCCCGCCGCGATTCCTCCGGGCCGGGAGGAGCTCGCGAAGCGATGGGAGAGGGAGGGCATCCCCCGCCCCTCCCATCCCGAGGTGCGTCAACTGGCGGCTCTGACTTTGCAGGACGAGTTGTACGGTACGGATATAGCCATGCGGCAAAGTCACGAGTTGTCCACTATAGATATGGCCCGCACCTCGTGGAGCGCCCGCCTGCAGGAGTCCCGTCAAACCGGAGACGACGAGTCCGCTCTCAGATGGGAGCAGATGGGCAAGGGCGTTTTCTTCCCCGACTCGGAAGAGGAGAGGCAGCGGATTGTGTCGCAGCGTTATGAGTTTCTGAACCGGTTCAACAAGGTATTGGCGGAGGCTCCTCATCAGGCGTTGTCGCTTCTTGAAGAGGAGGGCGGCCAGACCTCTCTCCCCTCAACGGTCAAGGAATATTTGAAAAGCCGGGCGCGGCAATCGGTCAGCGACCGGCAGGGACGGTTTTACCGGAGTCTGCTCGACAATGAGCTGCAGGGGACGCCCCTGCAGCGGGACGCCGTGGAGGAGGCCGTCAGGAAGAGTTATCTGACGCCGGAGCAAGCCCGTCTTCACTTGAAGCGGCTGGAGGAGTCCCGTCCCCTGAAAAACGAGGAGACGATACGTCTGCCGCTGCTCAATACGACGCTGGATCTGATCGATTCCTACATTCCCCAAAATGATCCCCGGGGAGAGAGAAAACGCTCCATCCTCGGTCTGATCGCCGCCTGCGACGAAGACCGGGAGGAGAAGAACGCCCTGCTCCGCCGCCTGGAGCAGCAGGAGGCGAATCCCGATCTGGCGCAGGCCCGGAAGGAGTGCGGGCAATATTTGAAAGATCTTTATGATAAAACCGGACTGGGCGCATGCCATGCAGCCGTCTCTTCCGGGGGAGAGTCCGGTCTCAGCCGGGAGGCCTGGCTCAACGCCCAGCGCAAGCTCCGCGCCGCCCGCAAGGCCGTAGATGATTTTCTCGGTTCGGGAAGGTTCTCTCCCGAAGACCGGGAAAGGGAATTGCCCCGGAAGGTGTACAAGGCCGTCCGCGAAGAGCGGCATGTGGATTTTTCCTCCCTGCTGAACGGTTATCCCGTGTTTTTGAGTTCTTCTCCCGAGGGCGGGGAGTTGTCTCAAGAGAAGGCGGGGGAACGGGCTGCCGCGCCCGGCGTATGGTCAGATCGCCTGAATTCCTATTTTTCTTCCGCCGGGAGCAAGTCACTGAAAGAAACGGATCGGGAAATAAGCGAGCTTTTTCACGCATGGCTCCAGGGAGAAGAGAGTGAAATCATATTGTCATAAAAACAATAACAATATATAGTTCAAACGTTTGATAATAAACTGAATGATGTGATAAAAAACAGCATGTAGTTTTATATTTTCCCTTTTCCTCACAACTCGGTTCTTGCTTTCTGCGCGGTCCGCCCCTATTTTCCGCTCTGGAATATGGTGCTCTTCCCTTCTCTCTCTGTACAAGGACATTACCGGTTGTCTGTCGGGGCGTTTTATTTCATGCAGGGGCTGGTTTTCTCGAGCTGGGCCAGCCGTATTCCCGATATCAAGGGGAGTCTGCATGTCAATGACGCCGTGTGGGGGAGTCTGCTGCTGGGCATACCTGTCGGCCAGATGACGGCCATGGGTCTGTCGGGGTATCTGGTGGCCCGGTACGGGAGCCGGAATATGCTGACGCTGGCCGCCATTCTGTACCCGCTTTGTCTGCTGGGTCTGGGGCTCGCCGCCTCGGTCTGGACGCTGACGGCCGCTCTTTTCCTGTTCGGCATGGCGGCGAATCTGCAAAATATTTCCGTCAACACGCAAGGGGTCGGCGTCGAGCGGCTCTACAGGGGCAGTATCATGGCCTCTTTCCACGGTTTGTGGAGTCTGGCCGGGTTCACGGGCGGTCTCATCAGCGCATGGGCGATGTCGGCCTCAGTCACGCCCGCCGTGCATTTTTCCGCCATTCTGGTTCTGAGTCTGGGCATTTTACTGTTTATGCGCGGCTCCATGCTGCCGCGCGACGCGGCCCCGCCCAAGCAGGAGAGACAGGAGAAGCCGCGTACAAGACGCTTCTTCCGTCCCGACAGGACGATTGCCCTGCTCGGCTTCATCGCCTTTTCCAGTATGGCCTGCGAGGGGACGATGTTTGACTGGAGCAACGTCTATTTTGAAGAGGTCGTTCGCCCCGGGCGGGAGCTGATCGGGCTGGGTTATGTGGCCTTCATGAGTACGATGGCTTGCGGCCGCTTCCTGGCCGACCGCATTGTCAACCGCTTCGGGGTCGTGCCCGTCATCCGCTCGAGCGGAGTGATCATTGCGGCCGGTCTGATGCTTTCCGTTCTGTTTCCTCAGTTTGAGACGGCCCTCGCCGGCTTCCTGCTCGTGGGGCTCGGCGTCTCCTCCATCGTCCCCCTGTGCTACAGTCTCGCGGGACGGTCAACGACGATGCACCCCGGCGTGGCGGTCGCCTCGGTTTCTACGATAGGGTTCCTGGGCTTTCTGCTCGGGCCGCCCGTGATCGGTTTTGTGTCCCACGCGTCCAGTCTGCGCTGGTCTTTTACGTTGATCGCCCTCGTGGGGCTGCTGACGACGATTCTCGCTCCCCGCCTGTCCTCTTCGGAGAAAAAAGAAGCCCCGTCTTCCGAAAAAGACGGGGGAGAGGTTTGTTTGTGACTTTTCCCGGAAGGGTCCGGGAAGGATCGAGGTAATCAGGCGTCCACTTCCGGCCAGATATGGTGGAAGACTCCGGGTATATCCACCCGCTCGAAGGTATGCGCCCCGAAGTAGTCGCGCTGGGCCTGGAGGAGATTGGCCGACAGTCGCGGAGAGCGGTAGCTGTCGTAATAGCCAAGAGACGCGCCAAAAGCGGGAACGGGCAGGCCGTGTTTCTGGGCCAGTCCCACGACCCGGCGCCAGCCCTCCTGGCAACAGGCGAGTTTTTCACGGAAATAGGGGGCGAGCATCAGGTTGCGAAGGCCGGGGTCTGTCTCGTACGCGTCTGTGATGTGGTTCAGGAAGCGGGCGCGGATGATACAGCCGCCCCGCCAGACGGCGGCGATGTTACCCATGCGGAGGTTCCAGCCGTAGTGTTCGCTCCCCAGCCGGAGCAAGTCCATGCCTTGCGCGTAGGAGACAATCTTGGAGGCAAAGAGGGCCAGTTCGACGTCGCGCACGAGGTTTTTTGTCTCCTCTTCCGAAAGTTTGGCCGGAGCAGGCCCGGCCAGCAGGGAGGCGGCGTTCAGACGCTCGTCACGGCGGGAGGAGACAACGCGGGCTTCTACGGCGGCGTTGATGGTAGAGACGACTCCGCCCCGTTCGGCGGCCTGAATGACCGTCCATCGTCCGGTGCCCTTCTGCCCTGCCGTATCAAGGATTCTTTCCACGAGAGGGTCTCCCGTCCGCTCGTCGCGTTCGCCGAAAATGTTTCCGGTGATCTGGATCAGGTAGCTCTCGAGGTCGCCCCGGTTCCATGATTTGAAGACTTCTTCCAGCTGGCTGGCATTCATTCCCCCCAGGCGGTGCAGGATGTCATAGGCCTCGCAAATGAGCTGCATGTCGCCGTATTCGATGCCGTTGTGCACCATTTTGACAAAGTGTCCGGCTCCTCCGTCGCCCATGTACCGGCAGCAGGGGTCACCCTCGGCCACGGCGGCCATGCGGGTCAGGATGTCTTTCCATGCCTCCCAGGCTTCGGGCGAGCCGCCCGGCATGATGGAGGGGCCCTTGAGTGCGCCTTCCTCGCCGCCGGAGACGCCGCAGCCCATGTACAGGATGCCGCGGGCGGCCATTTCTTTCACCCGCCGTTCGGTGTCGAGAAACAGGGAATTGCCGCCGTCCGCGATGATGTCTCCCGCTTCCAGCAGGGGGGCCAGTTCTTCCAGGACGCGGTCAACGGGCGCGCCGGCTTTTACCATCAGGAATATTTTACGGGGCCGCTCCAGAGAGGCGACCATGCGGGAGAGAGAGTCCACGCCCTCGATCAGGGAGCAATCCCCGTTTTCCGCGAGGAATTCCTCGGTAACGGAGTGCGTCCGGTTGTAAACGCATACTCTGAATCCCCTGCTCACGGCGTTCATCACGAGGTTTCTCCCCATGACCGCCAGACCGACCAATCCAAATTGACACTTATCCATGGCTTTATAATAGTCTTGTACTTCCCGGTGGAATGCTGTACTCCTCTGAGGCGTCTGCGGAATACTGCACTACCCGGGAAGGAACGGCAATCTCCAAATGGAACAGTCCCCTTCTTTCCCGGTCTGAGGTGCCGTCCCGCACTCTTTTTCCGAATTCGCCTGAAAAAAATGAATAATTCTCTCCCATCTTCGTCAAAAGATGTAACGGAAGCAGGAGAAGCCGTGCAACCGGCTGGCGAATTCACAGACAAGGAACTGGTGGACCAGGCGGCAGGAGGCGATCTCAACGCTTTTTCCCTTCTCGTTAAACGCTACCAGAATCCCGTGTACGCCCTTCTTTACAATCTCAGTCAAAAAGCAGAAACCGCCGACGATCTGACCCAGCAAACCTTCATCAAGGCCTGGCGTTCCCTGGCGGGTTTCGAGCAGAGGAGCGCCTTTTCCACCTGGATTTACCGAATCGCCCACAATGTCTTTTACGACTTCCAGAGGAGAAAGGAGCCCGTCATGGAGGATGTGGAGGGCGCGGCCTTCCGGCAAAGCGAACTCAACCCCGCCTATTCTTCCCCAACTTCCCCCTCTCCCGATGAAGCCCTGATCAGGAAGGAGCAGATAGCTCTTTTCAAAAAGGCTCTGCTCAATCTCTCGGAGGAGCAACGCTCCGCCATTGTCATGAAGGAGGTCCACGGCCTCTCCTACAAGGAGATAGCGGAGATCTCCGGCTGCAGTATCGGCACAGTCATGTCGAGGCTGCACTACGCCCGGCAAAATCTCAGAACCCTGCTGCACCAAAATGAGTACTGACCATACCCCTCTGGACCCTACGGAGACGGATCAGTCCGATCTCATTATTGACCCTGAGTCCATTACCCAGTGGGTGGACGGTACATTGCCCTCCCCCCACAAAATGTCCGTAGACAAGCTGGCGACCAAGTTCCCCGTCCTGACGAAATACAAGCAGGACGCGGAGAAGTTGAGCGCTCTTTTTCATGAGGCTTTTTCTACGGAAATAGTCGCCCCGGCCCATACGGTCTGCCGGGTCATGGCCGCGCTGAAAAAGGAGACGGGCGTCGAGCACGCGCCGCAGGACGCCGACTGCCGGGAAAAGACTACCCGGCTC
>CAZNVW010000044.1:0-16272 GCA_964576595.1 uncultured Verrucomicrobiales bacterium
CCTGCAAAGGCCCCTTCTCAAGCCATGCCGTCACAAGAGCTGACAGCTCCTTCTGCACCCAGCCCAGCCCCTCGGAAGGCAGCCCCCCTCCCGCGAATACCAGCCAGAACATCAGGAAAAAGAACAGGGCAAAGAAAAACCATCCCCAATAACGGTGCAGAAACAACGAATCCAGAAAAGGCGTCAGAGAATCGTCCGCTCCGGATTTATGACTCTGCGCGCACTCGCTCAGAATATCCGCCGCCGCGCGAATTCGAGCCAGGCTGATTTCCTCATCCAGGGAGCGGCCCGTTTGCTCACGGTACTTTTGCTCGCGGGCGGCCAGATCCTCCCGCGCCTGCGCCGGAAGGGCCGTTTGGCCTCCGGCGTAGCGGGAGTCCGACAACAGCGTCACGGCGTTTCTACGCTCGCCGTCGGTTAAAAAGACAGGCTCCGCCAAAAGAGCCTCCATCTCATCCCCGCCCCGCCACAACCGCCCCGGAGCGGGAAGATCGCGGGACGAAAGAAGATGCCGTATTTCCACAATGCCCCGGCCCGCATTGGCCTGCGCCGGAATAACGGGAATACCTCCCAGCCGGGCCGACAGGAGAGCCGGATCAATGACGACGCCCGCCAGCTCCGCCCGGTCCATCCGGTTCAGCACCAGCGCAGTCGGCAACCCCAGCTCGAGCACCTGCAAAATGAAGGGAAACTGCCGCTCAATACCGCAAGCGTCCAGCACGCACAAAATCATATCCGGCGTCCGCTCCCCCCTCATGAGACTGAGCAGCACGTCCCGCGTCACCTGCTCATCCGGTGACCGGGGAATCAAACTATAGGCTCCCGGCAAATCAATCACGCCCACCGTACCGCCATGAGCCGTGCGGGCCACGCCCACCTTGCGCTCTACCGTCACGCCGGGATAATTGCCGACCGTTTGGTGAAGCCCCGTCAGCGCGTTAAACAACGTCGTCTTGCCGCAGTTCGGCGCGCCGACAAGCGCGGCGTAACGGGACGGCTTGCGCTCATGGCGGGAAAACGCCCTTTTTCGACCTTGCTTCCCGTTTTCCGGTGCAGACTGCTGTCCGTATTCCCTGCTCATGCCTCCTTCAATTCACCTCAATAACCAAAATGCAATCGGCAAACAAGCGGTTGATGGCGAACCGCGTCCCTCCCACGAGACACACCATATTCCTGCGGGAGACGAGCACCCGTATCGTCATGCGCTCCCGTATCCCCATTTCACGAAGCTTGCGGCACAAATCCCGGTCGCCTTTCAACGCGACAATACGGCAGTCAACCCCCGCCCTGACCCGGCTGAGCGCATGGGCGTCCCGGAGTTCATCGCAGGAGAAAACCTGATTTTCCATATCGGAGAAAATCGTACATCTATTGAGACTGATTCCCAATAAAAAAATTCATTTCCCGTTAGATTATGGGAGAGTATGACGGAATCTCCCTCTCCCCTCTCCAAAAAAAACGACCCCTTCGCAAAAAGGGGTCGCAGAAAAAATCGCTTTCCAAAAAAGCGGAGCCGCAGCTTAGAGCTTGGGCTTGCCACCGGCGCGGCGGATGCTACCGAAACGCTTCTGGAACTTGTCAATGCGGCCTTCGGTGTCAACGAACTGGTTCTTGCCCGTGTAGAAGGGGTGGGAATCGGAAGTGATACCGGTGGAAACCACGAAATATTCAACACCGTCAACGACTTCCTTCTTTTCGGAACGCATTGTGGAATGGGTGAAGAAACGCTTGCCGGTCGTAATGTCGAGGAAAATGACCGGATTGTACTGGGGATGGATGTCCTTTTTCATGATAAAAGAAGGGTTACTGCGTTACCGACGCAGAAGGGAGACGAAAAATGCGAAATCAGGCGGGGAATGTCAAGCGCAGGAATACTCTAACGTTAAAAAGAGCGGAAAAAACGCCCCAGACGGGAACAGTCCCGTCAAATGGCTCTCTCATCTCCGATTTCCGCCTCTTCCGCCGGAGGAGAAATCCGGCATTCCGCCACACCGCGATCCTTGACAGCCAGCACTTCAAAACGGAATCCCCGGTACTCGACCTCGTCGCCGACCAGGGGAGGGCGCTCCAGCTTCATCAGAACCAGACCGCTGACCGTATCGACGGCATCATCCTCCCATTTCAGACCGAACTCTTCCCCCACTTCGCTCAACCTCTGCGTACCCGGCACGCAAAGAGACGGGGATACTTCCCCAGCCTTCCCGTTTTCGGCATGACCCTCTTCCTCCAGGGAATCAACCACCTCTTCCAGCAGATCCTCCTTGGTAAGCAGGCCGGAGGTCCCCCCGTGCTCATCCATGACAATCGCCATATGAGTATGCGCCCGGCGCAGAACCTCCAGAACATTGTCGAGCTTGATCGTCTTGGGAACAAACGGCAGCGGGCGGATATAGGCCTCGGTCAACGACTCATTGCGGGCCAGCATCAGGAAAATATCACGCACGTGAATCATCCCCACCATATGGTCCAGATCCCCCTTGTACACGGGATAGCGCGAGTGGCGCGAAGCCAGAATCTCGACCCTGACCTCATCGGCGGACGCCCCATAGGGCAGCCCCTTGATATGCACGCGGGGCGTCATTACCTCGTGCGCCTCCATATCCTCGAACTCGAACAAATCCCGGAGCACCCGGCCCGCCTCCTGCTGGAGCAGCCCGCCCTCGTGACTCTCTTCGATAATGTACTGCAGCTCTTCCGACGTATGATAAAAAGTCTTGGATGAGTCCCGGTCCACCCCCATCAGGCGGAGGAGGAAGTTACCCGTCGCATTCAACCCGACGACCAGGGGATACATGCCCATCTTGATCCAGTGCATCGGAATCAGAATCAGCATGGACAACCGCTCCGAATACCTGAGAGCCAGAGACTTAGGCACCATCTCCCCGATCACGATATGGAAATAGGTCAAAATCGTAATGGAAACGATACTGGACACCGCGTGAGCGGCCGGCCAGCTGGCGTACCCCCACTCCGCCAGACGCGCGTGGAGCCACACCGCCAGCGAATGCTCCCCGTACATCCCCAGACCGAGACTGGCGAACGTAATACCGAGCTGGGCCGTCGCAATATAACGATCCTGGGCGCGGGGATTGCGCAATACCTTGAGCACGCGGAGCGCGCCCCGGCTCCCGGCGGCGGCTCGCCGCTCCATCGCGGCGTGAGGCACGCCGATCAGGGCGAACTCGGCCGCGACGAACAGGCCGTTCAAAAGTATCAGCAAAACAATAATCAGTGTCTGTTCCATTTAGGCCCTTTCCCCTTTCTCTTCTTCCTGTCCCGCTTCTTCCACCGGAAGCACCAGCAGGGACGAGATGGAATGACGATCCACCTTTTCGACCTTTATCCTCCGGCCGCCAAACTCCATGACCTCTCCCGGCTCGGGGAAACGTCCCAAAAACTCCAGCACGCAGCCACCCACGGTACTTGAGGAAAATTCCTTCCCCAGCGGCAAATACTGCCCCGCCTTGTGAGAGCGCATCATACCGGGTATCCTCATACTGCCGTCCATCAGCAACTCAACGGCAGGAGCCTCGTGCTCGAACTCATTGCTCAAGTCGCCCAGTACTTCACTCATCAAGTCATCCAGAGTCACCATCCCGACCACCGTACCGTATTCATCCAGCACAAACACCTGAAACGCCTTCTTCTCGCGCATCAGCGACAGGAGGCGATCCACGGGCATACTCTCCGGGACAAAGGGCAGCGGTCTGACCAGCTTCCTCAAAATGGAAGCATCGGGAGTAGCCGCATAATTGATCACCCAGTCCTTGACATGCAAAATACCTATCACCCGGTCCGTCTCTCCCTCATATACCGGAATATGCGAGTGGGGCGTCTCCTCCAGCAGGCGGACCATGGCGGGCAAATCCGACTCCACGTCGAGCAGAACAAGCTGCCGCCTGGGAATCATGAGCTGCCCGGCCGTCCTCTGACCCAGCGTCAGCGCGCCGTGCAGACGATCATGCTCATCCGGGGCGATCATGCCGCCCTCCCGGCTCTCGGAGAGAAGCATGTCGATCTCATCGGGAGAATGAATATGATGATGCCCGCCCGGAGGCAGGCGGAAAAGCTTCAACAAAAGCAGACCGCTCCCGTTCAACAAATCCACGAACCATGAGAAAAGAGTCAGGGACCATCTCATCGGCAAATAAGTGTACAGAGCCGTCTGCCGGGGAAACTGGAGAGCAAGCGACTTGGGCATCAGCTCCCCCAGAATGACCTGAAGCACCGTCAGGAAAATAAGCACGACCAGAGCGGCGAGAGACTGGGCGGCCAGCTCCTGCATCCCGCCCAAAGAAACCAGCAGGGGCGAGAGAACATCCGCGAGGGCGGCCTGCCCGTACGCGCCCAAAATCAGACTGGAAATAGTAATGCCAAACTGGCAGGCCGCGATATAACGATCCAGACGGCTCGTATCGACAAGCGTGGGCAGCAAGGCGCGAGCCAGAGCATTGCCCTGATCGGCCATTTGCCTGATTTGATTTTTCCTGACACTGACGGCGGCAAATTCAGCGGCCACATACAGGGCATTCACCAGAATCAGGAAGGCAATGACGGAGCAGGTAAAAAGAAATAACATAGGAAGAGCCTTGCACTTTACTTGGCAAAAGCTACTGGAACGGGAGAATACGAGAGACGGCGCTTTACTGTCAAGCTCAAGAATGACCGGGAGAAGCGACAGTCACACTTCACCGGCAGCCTTCTCCCAAAAGGGAGGCGCAATAAATCACTTCAACAGGGCGGCCCACTCCCCTTCCCGGAAGCCGGGGAATACACCGCGGTCACAGACCAGCAAAGGGCGCTTGATCAGCATTCCGTTCGACGCGAGCAGGGCAATTTGCTCCTCTTCGGAAAGATCAGGCAGTTTGCTTTTCAGCTCCATATCCTTGTAAAGAAGGCCGCTGGTGTTGAAAAAACGCTTGAGAGGCAGACCGCTTCTCCCGACCCAGTCGCGCAACTCCTCCTCTGCGGGCCGATCTTCGACAATATGCCGGCTCTCAAAGACAATCCCCTGCTCTTCAAGCCACTTGCGGGCCTTTTGACAGGTGGAGCATTTCGGATATTCGATAAACAGGGGAGTCATGGCGGCAAAAGGCAAAGACTTACAGCTCGCGGGGATCATCGGGATCTTCCGGCGCCTTGGGCAGATTCTTGTCAATATCGTCGATCAGATTCACCAGAGAGACTCCGCGCTCGGCGGAGTTGTCCCAGCGGAACATCAGGCGGGGCGTATTGCGCAAGATCACCCGTTTGGAAACCGTGTTCTGGATCAGGCCCCGTTTTTCAGCCAGCTTTTCCAGAACCTGTTTGGCGGGCTTTTTCCCGATGACGCTAATCCATACCTTGGCCTCCTTGAGATCTTCAGTCACTTCCACTTCCGTAACAGTGACAATCGTATTCGGCCACTCGAAATCGCGCTGAAGGACAGAGCTGATTTCCCGGCGCATCAATTCATTGATTTTGTCGAGACGTTTGGTTCCCATGTGAAAATTCCTTTCTGCTCAAAACGGGAGGGGCGGAGCCGAAGCCCCGCCCCCGGGTTGTATCATTAAAGAGTTTGTTTGATCTTTTCGAGCGTGTAGCACTCGATGATGTCGTTCTCCTCGTATTCGTTGAACTCGCCCAGGCGGATACCGCACTCGAGACCGGCCTTTACCTCGTTCACCTCATCCTGGAAGCGGCGGAGCGTGGACATCTTGCCGTCGAATACGGGCTGGCCGTCGCGAATCACGCGAGCGCCGGCCGTGCGCTCTACCTTGCCGTCGGAGACATAACAGCCGGCGGCCTTGCCCTTGTTGAGCTTGAAGACCTGTTTCACTTCCGCGTGACCAATCACGGTTTCGCGGGTTTCCGGCGTCAGCAGGCCGAGCATGGCTTCGCGCACCTGGTCGATCAGCTCGTACACGATGGAGTAGAGCTTGACCTGGACGCCTTCACGCTTGGCGGCGCGAACGGCATTGGCTTCCACCTTGACATTGAAGCCGAGGATGACGGCATCCGAAGAAGAGGCCAGCAGCATGTCGGATTCGGAAATGGGACCGGCCCCGGCATGCAGGAAAATGGTTTCAACCTTGTCGGACTTGATGTCCCCGATCGCCTTCTTGATTGCTTCGACAGAGCCCTGCACATCGCACTTGAGAATGACCTTCAGCTGGGCCTTCTGACCGCCCGCCTTCATCTGGGACATAATGTCCTCCATGCGGGACTTGCGGGGAGCGGTGAGACGATCCTTGCGCTCGGTCATCTGGCGTTCTTCGGCCAGCTTTTTGGCGGCGCGCTCGCTGTCCATCTGGACAAGCTGGTCGCCGACATTGGGTATCTGCTCAAAGCCGACCACCTCCACGGGCATACCCGGAAGAGCCTTCTTGATGCTCTCCCCACGATCATTGAGGATGGAGCGCACCTTGCCGGAGTAGGCGCCGCAGATAAAGGGCTTGCCCACCTTCAGCGTTCCGGCTTCCACAATGACGGTCGCGGTCGTGCCCTTGCCCGGCTGGACGCTGGCTTCGATCACAGCGGCCCGGCAATTTGCCTTCGGGTCGGCCTGGAGCTCGAGAACTTCAGCCTGGAGTACCAGCAGGTCAAGCAGGTCGCCGACCCCCTGCCCCGTCAGGGCAGACAGCTCGACACATTCGATGTTGCCGCCGAAATCGGTCGGCACGAGACCTTCCTCCATCAAGCCCGTCTTTGCCCGTACCGGATCGGCAGTCGGCAAATCGCACTTGTTGATAGCGACAATAATTTCCTTGCCGGCGGACTTTGCGTGCGCAATCGCCTCGCGAGTCTGGGGCATAATCCCGTCATTGGCGGCAACCACCACCACGACAATATCCGTGACATCCGCTCCGCGGGCGCGCATTTCCGTGAAAATGGCGTGGCCTGGAGTATCCAAAAACGTCAAATGCTCTCCGGAGTGCTCCACAGTATAGGCGGCAATGTGCTGGGTGATGCCGCCGGCTTCTCCCGCAACCACCTTGGTCTTGCGGATATAGTCGAGCAGGGAGGTCTTGCCATGGTCAACATGCCCCATAATCGTAATAATCGGCATGCGCTTCGCGCGAGTCGGAGCCTTCTCCACGGGAGCGGGCGGCGGTTCGACGATCTTTTCGACCACCTTGTGTACTCCCGCGCCCTTTTCACGCTTTTCGCGCTCATAGGCGATCCCGTGCCGGTCACAAAGAGCGGCAATAGTATCCGGCTCCAAAACCGTCGCCGGATTGGCAAAAATATTCATGGAGAGCAGATCCTTGATCAGCTGATAGGCTTTCATACCCATCAGGGGAGCGAGATCCGCTACGGAAAGGGGCGCCTTGACGCTGATAGGGCCGGATGACTTGGGGGCTTCCGGCTTGGGCGCCGCCACAGGCTCGGGAGAGGCCGTCGGGGCGGGAGCCTCTTCCGCCTTTTTGGCGACAGCCTTCTTTTTGGGAGAAGACAGCAAATCGAGCGCCTTCGCCTTTTTCGGCGCGGCTTCGACAACAGGCGTTTCAGCGGGGGCTTCCGCCTTCACCGCTCTCGTCTTCCTGGGACGGGCGCCCAAGAGGTCGAGTACTTCCTTTTGCTGTGGTTCGGATTTATCTTTTCTCTCAGGCATATATTCTTTTCTGGTAAACTGTTAACAAGGGATCAGGCAAGCTCTTTGGCCTTGCCCACTATATTTTGGGCCGTCTCGATCGGCAGACCCAGATGTTCGGCGATTTCGGAAGGCTCCAGATCGGTCAGAACCTCCACGCTCGTACAGCCCATCTCCGCCAAACCGACGGCAATCTGCATATCTATGCCGAGACGTTCGCTCAGCACGGAGGCGGCCGCATTGGTCAGGCGAGCCATTTCCGCCTTGGGGTCGTAAGCGCGCACCTGGATTTCCCATCCCATGAGACGGGCGGTCAGGCGGGCGTTCTGCCCCCGGCGGCCGATGGCCTTGGCCAGCTCTTTCTCGTCATCGACAATGACATTGACCGTATGGGTCTCTTCATCAATGGAAATATCGCGGGGCTCAACCGGGCTGAGGGCGCTGCGCACAAACTCGACGGGATCTTCGGTCCATTCGATAATATCGACTTTCTCATTATTGAGCTCGCGGACGATATTCTTCACGCGGGCGCCGCGCATGCCGACACACGCTCCCACCGGGTCCACCTTGGGATCATTGCTCGCGACGGCGACCTTGGTGCGGTATCCGGCTTCACGGGCGATCCCGCGGATTTCAACGGTCTTGTCGGCGATTTCGGAAACTTCGGACTCAAACAGGCGGCGAACCAGATTCGGATGACTGCGGGAAAGAACAACTTCCGTACCGCGAACGCCGTTGCGAACCTCCACAATGTAAAAACGCAGACGATCTCCGACATTGTACTCCTCGGTGGGGATGCGCTCACGGCTGGTCATCACGCCCTCATACTTGCCGAGATCGATCAAAATGTCGCCCTTCTCAAAACGGCGCACCGTACCGCTGACGATATCGCCCGCGCGATCCTTGAACTCCTCATAAAGAAGCTCTTTCTCCGCGTCGCGGAGACGCTGCATCATCGCCTGACGGGCGGTCTGGACGGCAATACGGCCAAAGTCCTTGGGCGTCACATTCGCCCGCACCAGATCGCCGATCTCCGCACCGGGGTCCAAACGCTTGCCAAGAGACAGCGGCACCTCATTGTACTTGTCCTGCACATCATCTTCGGCCACGACAGTCACGGCGGCAAAAATGCGAACCTTTCCCTTCTGGGCGTCGATTTCGCAAATAAGATTTTCAATGCGATCGCCCCCGGGAACCATCTTGCGATAAGCGGAAAGGAAAGCGTGCTCCAGAGCATTCAATATCTTCTCACGCGGAAGTTCTTTTTCGCGCTCGTAGAAATCGACCAGGGCAGTGATGTCGTTCGTCATGATGATTGTGGGTGAATTCGCTAGAGACAGAAAAGAGCGGGTCTTTGTGACCCACCCTCCTGAAAAGCCTCGGGTTTGTTTCCGGCATTCTGATTGATCGCCGCTGGCTTGGCAAGCAGAATCGCACCCATGACAGGGAACGGTTTGCAAAAGACCGCTCCACACCCCGCCCGGACAAAAATCGGCCTCAATTACCCGTCCACCCCGAAGAAGACATCTTCCTTCCCTCCATGACGAGATGCCGCGCCACCCACTGAATCCGGTCCAACTCCAAATCCTCCAGCAATTCGGACTTTTCGGTCAGGGCCTCACGCAAACATTCCGGCAAATCGGAAAGACTCACGGGACAGTGAGGATCCACCCTGTCCTGCGCCGTCAACGAAGCGGCTCCCTTCCTGTAATGCAAAATCATCCGAACCGCCGCGCAATAGGCCCGCCTCATTTCCCGGATAAACTGCTCCCGCAGCCGGGGAATAATCCGGCAGTAAAGATCAATCAACTCTCCGTCCGGCGTCGTCTCGTCACGAAGCATGTCCAGCTCGGAATCCATCGACCCCAGATAGCGCTTCGGCAAACTGTCCACATACCTCAAGAAAAACTCCCGGTCCTCGCACAAAAGCTTCCACTCCTGATCGGACACGTCTCCGTGCAGGGTGCGCCACGCCACCACCAGCGGAGAAACATTCAAACGCTCCAACTTCTGAATAACCGGAGCCAGCTCCGCCGCCATCCTTTCGGGATTCGTCAAAAAACTGTCCGCTACGGAAAGATCTTCCGCAATTCTGATTTGATCTGGCTCATCCGGAAAACTCATGAGAAAAATTCTACTCCCTGTTTTTTGTATCCATGACAATCGTCACCGGGCCGTCATTGACCAGTGACACCTGCATGTCGGCCCCGAATCTTCCCGTCTGGAGAGGACAACCGCACAACTGCTCCAGCATCGACAAAAACGATTCATACAAGGGAATGGCCGTATCGGGCCGGGCCGCCCGGATGAACGAGGGGCGCCGCCCCTTTTTTGTAGAAGCATGAAGTGTAAACTGACTGACGACGAGCAACTCCCCCGCCACATCGAGAAGAGAACAGTTCATTTTACCCTCCTCATCCGGGAAAATACGCATCCCCGTAATCTTGTCCGCGAGCCACTCCGCATCCTCGCGAGAGTCCGCCTCCTCAATCCCGACAAGAACCACAAGCCCCCTGCCGATTTCTCCGACAACCTCCCCGTCAATAGCGACGGACGCGGAAGAAGCTCTCTGTATAACAACTCTCATCGAACGGAAATTCAGTGTATGATTTCGACTTCGTTCCCGGGAATCACCAGAAGGGACAACTCATTGCAGTCCTCCTGTGACAGGAAAAAGCCGGCAGACGGAGCGGACGCATTTCGAGTCCCCTCGATAACCTTGCCGTCCTTCAACATAATACTCTTGTTCGCCGCAGGGTACATCTCGCTCATGGCGGTGACCACCCCCGCGCCCGCCCTGCCCGATTCGGACTTTACAGCCGTCTTCATCCGCCCCACATTGGACGAACGAAGCGCAAGAATGGGATAAACCTTCACCACCTGCCCCGCATCCAGCAGAGAAAGCGTCTTGGCCTTCACATCCACGACAATCTTCATATTCAGCGGCCTTACCATCAACTTGTCGCCCACGCTGAGACGGGAAGGATTCAGCATATTATTAACGGCAATAATATAGTCGGCGGAGGACTTGGTCTTGTGCGCGATACTGAACAGCGAATCTCCCCGCTTCACCACATAAACCTGCTTGTCCGGGCCGTCCGGACTAAAAATCTGCTTGAACCTCAGCTCATTCAACAGAGCCTGGCACTCCGGGGTGAGCGTCCCCTCCCCCGCCATTTTCTCCAGCAGCATCCGGGCCTCCGCTGACTTCCCCTCGCGCAAAAGAGCCGTCACCCTCGTCCATGCCTCGGGCCGCTTCGGCCAGCGCGAATAATTCACGGCAGCCTCTCCGGATTGAACGGGAACCTCTCCCGTCGCAGAGCAAAGCATCCCGCAAACAAGCAAAAAGATCGCCTTAAATAAGCCCCTTGCGGCGGAAATCGAAAATATTGATGTCATGAGATTTTTGAATCATATCAACAGTGAACTTCAGCAGACAGATCTCCCAGCTGTCATCCACTCCCTCAAGAAGTACGCGAAGCGGGCTCCCCTCCAGACGAGCGGCCTCCATCAGACGCCCCCGAACCTCGTCGATCGGCTCGTGAAGAATCTCTTCCGAAACCTCGGAACGGCGAAACTGAAAGCCATACTGCAACAGGGCCTTCAACGCCCCCTGGGCGGCCAGCCAGTCCAGAAATTTCTTCCCTTCCGCGCTGAACCCCTCCATCTCCACCTCGTGATACACCTCCGGGCGAATAATCTTGGGACGCTCCGCCTCAATCTTTCCCGAGCGAACGCGCGTCCTCCCGGCATCGTCCATCAGCCCGGACAAAAGAATAAATTCAAAACGAGTATCGCCGAACGTGTCAATACGACGGTCCGGCTCGTAAAGAATCTTCGTTTGCTCAAGAGCATATTGAACATTATCGGGAGTCATGCGCAGAAAGTTCTCCTGTATTCTCATACTTGAAGCAGCAAGGAAAGCTCAAATCATGTCCCGATACCCTGATATTTTGAAGCAAAAGACCTCTCCTCATACCTCAACCCGGGAAAACCCTCATGGACTCCAGAAAAGCCACCAGCCCGTAACCCAGCAAAAACGTACAAGGAAACGTCAGCCCCCAGCAGACAAGAATCTTCTTCATCAACGGCCCCCTCAATGACCTCCGCCTCACGGCGCACCCCGTCCCGGCAATAGCGGACGTGATCACATGAGTCGTCGAAACGGGCATCCCCAGCAAACCGGTCGTGAGCAGCACGCTGGCCGCCGTCGCCTCGGCTACAAACCCGTCCACCGGGCGGAGCCGCACCAGCCGATGCCCCATCGTCTTGATGATCTTCCACCCGCCGGCCGCCGTGCCCGCCGCGAGAACCGCGCCGCAAAGCACCTTGATCCACAGGGGCACCCCTGACTGCTCATCGATCCTCAGGAAAGAAAGCCACCCCGGAAGCCCGGAAAGAAGCCCGTCTCCCGTCGCCGTCTCCAGGGCCAGTATCATGACCCCCATCGCCATCGGGGCATCGCTCAACCCATGGGAAAAAGCCATGTACCCGGAGCTGACCACCTGGAGCGGGCCAAACGTCCGGTTCACCGTCACGGGCCGCCATGACCGCAGAACCGCGTGTATCACATGCAGCATCACCCAGGCAATAACCACACCGGTAAACGGAGACGCGAACATCGGCACGATCACCTTCCACAAAAGACCTCCCCCCTCCCAGAAACGATGCCCCTCTCCGGAGGCGGTCTCCCAGTAAATCACGGAGAAACTACCCGTCATAAACACGGCCGCCCCGCACAAACCGCCAATAATCGCGTGCGACGTACTGGAGGGCATCCCCCTCCACCAGGTAAACAAATTCCACAAAATACAGGATGCCAGCGCCCCCAAAAGAACCTTGGACATCGCATGAGGCCCCCACTCCCCTATCATCTCGCTGTCCACCAGCCCCCGGCTCACCGTCAGCGCGATCGCCGTCCCGCAAAGAGCGCCCGCAAAATTCAGCGACGAGGCCAGAACAAGCGCCACCCGGGGAGAGAGCTGCCGGGTCGCCACAACTGTCGCAATCGCATTCGCCGTGTCATGAAAGCCATTGATATACGCAAAAACCAGCGCAACGACTATAACTGTGACCAGGAGAACCATGCCGTCTTAATTATTTTTCAGAAAAATATGCATCAGCACCTGCCCCGCGCCCGAGCAGCGGCTCATGATCTTCTCGCACAACCCGTACAAATCGCGTATGGCAAGCGCGCAAATGGGCGGATAATGCCCCGAGTACAACTCGCCGATCAACTCCATGCGATGCTCCTCCGCCTCCGCGTCCAGACGACGCAGCTTCCTGTAAAGCGTTTGCGCCCGCTCCAGATGATTCAAATGGCGCAACTCCATCGTCATATCCAGCATCGTCTCGGCGGCGCGGCGCATCAGCTTGATCTGATGGGAAAAATCCACCTGATCCACATGACTCCCGGCGGCAATCACATGCCGGGCAAACAAATCCACCGCCTTGGGGATTCTGTAAAACGCGTCGGCCAGCGACTCTATATCATCCCGGTCCAGCTCCGTGACAAACGTAGAAACCAGCTCCTCGCGTATCCTCTCGGACAAACTCCCCTCCCTGTCCCGGTGCGCGGAAATAATATCCGGCTGGCGGGAAGAAGGAGCCGCCTCCATAAAAGCGGCCAGATCATTCACACTATCCACTGTTTCCTGGGCGGCGGACTCCAGAAGCGTAAAAAACTTCTGCCCCTTTCCAAAAAACTGCTTCAGCGAAAACATGCCCCTGATTTGCCGCAAAAGAACCCATTGATCAAAACTAAATTACAGAATTGTCGCATTTTGCCCTTTTACAGGCAAATTGTCACACAAGCCCTTCCCCTTTCCCCCTCAATACCTGCGCCGGGGACGGGAAAACCGCGGAGAAGACGGCATCAACAAAGCCCTCTCCCGAGCGGAAAGCTCCACCCAGCGCCCCGGGGGCAGCTCCCCCAGTACATACCCGCCTATCGCCTGGCGGATAAGGCGCAGCGTGGGGAACCCCGCCGCCGCAGTCATCCGGCGCACCTGCCTGTTCTTCCCCTCCGTCAGGCAGAGCTCCAGCCACGCCGTCGGGACGGAGGCGCGATAGCGGACAGGCGGCTCCCGGGGCGGCGGCTCAATCACCCCGTGCAGCAGCCTGGCCCGGCAGGGAGCCGTCAAATGCCCCCTGATATCGATCCCTCCCCGGCGAAGAAAATCGAGAGCCGGCTCATCGGGCACCCTCTCCACCTGCGCCCAATACGTCCTCTCATGACCGTGGCGGGGATTCAGCAAACGATCCGTCACCGCCTTCTCATCGGAAAGCAGCAGCAACCCCTCCGAATCGGAATCCAGCCGGCCGACGGGATACACGCCGCCGGGAAAACTGAACTCCGCCAAAGTCCTCTGCCCCTCAACCTCGCGGGTAAACTGGGAAAGAACGCCGTACGGCTTGTGAAATGCCAGAATCATCCTGATTACAACTCCGCCCTCAAACAAAAACGGACTCGCGAACGAGTCCGGAAAAAACAAATTCCCCTCTCCATCAATCAAAAGGGAATATCGTCGTCCTCATAAGACGTCTCCTGAGGCCTCTGCGCGGGACGGGGGCGGGATGGCGCGCGCTCTTCGGCAGCTCCGGCCTCACGGGAAGAAGAAGCCCCTCCCCCCACCATCTGCATATTCTCCCCGACAACGCGAAGCTTGCTGCGCTTCTGATTCGTCTGGCGGTCCTCCCATGTATCCAGCTGGAGCCTGCCTTCAATCAGCACACAGCGGCCCTTGGTCAAATACTGGCAGGCAGTCTCGGCCTGGCGGCCCCACAAAGTCACATCGACATAAGTCGTCTCCTCCTGCCGCTCTCCCGATTCCCCCGAAAAATAGCGATTGATCGCCAGCCTCAAATCCGTAACGGCGGTGCCTTTGGGGGTACTCCTCAACTCCGGGTCGGAAGTAAGATTGCCCATCAAAATGACTTTGTTCAAATTGGCCATGTGAAAAAATTACTGGTTATTGGTTATGGGACAACATAGCCGCCGGACCTGCGGGACGCAACTAAAATAACCGCATCCGCACCTAACGGCGAATCCCCCGCCATCACTCGGCTTGCTCCCCTCCCCCGGGAGCAAGCAACACCCTGATCCTGGCATACTCCTCAGGCTCCGCCAAAAGAAGCAGCTCATCCCCCTCCTCCAAAACAGAAGCCCCCTTGGGAATCAAAAACCGGCCCTGCCTGCTGATCAGCAGCACCCGGGAGCTCCCCGGCCAGTCCAGAGAAGACAGAGGCACCCCCGCCGCAACCGACCCGGCGGGCAACTCATGCTCGTGCATCTCACTGCGAAAACGCCCGCCCGTCTCCTCAAACTCCAACGGAGAGCGAGGCCGGGACTTCAACGGCTGGTCGAGCCCCAGCAGACGTGCCGCCGGCATCAAAGTCTTGCCCTGAATCAAAACAGACATCAGCACAATGAAAAAAACGAGGGAGAAATACTCCTCCGCCTCGGACACCCCGTGAATCGCGGGAAACGTCGCCAGCACAATCGGAGCCGCCCCGCGCAGCCCCACCCAGGAAACCAGCGCCTTCTCCCTCCACTTGAACCCGCTGCCGATCATACACAAAAAGACAGCAACGGGCCGGGCGACAAACATCAGCACCACGGCGAGCACCACCCCCTCCAGCGCAATCCCCGGCAAACGTGTCGGAAAAACAAGCAGCCCGAGAATCAGGAACATCGTCACCTGCATCAGCCAGGCGATCCCGTCATGGAAACGCTTGAACCCGTTCCGGAACAAAAACTTGCTGTTCCCCATCGCCATCCCGCACACATAAACGGCCATGAACCCGTTCCCGCCCAAAATCTCGCTGACGCCAAAAGCGAACAGAACAATCCCCATCCCCATCACAAAATACAAACCGTCGTACTCCAGGGCAATCCTGTCAAACAACCTCACCGCCAGCTTGCCAATCGCCAGACCAAAAATCAGCCCTATCCCCATCTTCATCAAAAACGCCGGCAGAATCACCCAGTACGATTGCCCGGGATCCTGCAAAATACCGATCATAAACAACGTCAGGAAAGCCGCCATCGGATCATTACTGCCTGACTCCAGCTCCAGCAAGGGCTGCATGCGCCCCTTCAACCCCACCCCCTTTGAGCGGAGAATCGAAAACACCGCCGCCGCGTCAGTAGAAGAAATAATGGCCCCCAGAAGAATGGCCTGCTCCAGCGGCATCCCAAAACACCAATACGTCATCAGCCCCATCAACAGAGCCGTCAACGCCACACCGACACTCGCCAGTATTCCGCCCGTCACGGCAATACTCTTCGTCGTCCTCCAGGACGTATCCAGCCCTCCGGAAAAAAGAATATAACACAAAGCCATCGAGCCGATGAAATTGGCCAGCCCATAATCATCAAAAGAAATCCCCTTCCAGTTTACAAACGGCAGACGGGCAATCCCCTCCGACCCGGCCAGCATCCCCACCGCCAAAAACATCAAGAGAGCCGGTGCATTGACCCAGGACGACACCTTGCTGGAAAAAATCCCGGCCAGCAACAACACGGAACTCAGGGCAAACACATACTCGATCGGAAAACTCAGCAAATTCATACCACGCAAACACTTATTTAAAATTCAAGGCGAGTATGATCAAACGCGCCGCAAGAGGCAAGAAATTAGGCGCGTTCCCTTTTTCCCGGTTGGTTAACGCAAAAAAAAGCCTCCGGGAGGGTGACT
>CAZNVW010000045.1:0-16172 GCA_964576595.1 uncultured Verrucomicrobiales bacterium
GTGGTCGATGTGGGCGATGATGGAAAAATTGCGGGTCAGCTCTGTGGACATGGATAGGGGGAACGAGGGGCTGGAAAAACGGTACGGGAAAATAGGACAGGAATGTCTTTCGGTCAAGGTTTTGTATCCGTTTATGACCGGAAGTTTCCATTCCCGGGAGGGAGGAAAATTTGTTATGAATTGGATTTTAAGAGAGGCTTCTGCACAATTCCGCATTGAGGCGTAGGGTTATTATTGCAGAAGGTTTTGAAGTCTTCATGAAGGAAGGATTTCTGATCTTTGCATAAAAGGGGTGATTGGTAATGTCTCCTCCTTCAAGGGTTATCGAAAAATTAGGTTTAAAGTGTGGGAATGGCATGGGTTTGTGTTGCGTGCGAGGCTGTCTTCATGGTTCTGCAATGACATATGCCGAAATGCCCATATGTGAAATATGGTGAAACTGTCTTATCAGTCAATGGAGCCAAGCGTTTTTACACACTTGGCTCCATTGGAAATATTGCTGTCGGGAAGAGTTTTTAGTTTCCTCCATCGGCTGGTGTTTTAGCGACGGTTACGGCTATCGCCGTAGTCGTTGCGTTGTGCTCCATTATCGCGATAGCCGCCGCCAGAGTTTTCTCGCGGACGGGCTTCATTGACTATCAGTTCTTTTCCCTGATATTTCTGTCCGTTTACAGCGGAAATGGCGGCATGCATTGAATCTGCGGAAGCCATTGTTACGAAGGCAAATCCCTTGGGTCTGCTGTATTCACGGTCCATCGGCATGAAGATTTCCGTTATTTCACCATGGGGATTAAACAAATCTCTCAAGTCTTGTTCGTTAATATCATAGGATAAATTTCCTATATACATTTTTGTGTTCATATTATAAATGGTCTGGCATTCTTGTCTTTGTAATGTTGCTCCCAAAAAAACAGGAGTAATATTTTATTTGTAAGGATGTCGGATCTAAAAATATTTTACTTTATTTATTTTAAATTACAAGAAGATTTCGTTTTAATTAAATTAATGCTATTTTCATCCGCAGTCGGTTTTGCAAAAATTTTCTTCCAAAACAAATGTATGGATATGTTGCATTCTGCGATGGACGCCTCTAGATTGTCTGATTGAGCATTTTAAATTTTTTCTCCATTTCCAATCTGGCAAGAAGATAACAGATAGTGGACTCCGCGCCCTGATTCAAATTCACATTATGCTCCTCCAATCCATCATAACACCCTCCTGTAGCAGGATTGTACATGATTTGGTGCAAGTGATTCTTGCCCAAAAACCAGTTGAAGGCCTTGATGCGACGAGTAAGGTAGGCTGTGTCGCGGAACATGTCATAAAATGTGGTTAATGTCATCACTACAGAGGCAACATCAATGGGTTGTTCTCCATATCCGTGCTTCTTTGATCCCTTGAGCAGCCAGCCGTCGTTCGAGATTACCTTGATATGATTGTTAGTGAAAATACGATCCAACAAGAAATCAAACGATTCTTTGGCTATTTTCTTATATTGTTCATTGCCAGTACTGCGATAGGCATACATTAGCGATTCAGGCAATACGCTGTTATCATATGTCAGGCTGGCTTCAAACCAGTGCCATTCCGGACCTGCCTGTTCCTGATAATAATGAGTCAGGCGATCTGCCAATAATCTGATTAAGGCAGATATGCCGGGATCCTGATTCTTTAAATAAAAATCACTCAATCCTTTTAAAATAAAGGCAATGCTGCGTGGAGATCTGATTTTTTGAAGTTTGGGCAACGCTTTCACGAGCGCCTGATGGGCATCACTGGTCCACTTCCTGGGAAATGGATCGCCATAAGCAATAAAATGGCTCAGCGCACAGACGGCCCGGCCGTTACTGTCCTCCAGACCGACTTCTTCGTTTTGAGTGGTAAAATTTCGTTCGCTATCCACATAATTGAGAAATGAGCCATCCTCCTGCTGGCAGTAGATGATGAAATTCAGATACCCTTTGATGTGTTTTTTCAACGATTTTTCTCCAATCATGTTGACGGCTTCACAGGCAGCCGTCAAGGCACGGGCATTGTCGTCCAGCGTATAACCCGTTTTCAGGTCGGGACGGTTCCCTTTTGAGAATTGAATAATGCCAAAATGTTGGCTCATTCGACGTATTTGCGATGTGTTTACAGGAGGAAGCGAATAGCGGAGATTTTCCTTATTTCCGATGTTTTCTTTGAACATCCGTGCATGGGCTATCGCTGCGTTTTCCCAGGCAGTGGCCATTATTTTTTGCAGGCCGGTGATTCTCATTTTGGAACGTAAATTTTCGTTCCCAAGTAAACGATTGACAGATTTGGCAAGTTGCGCGGAATTCTTGAAGTCAAAAATCAGTCCAGAGTGATCGCTCAATAGTTCCAGTGCATGAGGTATTGGTGTGGCTATAATCGGGCATCCACAGCTTAGCGCATAAACGAATGTACCGCTCACTGCCTGGTTGGGATCACTGGAGGTGAAGAGATAGATGTCGGTCAGTTGCAGGTACTCAAGTAATACAGGCAGTTCCAGATAGACATTGACGAAGCGCACATGCCCTCCAAGATTCAGCTCTGCAACTCTGTTTTCCAGCATTGTCCTGTATTTTTCCCCGTCCTTCTTGATCACGGTGGGGTGTGTTTTTCCAATAATCAGAAATAGTATGGACGGATTGTCATGTATGATTGAAGGAAGAGCTTCCAAGGTAGTTTCTATGCTTTTGCCTTCACTGAGCAGTCCAAAAGTGGAGAGTATCCGCCGCCCTGATAGCGAGTATTTTTCTTTGAGCGTCTTTTTATCCTGATGCGCCACCAAATGCGTGCCATGGGGAATGACCGTAATTCTGTCCTCTTCTATTTGATATTGTTGTTGCAAGATGCGGGCGGAAGTTTGGGTCATTACTACAATCTTGCAGCAAGCTGCGGCCATTTGCCGGACATATTCATGTAAATCGGCCTGAGGTAGTGAAAGGACTGTATGAAAAGCGAGTATGACCGGCTTCTTCAGATTTTTGAGCATCGTCAAAAATTCGGCTTCATTTTCTTTGAAAAGGCCAAATTCGTGTTCTATCAGAAGTAGCGCGATCTCCTGATCATCGTTTATCGTGTCGGAAAGAGAGGCAAAATCTGATATTTCCGATGTATTCAGTTTGTATTTTACAATATCTTTATAGGAATGCTGTTCCGATGTTGATTCTATCGCACACACTTTCACGCTGTACGATTCGCCAAATTTTTGCTGGATTGACCGAATCAGGTCGTCGGAGAATGTCGCTATACCGCATTCGCGCGGCGGATAGGTCGTCAAGCACAAGATTTCTTTCATTTTCTATTTTCAAGTAATTCATTAATGAGTTCCTGAATCCCGACTGACGCGCAAGCTATGCATTTATCAGCGGCTCCGTAGTAGATATATAGTCTGTCTCCCAGCAGGATCGCACCTGTTGGGAAACAGACCCGGTTTACTACTCCCTTCAATTCGTACTCGGTTTCGGGAGTAAAAAGAGGGTAAGGCAAACGGGCAATCTCTCTTTCAGGATGTTCCAGATCCAACAGGGTCGCCGAGGCGGAATAAATGTATCCGTCCACCGTATCGCGCACGCTGTGATATATCAGTAGCCATCCTTGCGGAGTTTCGACAGGCGGACACCCGGCTCCGATGTAACTGGATTCATGAGGATGCAAAGGTTTGAACATGATATGGTCTGAAAAACGAAGGAAATAATCATGCCAGTAATCGTCCGTCAGGTCCTCCAGATTCTCGACGCAAATCAATTGAATGTCCGGTTTGATGCGATGCATCAAATAAAATTGTCCGTTTATTTTTCGGGGAAACATAACAAGATTTTTATCTGTCACATAAAGTTTTTTACCCAGCATGTTCTCCTCCTCCCGGCTGCTTCCATAACGGAAATATTTGCTTGCCAGATTTTCTGCGGTAGCGGAAAGCGCCTTGAAATGGGCATAAGAAAGTTGAGGTGTGATGATGCCTCGTTTTTCCCAGTGTTCCCTGTCATCGGAAACCGCAAGTGCTCCCATGGCATTTTTGCTATCGTAAGCGGTATAGGTCAGGTAGTAGCGGCCTTCGATTTGCACGATTCTCGGGTCTTCCATTCCCTGGCTTTCGTATTCGAACTGTGGAAACAGCAAGGGAGTTGATCGTCTTTCGACGACCTGTAAAGGCCCCTCCAGCCGACAATAGCCTATGGACGAGCGATTGCCCTCCCTCACTGCCCGGTAAAACAGATGTAGTGTATTTCCGTCGGCAATGACGGCGGGATTCAGTACGCCGTCGTTTTCAAATTCATTTGCTGTTTTTTCGAGGATAACGCCTTCTCTTTTGACTTTTAGCATTTGCTTATATTTCATTAAATTAACGTTAATTTTCGGTATGAATTTAATTTTCAAAAAGATGACGATGCATCACCGAAAAATAACAAGACACAAAAAAGCATGGAATATTCCAGGCTCAGGGAGAAACGATGATAAGACTATACTTAAAGTCTTAAAAAAATAAACAAAGAAAGACCATCGATCTATGAGAGAACATATCACGGTGTTTATAAAAAGTACAGATAATAATTATCAGCCGCCAGGGGAGCTCTGGACTCGTGGTTCCTTTTGTCTTTCCGCTGGCGTGTATTTCTGTCGGAAGATGCGGAAAGGGATGTCATTTTCCGGATGATGATGTGAAGGGCCGCGTGGAGATTTTTCCTGTGGAGAAAATATTTCCGTTATTGAAGAGGGTAATGTGATTGACAATAAAGCGGCTCAAATTCATGGGTTATGGGATCAGGGGCTATAATTTATTGCGTGCTGCATTTTTTTGTGGTTTGGGCATCTTTGATACGCGGACTCCGGAGAAGACAAAAGCCTCTTCCCGGTTGCCGGGAAGAGGCTTTTTGAAGTGCGGAGCTGTGTGCCTGCGGGCTGGGCTAGAGCGGCAGGTCGTAGGCGCGGCCGTCCAGTCCCTTGTACCAGCGCACATAGGCCATGTTGACCGTGGTGAAGCCGCCGGGGGTCGGGTAGTCGCCCGAGAAGTACCAGTCTCCGCAGGGGCCAATGAGGGCCGTATGGAGATTTTCGACGGTCTGGTAGATGACTTCCACGGGGCAGGGGGAGTCTTCGGGCGTGACCATCAGGCTGATTTCTCTGGAGATGTCTTCCGCCGTGAACGGTTCATACAGGGCTTTCACCTTGTTGGTGCGTTCGTTCTTGGGCTTGTTAAGCTCTTCGACGCAGGCGTGGTAAACGGTTTCCAGCAGTTTGTGCATGCCGCGCTTTTTGATGAGGGAGACGGCTGCCTGGAAGGCGATGAATTTGCCGAGTTCCGACATGTCGATGCCGTAGCAGTCCGGGTAGCGGATCTGGGGCGCGCTGGAGACGACGATGATTTTTTTGGGGTTTGTGCGGCCCAGGATGCGCAGGATCGATTTTTTGAGGGTAGTGCCGCGTACGATGGAGTCGTCGATGGCGATCAGCGTGTCGTCGGGTTTGACCGCGTCATAGGTGAGGTCGTACACGTGGGAGACGAGTTTGGCGCGCCCTTTTTCCTGGGTGATGAAGGTACGCATCTTGATGTCCTTGTGCGCGATTTTTTCGCCGCGCGGCCAGTTTTTCAAGATGAGCTGATCGACCAGTTCGGGGGTGAGGGAGCCGCTTTCCTGGGCCTCGAGCAGGGCGGCCCGCACTTGTTGTCTGCGGAAGTTGCGGAGGCCTTCCATCAGGCCGTAGTAGGCGACTTCGGCCGTGTTGGGGATGAAGGTGATGACCGCATGGGCGAAGTCGTCGTCGATCGCGTCCGAGATCTGGGGCGCGAGTACTGCGCCGAGCGCTTTTCTTTCACCATAGACGACAGGGTCGTTGCCTCGGGAGAAGTAGATTTTTTCGAAGGAGCAGGGGGTCGGCGTCAGGGGGGCGGTGTATTCCCCGATGGAGACGGCGCCGTCGGACTTGATGGAGATCATGTGCGCGTTCGGGAGTTCCTTGACGTCTTCCGAGTCGGCTTCGAATACTGTCATCAAGGGGACTTTTTCCGAAGCGATGGCGACGAACTCGTCCGTTTGCAGGTAATGGCAGGGGCGTATGCCGTGCGGGTCGCGCAGGCAGAAGAAGTCGCCGTTGCCGACGGCTCCCATGATGGCGAAGCCGCCGTCCCAGTGTTTTGAGGAATGGGCGACGATTTTGGGGATGTCGATTTCCTGGGCGATGATTTTCGGGATTTTTTCTCCGGGAATGTCCTGGTCGCGCAGTTTGTGATAGAGGCGGGAGTGGGCTTCATCTAGGTGGAAGCCTATTTCTTCCAGAACGGTCTGGGTATCCGTGCCAAAGACCGGGTGCTGGCCGCGGGAGATGAGCCGGTGGTTCAGCTCGGTCGTGTTGGTCATGTTGAAGTTGCCCAGGACCATGAGAGTGCGCGTCGGCCAGTTGGAGCGGCGCATGTAGGGGTGGCAGGAGCCTGTGTCGAAGAGGCCCGAGGTGCCGTAGCGGAGGTGCCCCATCAGGATTTCCCCGCCGAAGTCGAAGTTGGCTTTTACCGAGTCGCTGTTCTGGAGGTCGATTTCTCCCTTGCGGGCGCGCTTGTTGAGTTTCTTGATCTCGGTGTTGAAGATGTGGGAGAGCGGGTCCTTGTCCGCGTTGCGGCTGCGGAAGGCGTAGGGCTGCCCCAGAGGCATATTCAGTTTTACGCAGCCGATGCCGGCGCCGTCCTGGCCCCGGTTGATTTGTTTTTCCATCAGCAGGAACAGCTTGTTGAAGGCCCAGAGGGGGGTGCCGTACTTTTGCTGGAAATAGGAAAGGGGCTTGAGCAGACGGATGGCGGCGACGCCGCATTCGTGTTTGATGAAATCACTCATGTGTGGGGAAACCTGGCGGTGTGGCTTGGGAGCGTTGCGGCCTGCCGGGTTTGTCTCGGAATCCCCGGCAGGCCGCGGAAGATGTCATTAACCCTTGACTGTGACGTTGATGCCCGCACCCTGTTTGAGTGTGCCTATCACTACGCCGCCGGGGCCTGCGGAAAGGATTTTGTCCACATTCTCGGGGGAGACGATGATGACCCAGCCGATACCCATGTTGAAGGTATGGAAGCGGTCCTTGTCATCTACTTTGGTCAGGACTTTCTGAACGGGGACGTTGTCCCAGTAGGGGATGGCGAGGTCGGCGCCCTTGTCGCCGAGGAAGCGTTCCAGATTCTCGGGCAGGCCGCCGCCCGTGATGTGGGCCATGGCCTTGGGGACGACGCCCGCCTTGCGGATGTCGTTCACGACGTCATGGTAGAGGCGCGTGGGCTTGAGGAGGTGCTTGAGTTCTTCTTCCGTCAGGAGATCGGGATGGGCTTCCAGTACGCGGCGGACGAGGCTCCAGCCGTTGGCGTGGAAGCCGTCGGAGGCGTATCCGACGAGTACGTCTCCCACCGCGACGGTGGAGGGGTCGATCAGGTCCTTCTTTTCCGCACAGCCGATGGAGAAGCCGGAGAGCTCGACCATGTGGTCGGGGACGATGCCGGGCATTTCGGCGGTTTCGCCGCCTGCGAGGATGCAGTTGCAGTCTTCGAGGTAGTCGGCGATGCCGGAGACGATGCGGGTGATGCGGGTGCGCTCCTTCTCAAGGTTGGAGATGCCCAGATAGTCGAGGAAGATGAGGGGATCGCCGCCCGTGGTCAGGATGTCGTTGACATTCATCGCGACGAGGTCCTTGCCTGCCGTTTCCGGCATGTCCATGTCAAACAGGATTTCCGACTTGGTGCCGACGCCGTCGCATCCGGTGACGATCACGGGTTCTTTGTAGCTGCTCAGGTCGTAGCTCGCGGCGAAGAGGCCGAATGCCTGGTGGAGCTGGCGGTTCTTCTGGGTGCGGCGTACATGGGCGCTGATGTCGGAAACGAAAGCGGCGGCTTCCTTGGTATCGACGCCGGACTGTTTGTAAGTGAGCTTGTCAGACATGAGAGGGATGTGATTTGACGAGAGGCGAGTTCAATTTACTGATTGAGGACTGCTTGGGCGATAAAAAAAAGCGGGTTTGTGCGCTGCGGGAGTGTTTTGGGAGAGGCCCGGGGTCAAACCATAAAGGAATTTATGGTTTCGATGATGATTTTGGCGAAGATGGTCATCAGGATCAGCGCGACGGGGTAGGCGGTGGCGTAGCTGACGACGGGGGCCTGCGAGTCCGTCTTGGAGGCGATGGCTCCCAGGGCGGGGGTGGAGGTCATGCCGCCGCAGATGCCGCCGAGGCACTCCAGGATGTTCATTTTGAACCATTTCATGGCGACGAAGTAGCCGGCGATGGTCGGAATGGCCGTGATCAGGACGCCCATCAGGAAGACGGTGAAGCCGAAGTCCTTGAGTGTGTGGACGAGGTCGGCTCCCCCGGTGATCCCCGCTCCGGCGAGGAAGAAGACCAGGCCGAGATCCTGAAGCAGGATGCGGGTAGGCCGGGGAATGTAGCCGACGACAGGGCCGAGTTTGCCGAGGTGCCCCAGGATCAGGGCCATGATCAGGGGGCCGCCGGCGATGCCGAGGGAGACGCTGCCGCCATTGCCGAGGCCGAGCTGGATGCTGCCGAGCAGGATGCCCGCCGACAGGCCGAAGCCGAGAGAGAGGAGGTCGGTCTGGTCGAGCGCCTGGCTACGGTGCCCGACGGTTTCGCGGAACTGGGCCAGTTTGTCGTGGGGGCCTACGACGGTCAGTACGTCGTTGCGCTCAATGGTGGTGTCGGCCGTGGGGACGAAGGTGAAGCCCAGCCGGGTAATGCGCGAGATGATGATGCCGTATTTTTTGAGGGTACGCAGGGAGCGTATGCTCTGGCCGGCTATTTTTTTGCTGGTGACGATGACTTTGCGCCGCTCCTTGTGGATGTCGAGGACGTAGGGGTTGTCGATGGCTTCTCCGAGCAGGGCGGCTTCGCGGGCCACTTTGTCGCTGTTGCCGACGATCAGGACTTCCATGTTTTCGCGGAAGGCGTCTTCCGGGCTCAGGGGGCAGAGACGCTCGTCCTTGACGACGCGGGTGACCGGGCAGCTGAAGCCCTCCAGAATCTGGTTGTCGAAGATGGTTTCCCCGTACAGGTTCTTGTTATTGACCCGGACGAGCTGGGAGACGATCTTGGGCTCCGTGCTGGCGCTGCTGAATTTTTTGGCTTCGACGTTCAGGTCGAATTTAAGGAGCCGGGGGATGAGCTGAACAAAGAGGACGACTCCCGCGACGCCGAAGGGGTAGGCGATCCCGTAACCGACGCTGACGCCGCCACCGCCCGAGCTTTTGATGGTTTCCGCAGCGGCGGCCAGGGCCGGAGTGCTGGTGCAGGCTCCGGCGAAGATGCCCGCGGAGATGCCCGCCGGGACTTTGAAGAGCCAGGCGCATATGCAGGTGACTGTCGCGGCGACGACGATAATGACGGTGGACAGCAGGGCCAGTTTGCTGCCCTGCCGGGCCAGGGAGGCGAAGAAGCGGCCGCCCGCTCCGAGGCCTACGCAGTAAACGAAGAGGGCGAGGCCGATGGTAGAGACGCCCGCCGGGATGTGGAGCTGGTGGTGCCCGGCGACGAGCGCCACAAAGAGTACGCCCGAGGTGCCGAGCGAGAGTCCGAATATCTTGATGCTTCCGAGAGCCATGCCCAGGGCGATTACCATGAACAGGACAAAGATGGGATCATGAAGGAGTTCCAACATTTTCTGGAGTAATATATAGGTGCGTGTGGGTATCCGGAGGAAAGGACGCGCGGAACATGGGCATACTTCCGTAAAAAAAGCTACTCCGTAATAAGTCAGTGCGCATTTTTTTGCCGGCGGTTTTGGAAAGGTGTGTTTCCGGCTTTTTTCCGGCAGGGGTGACAGTATTTTTTCAGGACGGACTTGACAATTCCGGGAGGGGACTGTACGCCCGCTCTCCACTTTTTATGGACGCTTCCCAATTCCGTAACCTCGCCATTATCGCTCACGTCGATCATGGGAAAACTACTTTGGTCGATCAGCTTTTGACAGCGGGGGGGATTTACCGGGCCAACCAGGCGGTGCAGGAGCGGGCGATGGACTCCATGGATCTCGAACGCGAGAAGGGCATTACCATCAAGGCCAAGAATACGTCCATCCACTGGAAGGGGCATACGGTCAATATCGTCGATACTCCCGGGCACGCCGACTTCGGCGGCGAAGTGGAGCGCGTGATGAAGATGGTGGACGGCGTCCTGCTGGTTGTCGATGCCTATGAAGGCCCCCAGGCCCAGACCCGCTTTGTGTTGCGCAAGGCCATGCAGGAGGGGTTGATGCCCATTGTCGTGATCAACAAGATCGACCGTCCCCATGCCGACCCGCTCGCCATCCATGACAAGGTGCTGGAGCTGTTTCTGGAGCTGGGCGCGACGGATGAGCAGTTCAACGCTCCCTTTGTGTACGGTTCCGCGAGAGACGGCTACTTTGTTGACTCTCTGGAGGACGAGCATGTGGACTGCGCGCCGCTGCTGGACAAGATTTTGAAGCATATCCCTGCTCCCGAGGCCGATCAGGACGGAGAATTCCGCATGCTGGTCTCCAATATCGACTGGGATGATTATGTGGGCCGCGTCGCCATCGGGCGCGTGACCTCCGGCTCCGTCAGCAAGGGCGATACGCTCTGGCTGGTGTCGCGCGACGGCTCGCGCGTCTCGGCCAAGGTGACGAAGATGTTTGAGTATTCCGGTCTCGGCACGCAGGACTCCGCTATCGGCGAAGCCGGGAATATTATCGGCCTGGCCGGGTTTGAGAATGTGGATATAGGCGAATCGCTGGTTGGCTCCGACACGGCGGAGCCCCTGCCCTTTGTCGAGATCGACCCGCCGACGATTTCCATGCAGTTTTCCATCAATGACGGCCCCTTCTCCGGCAAGGACGGGAAGAACGTCACCTCCCGCGTGATCCGCGAGCGTCTGATCCGCGAGATGAAGACCAATATTTCCATTCAGGTGGCGGATACGGACCGCGCCGGTATTTTTGACGTCTCAGCCCGTGGCGCGATGCAGATCGCCGTACTTGTGGAGACGATGCGCCGCGAGGGGTACGAGGTGCTGGTCTCGCGCCCCATGGTGATCACCAAGCGCGACGAGGCTACCGGCCAGTTGCTGGAGCCGTATGAAACGCTTTATGTCGAGGTGCCCAGCGAGCATGCCAACGGCGTGCTGAAGCTCCTGCTCAACCGGAAGGGCATCCTGGAGCACATGGAGATCAAGGACGAGAGCGCCCGCACTGTCCTGACGGCCTACATTCCGACGCGAGGCATCATCGGCTTCGAGTTCGAACTGGTGAACCTGACGTCCGGCCACGGCCTGTTCTCCCACCTGTTCCGGGAGTACGCACCCTATGCCGGCGACATCGTCACCCGCCAGACGGGCACGCTGGTCTCCATGGAGACGGGCGTATCCACCCCCTATGCCCTGTTTGCCCTGGAAAGCCGCGGCAAGCTCTTTGTCGGAGGCGGTGAAGACATTTACCAGGGCATGATTGTCGGGGAAACTCCCCGCCAGACGGACATTCCCGTCAACCCCTGCAAGGAAAAGCACCTGACCAACCACCGCTCGGCCAACAAGAACGACAGCATTCAGCTGACTCCGGCCATCCGCTTCAGTCTGGAGCGCGCCATCGAGTACATTGAAGGGGACGAGCTGGTCGAGGCGACGCCCCATCACATCCGTCTGCGCAAGCGTTATCTGTGCCCCAACGAGCGGAAGCGCCGCGAACGGGACGGCAATACGGAAGGGTAATTCTCCTTTTCCTGTTTTTTTCCAAAAGAAAGGGGCGCCGAATTTTTTTCGGCGCCCCTGATTTTTATTGTTATTTTTTGTTATTCCTTATCGTATGCATTGCTCTGCCTCAATCAGGCAGTCACGGGTGATTTTGCCGTGCTTTTTCTTGGATTCTTCGAAAACGGTGAGGATTTTCGCGAGGATTTCTTCCGCGGCGGCCAGAGCGGCTTCGCTACTTCCGAACTTTTTGTCCGAGAAGTATTTGACGAAGGTTTTACCTTCGCGGCTGATGCAAAGACGCCATCCCTGGAAAGCGGTGTTTTCATAGGTGAAGCGCGTCAGGTTTTTTTTCGGTTTGAATTCAGTTGTATTCATAACAGTACAGCTTGTTGTTAGCTGTCTCCTATAAACCCCTAAAAACTCAAAAACACCACCTCCAAGTTATTTTTTTTGCCGATTCAATGCAGGTGTAATGTATTATTTTCTGATAGACTTTCCAAAAGTACGCATTTTCAGTGCTTTTTCGGAACACAAAAAGAACGTGCCACCGCCTCCAGAATTCCTTTTTCCAGGGAAATGGAGAGGGCTTCTCCGGGAGAAACGGTTGCGGGGTCCCGGATAATGCGCCCGGACGGGTCGCGTACCATGGCATAGCCCCGTTTGAAGGCGGAGTCCGGGCCGAGGGCCTTGAGCAGCTGCTCCCGCTCCCGGAGGCGTTCCTCCGTTCGATGGATGACGCGCTCGGTCGCCGAAGAGAGGCGGGAGGATAAGTGAAGGCTTTTTTCTTCCAGCCGGGCCAGTATCTCCGCCGGATTGAACGAGTGCAGCCGGAGAGAGAGCTCCCGGTTTTGAGCCTCGGCTTCTTCGAGGGCGAATTCGACGGAGGAGCTCAGGGACTCGTCCAGCTCGTCCACTTTCTGGATGAAATCGCGGAGCACTTTTTCCGGGGAGGTGGAAAGGATGCCCCGGGAATAGACGTCCAGCCGGAGCTGGTGCCGCTCCAGAAGCCGGGAGACGCTCATTTGCGCCTGCGACCACCGACGGGACAGATACTCCGACAGGGCCGGGCCGTCCGGGGTGGCGAGCTCGGCCGCCGCCGTCGGCGTGGGGGCGCGGAGATCGGCGACAAAGTCGGCAATGGTGAAGTCGGTCTCATGGCCGACTGCCGAGATGACGGGGATGCGGCTCTCCGCGATGGCCCGGGCCACCTGCTCTTCATTGAAGCTCCACAAGTCCTCCAGACTGCCGCCGCCGCGCCCGACGATCAGTACATCGACGGAGGGCAGGCCGGAGGCGGCAGGATCGCTCCAGGCGCGGAGGGCGCGGGCGATCTCCCCGGCGGCCTCGTCTCCCTGTACCCGCACGGGCTGGAGATAGAGCTGTATCCACGGGGCGCGGCGTTCGAAGACATGGCGCATATCCTGGATGACGGCTCCGGTGGGGGAGGTGATGATGCCGACGGACATGGGGTAGGGGGGCAGCGGGCGCTTGCGCCCGCTGTCAAACAGGCCTTCCTCCATCAGCTTGCGCTTGAGTTCCTCAAAACGCTGCTGGAGCGCGCCCAGGCCCGACTCCTGCAGGGACTTGACGACGAGCTGCACCTGTCCTCTCGGCTCATAGACGCCTGTCTCCGCGACGATTCTGACTTTCAGCCCGTCACGCAGGGCGACCGGACATCTCATCGCGCTGCCCTTGAACAGGACGCAGCTGATTTGCGCCCATTCATCCTTGAGAGTGAAATAACAGTGGCCGCTGTTCTGCCGCTTGAAGTTGCTGATCTCCCCCTCTACCCGGACTTCTCCGAGAGAATCTTCGAGAACGGTTTTGATCGCGCGCACCAGCTGGGCGACGGAGAGGGGTTTCTGTTCGGCGGACACGGGAAAAGCGGTTGGGAATGGCGGCAGAGTAGCACCGTCGCGCTTATTTCTCAATCTCAAATGAGAATCCCGCGCAAAAGGGGAGGACGGGAAAATCTCCCAGCACAAAACGGGAGTCTTGACTTTAACGGGCCGGGAGACAACGATGTTCAATCGCCGCCGGGCATTTTGCCGGACGTGCGGCTCCACCTCTGCCACCGCCATGCGCACTGCCGTTTACGCCGGAAGCTTCGACCCCCTGACCAATGGTCATCTCTGGATGATCGAACAGGGCGCCCGCCTGTTTGACAAACTCCTCGTCGCCGTCGGCACAAACCCCGACAAGAGTTATACATACACGCTGGAGTCCCGGCTCGACATGCTCAAACAGGCCGTCAGACATCTTCCCACGGTGGAGGTGGCGCATTTCCACAACCGTTTCCTGGTGGACTTTGCCGCCGAGGGGAAGGCCGCCTACATTCTGCGCGGCATTCGCACTTCCACGGACTATGAATACGAGCGTCTGATGCGCCATATCAATCACGACATGGCTCCCAATATCACGACGATCTTTCTGATGCCGCCCCGCGACATTGCCGAGCTGTCCTCCAGCATGGTCAAGGGACTGATCGGTCCTGTCGGCTGGGAGGAGCAGGTCAGACGCTATGTCCCCGCGCATGTCTTTGATCTCCTTCTGGAGACCTGGCAGAACGGGACGGAGCAAGACTAAGCGTTTTTTGCAGCAATGAATGCGGACGAGACCATAGACGCGTTTCTCCGGCATTTGCAGGGGGAGAGAGCCGCCTCTGCCCATACTCTGGATGCTTA
Source organism: uncultured Verrucomicrobiales bacterium (assembly GCA_964576595.1). Classification (GTDB taxonomy): domain Bacteria; phylum Verrucomicrobiota; class Verrucomicrobiia; order Verrucomicrobiales; family Akkermansiaceae; genus CAZNVW01. Next base: position 14,376 of record CAZNVW010000045.1, read on the forward strand.
CGCCCGCGCCCTGCGGGGATTCCGCGAGAGCCGGGGCGAGGCATTTGGCGGCTGGAGCGGCTGCACGCCCGATGACATACGGGAGTGGCTGTATCTGGAGTTGAAGCGGGAATCGGCCCGCAGCTCGGTCAGGCTCAGGTTGTCGGCGTTGCGGAGTTTTTTCCGCTTTATGGTTCGGCGGGATCTGATGAAAAACTCTCCCGTGACTGGTGTGCAGATGCCGAAGCCGGAGAAAAAGCTCCCCGTTTTCCTCAGTATAGCGCAAATCAATGAGCTCCTGGATCTGCCGTTGAATACGCCTTTGGAAAAACAGGCGCCCGCCTGGCTGCCGCAGAGGGACAAGGCCATACTGGAGCTGTTTTACTCCTGCGGCTTGCGCCTCTCCGAACTGGTGTCGCTGAATGTGGACAGGATTCACTTCAGGGAGGAATATGTCCGCGTGGAAGGGAAGGGGCACAAGGAGCGCCTTGTCCCCATTGGCCGCCCGGCCATGCAGGCGCTGGAAGCCTATATGAGCTCGGCGGGCATTATTTCCCGGGGAGCGGCTCCTCTTTTCCTCTCCCGGCTCAGGAAACGCCTCTCAAGGCGTGCCATTGCTGATTTGCTGGAGAAGTATCTGCGGCTGTCGGACATCCCCCTGCATATCACTCCCCACAAACTGCGCCACAGCTTCGCGACCCACCTTCTGGACGCAGGCGCGGACATCCGCTCCGTGCAGGAGCTGCTGGGGCATGCCTCTCTCGCCACAACGCAGATTTATACTCATGTGACGAGGAAACGTTTGGCCGAGGCCTATCGAGCCGCACACCCAAGAGCGAATGATGTAAATTAAACTTCAGAGTAATATAAGGGCTTTTATATTGGACATTTGTCAAAATGGGAGTTAATCTTCGCTCATGAAGACCTTCCTTAAAAAGGTAAACGGTACGGCCTACCCAGACATGCACAGTTCTTCTGCTGAGGCGCGGTTTGAGGCAAAGCAACTCCAAGATTTAGATGAACAGGGAGGACGTGCGGAACAACAATCAGTCGAGATACAATGCCTGACTGACAGTAAACTGGAAGATCGGACAGCTTTGAAAGATGTTGATGATGATTGAGGGAAGTGGGTTCTGGTGATGTAAAAAATTAACTCAATCGAAAAGAATAAGTGTTGTTAGTCGATAATGATGAATTGATATAAGGATTTCTATTGTTTGAGGATTTGGTATAATGACCTCAGAAAGATTTCAGAAACTTAATTTGGAAGATTTTTGTCAGGAAGATGTTCTCCCTGTGGATTGAAATAGAGTAATATATGGGCTCATAAAAAAGCGGCACACGCTCCATGGGAACGTGTGCCGCCTGTTTTTGATCAGACTGTAGAGTCAGGGCTGGCTTACATCATGCCGCCCATTCCTCCCATACCGCCCATTCCCATGCCGGGGTCGGGGGAGCCGCATCCGCAGCCCTTTTTGTCGGGCAGGTCGGTGATGAGGCACTCGGTGGTGAGGAGCATGCCGGAGATGGAGGCAGCATTCTGCAGGGCGCTGCGGGTCACCTTGGTCGGGTCCACGACGCCGGCGGCGACGAGGTCTTCGTAGGTGTCCTTGGCGACGTTGTAGCCTTCGTTCGCATTCTTGAGGTCGCGGACGTTGGAGACGATCAGGGCGCCTTCACGGCCGGCGTTGGCGGCCAGCTGGCGAAGCGGGGATTCGATGGCGCGGAACACTATTTCGGCTCCGGTCGCTTCGTCTCCTTCGAGTCCGAGGCAGCCGACGGCGGCCTGGGCGCGGATGAGGGCGACGCCGCCTCCGG
>CAZNVW010000046.1:0-16111 GCA_964576595.1 uncultured Verrucomicrobiales bacterium
ACCCGTGCTACGACGGCAACGGCAACATCAGCGAATACCTGACCGAAGAAAACGGAGGCACCCTGGCCGCCCACTACGAATACGACGCCTTTGGCAACGTATCTAAAAAGACGGGAGAGAAGGAGTATAGCTATCAATTCAGTACGAAACCGTACGATCTTCTGACGGGGCTGAACTACTATAACTACCGGGACTACGACCCTGTAAACGGTCGATGGATAGATAGAGACCCATTGGAAGAATGGGGCGGTGATAATTTATATTGTTTTTTAAATAATATGAATTTATACGAGATTGATTATTTGGGAGAAAAGAAGGTGGATAAAAAAGACGATAATTCCAAACCCAAGCCGGATCGCCCTATTGATCCGAATAAAGATCCTAAAACATATAATTGCGCGGGATTGGCATTTCGCGAGTATGATTACAAATCAAAAAAGAATACCGAAAAGAAATTGAAAGATTGTCGTAAATCAACAAAAGAAGAAAAATGTGAGAAGAGGCCGTTTTGTTTAAAGGTCATATATTATAATATAATAGCTGTGACTATTACGGAAAATGGTAAGGATAAAATTTATACTTATGATGATTTTCATGTAGTTGGAGTCCTGGGAGATGATTCGAACGCTTGTTCTAAGAATGGTCGCGGCCCCATAGAAGGACCGGGGTCAATTGATTCCTTTCCCCCTAGGGATGTATCACCAGCTCCAGGGGTAAATATGAAACCTCATTATGTAGAGTCTTGGTATTGTTGTCCAGAAAAGTGATTTTTTATATGAAAACAAAAGTTTATTTTATTTTATTATTCATTTTTATTATATTTAATAAATTTGTTATAAAATCTGAAGAAAGTGGGAATTTTACTGAAAAAGAAAAAAAATTACTTCTTGCTGAAAAAGAAAAAAATATGAAAATAGGCTATGGAGATATTGTTTTGTCAGAAAATGAGCTCTATAAAAGATATGAAAATGAGAAAGCTATTTCTAATAAAATAGATCATAACGGATATAATTATATATTTTTTATATTTGATTTGCCTTCTTATGGTATTTCAAAAAAGAAGATGGAAGGATGGTATAGCTATTCAAAAGATGGAAAATGGATTAAATTTGTTGATTATAATATTTATAATAAGGATAAAATAAGAGGAGTTGCTGATAAAAAAAATGGGAAATATATTATTTTTGAGACTTTATATGAATCTAACAAAGAAGAGGAAATAATATCTTTGTTATTAGCGCAACCTTGAATAAATAAAGTACTTTATGGCGCGCAATGCAACTGTTTGAGTTGAAGCTACTACGTGGATAGATTAAATAGGGATCACGACACAACTTATGCAATCTTTTTGAGTTAATCTCAACCCGGCAGGCCAACTCTCCGGCGTAACCCCGCATTCAATGAATAAGTGCAACACAGATATAATTTGTCATTATCATATGGAAGGTATGGGTGGTTTTTTTATGGTTCTCGGTATATGGTTGATTCTTCCGTGGCTTGTTGGAGGGCTCTGCTTGGTTTGATAAGCTTGGACAGAAAAATTTACCGCGATTATTCTTCGTATGAAAACAGCGCATTTTTTTCTCCTCTAAAAGCGGTCCTTCTCAAAGAAGGCGCCGTACATTTTTTGAACCGAAAGACGGGGTGGGTGCTTTCTCGTTCTGGATGTCGTATGTATCAACAGGAGGGTTATATTATTATTGATTATAGTTGGTTTAGCCGTGTTTTTTTACATCGCAAGAGATTGTTCCTGCCATTGAACAAAATAAAATTGTCTTCTCGAAAAAAGAGTTGCCTGATGCCTTTGTCGGATGGAAACGAAGTGCAGATATTTTTTACGAAATCAATAAGAGATATAAGTCATTGAATAGTGAAAATAGGAGGCGCGGCACAATTTTTGCAACCTTTTTGGATTGAAATTATGAAAAGGATTATATATGTAGTTTTATTATTTATTTTTGCAGCAGGTATTTTTTATTTTCTTAATAGGGAGGATTCTCCTTCTCGTTTTGTTAAGGCGGGAGGTCTTTCCCAATGGTATAATTTCGAAAATTTTTATCAAAATAAGGCTGTCGGCATTTTCCCTGCAATGCGGGAAGAAATATTAATATATAGCAAATTGGGCGAGAGCGAAAAAGCTCAGGGGCTTTATGCTGATTACATGAGATTCATTGATGAATATCGGAATTTAAATGATAATCAGGTGAATATTTTTTCAGAACTTGTTCGCAGGGAGTATCATTCTTTTTCTGGAAAAAGAATTCTCTTTTCCTTTGATTATGAGAAAATAAATAATGAAAACGATTCTTCTGAATTTGGGGAGTGGCTGGATGCTCCTCTTGAAAAAAAGATTCTTTACGGGAACGCGGATGAAGAGACGGATATAAAGTATCAGCGTCTGTCTGCTGAAGCGTTGATTCAGGGCGCCTGTTTATATGGACTGTATAAGAAAACAGATAGAGAAGGCGAGTTGGAAGGTATGGGGAGGTCCCTGGCCATGGACTCGTTTTTATACTATTTATTGGTTTGTTCCGGGGAAATCGAGATGAGCCGCCTTTATGAATCCGCTCTTTTTGGTGTTTATAAAATGAGTCGTGAGTTGGGGTTTTGTTCTTATTATAAAGATCCGCTTCCGCGTTTTCCTGAAAATGGAGTTAAGTATAATCTTCCGTCTTCTTACGTCGGCATGAGCGAGTGGCGATACAGGATACTTGTGCGGAGATTTATTTGTTTTCTGGAAAAAGGTTGTTAGCCATTTTTTTTATAGCAACATAGCTTATGCCGTCTTGTGGAGTGAGGACGAGATGGAGGGCTGATAGGTTACATTCATACCATGCCCGCTTCGTCTTGACTCCTGATGTCTCTAGTATGTGATGACGAGAGGAACGAGACGGAGTTTCTTTGCAGGCAGGAAAAATCAAGTTTTTCATGATTCAGAGGCCATAAGGAGGGCGGGAACATTTTGGATGGAAAGTTTCTTACTTAAGGCAAATCGTCTCGACTCCCCGCAGAGGAGGTGTTATGAACGGGTTAGTCGAAGGGATGGAAGGATATAATGATATTCTGCGGGCAGATGATGTCCATACGGGAAAGAGGGTAGAGTTATATCGTCTTTTTTATGTGTGATAAGGTCAGTCTGAATTTCAGAATGAGCCTGGAGGAAAATATGACGCATGTTTGAGTAAGCTTAAAAGCGGTTATTCTTCAGGTTTGTATATTTATTTTATGAAAAGAATAATAATTTTTTTGGCTGTTTTAATGTCGATTGTTTTTTTGCTGATTTTTTTAATAGATCGTCATGACAGCAAATTGTCTTTTTGGGTCGCAAAAAGACATATAGATATGTCTAAAATAGAATTTGTTCATGAAGATGTATTTGAATTAAAACTGGACAGAAAACAAAAAAGAGCTCTTGTGTTTATTTTTAGAAAAATGGATTTATCGAGAAAATTATTTTACAGAGGAATTACAAGAAGCCTGAAGGATGATGCCCTGTCCCAATATTATATTTGTATGAGAAAGGGAGATGCTGAGATAGATTCCTATACTTTTTGGACAAGGTACCCTTTTGAGCTTAATTACATTTCAATAGAGGGGCATCGTTTTATCTCCATAGAAAGATTTTTCTCGGAACAGGAAAAAGAGGAAATGGAAAGATTGATTCCAACGTGGAAGAAGGAGAAACAGGACAAAAACGATTAACTGTGCGCTTGCCATTTCTGAACGTTGTTCCTGTCTGTTGTGCCTGGGAACAGGCGGCTTGCCGGGATATTGTCACATCCGTCTGTTTGGCGTGAATTTCATAAGCATTATTTTATTTATAAAATGAATAATAGGGTGAGGGTATTTTGCCGTGTGTTGGGTGTAGCCGGATTATTTTCGATTTGTCATGGGAGTGACTATGGTGAAAATCAGAGACTTATTTATCATAAGGTTCTGACCGATTTGATGCCGGACAGGCCCATGCGCCTCCATTCCTATGAAGTAGGTGGTGATGAATATAAGGGATATGCAAGAAAGCTGGCTTCATTGAGAAATAAAAAGGCTCCGGACTGGTCAGTGGAATTGGGAAAGACGTTTGATTTTTTAAAGCAGCCAGTGGAAGGTTTGACTGAGGTAGAATTGATAGAGCGGGTTGGGCTGGCGCAGGATGCCGATGACTGTCTTTATTTGGCGACGATGGCCGGGAGGAAAGAGGCTTCTCCTTTTGATGTTTTGTATCATGGGAAAAAATGGCTGAAAAAGGCGGCCGGAATGGGGAGGCCGGGAGCCGATTTTATTTTACAGGTTCTTTTGGCTCAGGAAAACAGATTGCCTGTCCCGCTTTCCTGTTTGAAAAAAGGGGCAGGAGAGCCGGGCGATCGCCTGGTTCCTTCCTGTGAGGGGCAGTACATACAGAGCCTCCCGGGTTATGAGGACTTCAAGGCGCTGATGGAACAGGGAGATGTCGCCTTATACAAGGTATTGCGTTTTTTTGAACCGGGGGCGTCTGCTACTCCTTTGGATGAGGCGATAAAAACCGCCTTGAAAGAGAAGGGCGACAAAGGGGACAAAGTTGCACGCCGCCAGTTGGCCGAGTTGGAGCTGACCTCTCCGTTCGCCATGAATTTTAGAGTTAATGTCGGGAAAAAGGGCGAAGAGGATTTTTCGGAAAAACGAGCTCAATACGAATCTTATCTTGGAGCCTCCCGCGAGCTTCAGAAATGGGCAGGGGAGGGAGATCTGCAGGCGATGTATGCCTGGATGAGTTACGGGCTGAGGTTTGAGAGAACTTATGATCCGCAAACGTGGCATGATATTTTCGCATTTTCCGATCGCCTTGTAGGAAAAGGGTATGTAAATGTTTTGAGGCAATTGAAAAATGAAACTACTCATTCAATGGTCTTTTTTTTGTTCCCCTGGGGGCTGTTGAATCAATATTATTCTGCGAATAGCGTGGCCAAAATGGAACAGGCGGCCTCGGCCAGCCTGATCAGGAGGAAAGACTTCACTTATCTTTATAATGATCTTATAGGGCACTTTTTTTGGGGGGCGAACTCATTGGGGCGGGAGAAGCTGGATTGGCTGCTGGATGACATGATGACTCCCTTTTTGCAGGTGTATGGGGCGTATAAAAAGCTTCTGGAGCGCTTTCCCGATCCGCAGGATCAAAATCGGGTCAGGACGTATGTGGAGAAACAGGCGGGTAGAGGGTATCCCGAGGCGAAGCTGGCTCTGGCTGATATTTGGAATCAGGGGGCCTTTGGGGCAAGGGATGTAAACAAGGCCTTGGAGTTGTGGAAAGAGATCTGGCGGGACGTCAAAAAATACAATACGGAACTGAAGGTTTACTGCGAGAGCAAAAGCGAGGACGGGATCTCTATCGCGTTTGAATTATCCGATACTGCGTCGGAATGTCTGGCCGAGTTGGTGATTTTTTATCTGTCCAGAGAAAATGAAGCCGCAGTTCTTTCCCTGGCCAGGGAGTATGCCGGGATGCCCGCGATGGAGAGTGAGTTGAAGGACAAGGGATGTCATTTTTTCCTGCCGGGGCGGTTATATGAGCTGGGGATCGGGACGACGCCGGACCGGGAAAAAGCGATCGAGTATTATAAACGGGGCGTGCGTCTTTCCGGGGAGCATGCGTCTTATGAGGCCTTGAAGCGTTTGCGGGAAGAGGGATATTTCAGGGGAAAGGAGGCGGATGAATTGATGGCGGGCTATCGATGGAAGGTCGGGAGAGGTTCGTCGCGCGTCACGGAAAGGCTGAAAAGGACGCTGGATATTTTTTTGAGGGGAAAGAATGAAAAACAGGCAGGATAGGGGCCTGGGTAGATATTGATTCCCATTTGCCGTCGGAGGCGGATGTTTGAACCGCTCTTTTGAGCAGGCGTCTTTGGGCGGCACAAGGCAAGTTGTTCTTCCTGAGTTGCGGGCGGCGTATTTTTGATTTTGACCGGGAGGGCGAATTGGGGTACACAGACGCAATACAGTCCTCGCTGGTTTTTGTCCCTTTATGAGAGCAAGTCGGTATATTGTTTTTTTCCGGATGTTGATCGTTTGTGCGGTTGCGTTCGGCGGGACGGTTTTTGCCGCAAAGACGACGCCTTCCGGTAAAAGACCCAAGGTCACGGCTCCTTCCCCTGACGAGAAAAAGCTGCCGCCCGTGCCGCGGCTGGACGCTATTTTGCCGCCGTCGGCAGAGGCTCTGGACGAGCAGATTGCAAAGGGCGTGACGTTTCTCCTTCAGCATCAGAACAAGGACGGTTCCTGGGGGGATCACGGGATGACGCGTTCTTCCAATGTTTTGTGCCCCCTGCCCGGCGGTGCGCTGGCTTTTCGCGCCGCAGTGACGGCTCTGGATGTGATGGGGTTGTCGTCTTGCGCGCCGGAAGACCCCAGGGTGCAGGTGGCTCTTGACCGGGCAGAGACCTGGCTGTTGGAGAATCTGCCCCGGCTGAGGCGGCCCGATGACCGGACGATTCTGGATATATGGGGGTATGCCTACGGTATTCGCGCCCTGTGCTCCCTGTCCCAGCGTGTGTCTCCCGAATCCCGGGCCTACGGAGCCTTGAAAGAGGAATGCCGCAACCAGATCCGCCGCCTGATGGATATAGGAGACGCCGGGGGCGGCTGGGGGTACTACGAGTTTGACGCCAACAGTACGCGGCCGAATGGCAAGCCGACTTCTTTTTGTACGGCGACCGCTCTTCTTTCGCTGAAGGATGCGGAGAATACTTTTGGCCTCAAGGGCGACGCGAAGATCATCCGCAAGGCGGTCAAGTTTCTCCGCAGTCAGCGGACTCCGGACGGTACTTATTTGTACTCGGCGAGCCATTTCCTGGCCCCCGCCCATCTTATCAATCGTCAGACGGGGAGTCTGGCCAGGACGCCCGCCGCCAATGCCGCGCTTTATCTATACGGCAGCCGCGATATTACCCGGCAGACGGTCGAGGATGGTCTTGACTGGCTGTGGTCCCGGGGCGGGTGGCTGGACATGGCGCGTAAAAAGCCGGTTCCCCATGAGAGTTTCGCCGCCAATGCCGGTTATTTTTTCTATTACGGCTATTTTTATGCAGCGCTGGATATCGGGTTGATTTCTCCGGAGAAGCGGCCCCGCCATTCCGCTTTTTTGGCCCGGATACTTATGCCTCTTCAGGAGCGTGACGGTTCCTGGTGGGATTTCCCCCTGTATAATTATCACAAGGCGTACGGGACGGGGTACGCGTTGTATTCCCTGTCCGAGGCCAGGAAGTGGCTTTATGGAGAGGCCGGAGGCGCGCTTTCCCGTTGATGCCGTTTCGGGCGGCAAGCTGTTTTTTGTGACAGTTTATTATTTTTGCCGTTGCCAGGGGAGCGGGGAACGTGCTACCTCTCCGCCGGAGGGCTCCGTTATTCCTCTGTCTTTTTATGAATGGTCGCCGCCGAGCTTTTTCCCGGGTGTTTCTTGTTCTGGGGATGTGTTGTACTTGTTGCTCCAGTTTGATGGGGGATGAGGTGAATTTTTTGAGAGAAAAGGCGAATCGGATTACTCCCCTGGTGCGCCAGCCCGATACGATTGCGCCGTCCGCGCAGGCTATTGACGAGACGATTGATCGGGGGGTGGCTTTTTTGTTGTCTTCCCAGAATGCGGATGGTTCCTGGGGCAGTTATCGGAAGACTTTTTCTGCCAATGTTCTTTGCGAGCCTCCGGGCGGGCCGCTGGCATTCCAGGCGGCCGTGACGGCTCTGGATGTGATGGGGTTGTCCTGTTGCGCGCCGGAGAGTTCACAGGTACAGCTTTCTCTCGACCGGGCGGAGAAGTGGCTGCTTGAGAATTTGCCCCGTTTGCGCCGTCCCGATGATATTACTTTGTTGAATATATGGGGGCACTCGTATGGCATTCGCGCCTTGTGTTCCCTTTCCCGGCGCGTGTCTCCCGAGTCGCAGTCCTATGCTCTTTTGAAGGCGGAGTGCCGCAATCAGATCAATCGTCTGATGGATATAGGAGACGCCGGGGGCGGCTGGGGGTATTATGAATTTGACGCGACTAGCCGTCGCCCCAACGGCAATCCGACGTCTTTTTGTACGGCGACCGCCTTGCTGGCGCTCAAGGAGGCAGAGCAGACTTTCCGGCTGAAAGGGAATGAAAAGATAATCGGCAAGGCCGTCAAGTTTCTGTCCAGTCAGAGGACGCCCGAGGGTACTTATCTGTATTCCAGCGAGTTGTCCATCGACCCGGCCATGCACATCAACAGGCCTATCGGCAGTCTCGCCCGCACGGTGGCCGCGAATGCCGCGCTCCATGCCTACGGGTATGAGGGGATCACTACGGAGGTCGTGGAGGACGGGCTGGACTGGCTGTGGTCCAAGGGCTCCTGGCTGGATGCCGCCCGGAAAAAAAATATTCCTCACGAGAGTTTCGCCGGCAATTCCGGTTATTTTTTCTATTACGGCTATTTTTACGCTTCGATGGATGTGACCATGCTGCCGGCTGAAAGGAGGGCGCGGCATTCCGCCTTTTTGACGAGAGCGCTTCTTCCCTTGCAGGAGAAGGACGGTTCCTGGTGGGATTATCCCCTGTACGACTATCACAAGGCCTACGGGACGGGGTATTCCCTGCTCGCGCTGGGGGCGGCCCGGGAGTATTTGTATGGCGCCAGGAAGGAGCCCCTGCCTCCTGACGCTCATGTGCTCCTGTAGCGGCGGCACCGGGGCGAGCCTGCGCCGCTGTCAGGATAGGGCTGAAATTTTGATCCTGACCTCTTGATTTTTAGCGAAGGTTCTGCTATTAGGCATTTGTTTTCTTAAACTATTCTTACTGCCGTGACTCAATTTCTTAAAGAAATGCCCCTGTTCCGCATTCTGTTTGTTTGCATGGGGAATATTTGTCGCTCTCCCGCCGCCGAGATCATCCTGCATGACATGGTGGATAAGGCCGGGTTGGAGGACAAGGTCAAAATCGATTCCGCCGGAACGATTTCCTACCACGAGGGAGCTCCCCCCGATTCCAGAATGATGAAGGCGTTGCTGAAGCGGGGCTACTCCGTATTTGGCCATGCCCGCCGCGTTCGCCCGGAGGATCTGGAGAACTTCGATCTGATCGTCGCCATGGATGAAGAAAATATGCGTGAAATCAAGGCTCTGGACATCAAGCAATGTTACAGGGGCAAGATTAAGATGCTCAGTGATTTCTTCAAATCCCACCGGGACAGTGAAGTGCCGGACCCGTATTACGGGGGCGTAGCCGGGTTTGATTATGTCGTCGATCTTTTGGAAGACGGCTGTCAAAATCTGTTCAAGGATCTGGCGCCCAAGTTGTCCGGCTTCGCCGGATGACGGTTCTTCTGCTTTTTTGACGGGGCTGTTTCACGCGAATGCGGATTCCGCAGTGAAACAGCCTTTTTTTCGGCGGTATGAGGAAAATCGGTCGGAAAAGCGGTTTGTTTCCGTTGGGCCGGGGCGGGTGAAATTTGAGGGGATGTTTTCCCGTAGAAACGATATGAATTTGAAAGAAGAAGGCAGTTTGGCCGCCAGCGGCGCGGTTCTCCAGTCTCCGGCTCCGGTGAAAAGAGGACGCCTGTATTCTCTGGATGCCCTGAGAGGGGCCGACATGTTGTGCATCATCGGGCTGGATGCTTTTGTGCAGGCGTGGCGGCAGGCCTGGCCGGAGAGTTCTTTTGTCGCTTCTTTGTCGCGCCAGTTCGGCCATGTCCAGTGGGAGGGGGTGGCGATGTACGACCTGATTTTTCCTTTGTTTCTTTTCATTTCCGGGGTTTCCCTGTTTCTTTCCCTGTCGCGCCGGGAGGGGCTGGACAGGGGGAAGCTGACGGTTTCTTTGATAAAGCGGGGCGCGATTTTGTTTTTGATCGGTCTGGTGATGAATGGGCTGATGTCTTTTCATTTTTCCGAGATACGTTATCCGTCGGTTCTGGGGCTGATCGGCGTGGCGTACGCTCTCGGCGGGACGATAGTGGTCTGGCTGAGGTCGTGGGTAAAGGTACTGCTCGCCATGGGCGTCGTGACTCTGATTGTGACCGGGCTGCAATTTTCTTTGGGGGATTTTACCAGCGCAGGGAGTGTCAATACCTGGCTTGACCAGCGTTTGCTGCCCGGGACCCTGCATGGCGGGGATTATGATCCCGAAGGTATTTTGGGGATGTTTTCCGCCTCCGTGCTTACGATGGGGGGGTATTTGAGCGGCCGGTTTCTGAAATCACAGGGGATGTCTCCGGGGAAAAAGGTGCTGGCGATGCTGGGCTGCGCTGCCGGCATTCTTTTGCTGGCGTATGGCTGCGGGACGTTCTATCCCATGATTAAAAAGATGTGGACGGGGAGTTTTGTCTGGGCGGCATGCGGCTGGAGTCTGCTGGCGTTGGCCGTATTTCATTATCTGGTCGATATTCTGGGGTTTGTACGCAGTACGTTCTTTTTCCAGGTGATCGGGTTGAATGCTCTCGCCATTTATGTGGGGCAGAATTACATCCCGTTCGGCAATATTGCGAATGATTTGTTTTCCGGGCCTGCCGGGTTGTGCGGCGTGTATGCCGGGATGGTGATGGCCGCCGCGGTGATTCTTTTGAAATGGTATGTGCTTTATTGGCTGAAGCAGAGGAATATTGCGATCAAGGTGGGGTAGGAGAGGCTCATTCCGTCCCCTTGCCAGGGGGATGGGGATGAGGGTAAGGCTGTACGGGGCAGGCAATCGGGCATGCCCCGTACTTTTTTCTTTTTGTGTTTTACGCAGGGAGAGGAGGTTTTTATTCCTTTTTTCTCTTTTATGGAAAGGGGGATAGGGGCACATTTTTTGAATTTGTTCTTGTCTCTAAATAAAAATAATTCTAATTTAAATAAAAGAGTCCGGCTGTTTTTGGAGAGTTACCGGGATGTTTTCTCTCCCGGCCAGGCTTCAAAGCACTCCCCCCTGTTACGTATGGAAAAAGATAAACATCATTTGACTACCCGCGTCGGCGCGCCCGTGCCCGACAATCAGAATGTTATGACGGCGGGGCCTCGCGGCCCGATGCTTTTGCAGGATGTCTGGTTTTTGGAAAAGATGAGCCACTTCGACCGCGAGGTGATTCCCGAGCGGCGTATGCACGCCAAAGGCTCCGGAGCGTACGGTACGTTTACGGTGACGAAGGATATTACTCAATATACCAAGGCGGCGCTTTTTTCCCAGATAGGTAAGAAGACCGATTTGTTCGTTCGTTTTTCCACGGTCGCGGGAGAGCGCGGCGCGGCGGACGCCGAGCGGGACATTCGCGGGTTTGCCGTGAAGTTTTATACCGAGGAGGGCAACTGGGATTTGGTCGGCAATAATACGCCAGTCTTTTTCCTCCGTGATCCGTTGAAATTTCCCGATCTCAATCATGTGGTCAAGCGGGATCCCCGCACGAATTTGAGGAGTCCCAGGAACAACTGGGATTTCTGGACCAGTCTGCCCGAGGCGCTGCACCAGGTGACGATCGTGATGAGCGACCGGGGCATTCCGGCCTCGTACCGTCACATGCACGGGTTCGGCAGTCATACGTTCAGTATGATCAACGCGAAGAATGAGCGGGTGTGGGTGAAGTTCCACTTCGTTTGCCAGCAGGGGATCAAGAATCTGACGGATGCCGAGGCCGAGGCCCTGATCGGCCGCGACCGGGAGAGTCATCAGCGTGATTTGTACAATAGTATCGAGCGCGGCGAGTACCCCCGCTGGACGTTGTGCATACAGGTGATGACCGAAGAGCAGGCCGAGCAGTCGCCGTTCAATCCTTTTGATTTGACCAAGGTTTGGGCTCACAAGGATTTCCCGCTCATTGAAGTGGGCGTGCTGGAGCTGAACCGCAATCCGGAGAATTATTTTGCCGAGGTGGAGCAGTCCGCCTTCAACCCGGCGGATGTCGTGCCGGGCATAGGGTTCTCACCGGACAAGATGCTCCAGGGGCGTCTGTTCGCCTATGGGGATGCCCAGCGTTACCGGTTGGGAGTGAATCATCATCAGATTCCGGTCAACGCGCCCCGGTGCCCCTATCACAGTTATCACCGTGACGGGGCCATGCGCGTGGACGGCAATTACGGCAGTACGCTCGGCTATGAGCCGAACAGTTATGGAGAGTGGAAGGAGCAGCCGCAGTACGCAGAGCCGCCCCTTGATTTGCATGGCGCGGCTTCGCACTGGAATTTCCGCGAGGATGACGACGATTATTATTCGCAGCCGAGGGCGTTGTTCCATCTGATGACGCCGGAGCAGAAGGAAACCCTGTTCGGCAATACCGCCCGGGCGTTGGGAGATGCTCCCGACATGATCAAGCTCCGCCATATTTCGAACTGTCTCAAGGCCGACCCCGCATACGGGGAGGGCGTCGCAAGGGCGCTGGGGCTGGATGCGAGTCAGGCGCGCTGAGTGCGCCGGGCGCAAGACGCGCGCTCGTCTTTTTTCAGGGGGCTCCGCTAGCGGGGCTCCCCTGTTTGTTTGTATATTCGCAGGCCCTGGGTGAGGTACCCCAGTCCCGAGAGCAGGAGCAGGGCGATGGAAACGGCCAGGAAGAGATTGCCTGCCGCGCCGATGCCCAGGAGCAGCAGGCTCAGAGTGGAGAATTGGAGGAAGGTGCTCCATTTTCCCAGTTTGAGCGGGGAGATTTCTACTGTTTTTTTCTTTATTTTGAGCAGGGCTATACCGCCCAGAATGAGCAGTTCCCGGCCGATGGTGAGCAGGCAGAAGGCGCGGACGAGGGGGAGGGAGAGGCTACCGTTGAGTGCGGGCAGGGACCACAGGAACCAGAGGACGGAGAGCGCGAGCAGTTTGTCCGCAAGGGGGTCCAGAAAGGCGCCGAGTCTGGAGGGGCAGTTCCATCTTCTGGCCAGCCAGCCGTCGAGGAAATCGCTGATGACGGCCAGCGAGAACAGGATGAGCGCGAAGATCCGCCATTCATATTCTCCCGTTCGGGAGTAAATTGTCATTGCGGCAAAGAAAAGTCCGGCCAGGGGGAAGCGGGAGAGGGTGATCCAGTCGGGGCCAGTCATGCCTGTGCGGGGGTGGGAGTCGCTCGCAGGAAGGGGTTGTGATTCCATTCCTGGGCAATGGTGCTGGCGGGGCCGTGTCCGGGGAGGAGCAGGGTTTCTCCGGGCAGGGATTGGAGCGCTGTCTGGAGGTTGCGCAAGGTGGCCCCGAAGTGTTCGGGAGAGCGCATGTTGCCGACAGAGCCCGCGAAAAGGGCGTCTCCGGTAAATAGCAGGGGGTGTCCCTCGTAGTCCGTATAAAATGCCACGGAGTCGGGCGTGTGCCCCGGCAGTTTGTACACCCGCCAGTCCCGCCCGGCGATAACGACGGGGACTTTCATGGCGGGGAGGACGGAGATGAGGGGGTTGAATGCGTCAAAGACCGGGCACTCGGGGCAGGCGGAGCGGCCGCCGGTGTGGTCGTGGTGCTCATGGGTGATGAGCAGGGCGAGCGGGGGTCTCTGCCGGCTGATGCTCAGTTCGTCGAGGACGCCGGAGAGTTGTTTGGGCGTGCACCCGGTGTCGATCAGTACGACGCCTTCCGGGTATTCCAGGCTCCAGATATTCACTCCGCTGTCGTAGAAGGGGAAGGAATGCTGTTTCAGCCCCGGCGGAAGTGTTGCGGAGGGGGCGTAGAAGGGGAGCCGGTCGAGCGCTTCCGGAGAGAGATGGAGTTTGTTTTTGATGAAGCGCGCCCTGTCGTCTTTCAGCAGGGGGAGATCCCGCCCCGTGAAGTTGTGGAAACGAAGCGCCTTTTTCAGCACGTCGTCCACGGTATCTTCCAGAGGCAGGGGATGATTCATGCTCTTATGTAATCTTAAAATGAGTTGTTGTTCAATCCATAAAAGATAACAATCATGCCGGGTAAAGGTGATGGGAGAGGGGGATTTTGTCTTGATTGCGGGCGGTGAGTCTGGTTCATTGTGCGCGATGAGATACTCCGAGAAATTGGCGGCCAGAATAAAGACGACTGGTTCGGCCCTGTGCGTCGGGCTTGATCCCCGTCCCGAGTCCGAAGGCGTTGGCGGGATTCCCGAATTCCTGCGCCAGGTAGTGACCGAAACCGCGGAGTACGCCGCCGCCTACAAGCCCAATATCGCCTATTTCGAGGCCATGGGGCTGAAGGGGCTGGAAATGCTCGAGGAGCTGCTCGCCTGGATGCCCCGGGAGATTCCCGTCGTGCTGGACGCCAAGCGCGGAGACATCGGGGAGACTCAAAAATATTACGCTCAGGCCTATTTTGAACGCTTGAATGTGGATGCCGTGACTCTGAATCCCTTCATGGGCTACGATACGCTGGAGCCCTTCCTCGACTGGGAGGGAAAAGGCGTGTATCTGCTGGCCGTGACGTCCAATCCCGGCTCCGCCGATGTGGAGCGGCAGCTTCTTGCCGATAATCGCCGCGTTTATGAGCTGGTCGGTGAGATGACCGCCCGGACGGTGCGCGAGGGGCGCAAGACGGATGTCGGCATGGTGGTCGGGCTGACAAATGCCGATACGGAGGTGCTTGATCGCCTGCCCGACGCCCCCCTGCTGATACCGGGGCTGGGCGCGCAGGGCGGTGATTTGTCTTCCCTGTCCGGCAGCGGCCGTCAGGCTCCGCCGCTGGTCAATGTGTCCCGGGGGATTTTGTACCAGAATCCCGAGATGACGTTTTCCCGGCGGGCGAAACTGTTTGCCGACCGTATTTCGGAGGCGCTCTACGGGCGTTCCTGAGAAATCATTTTGCTGAAAAGGTCCGCTCCGTTCATCAGGGAGCGGGCCTTTTTTCATGCGGCGGACATATAAGGAGGCAGTTTTACGCGTTAAAAAAATTCCGCCCATGGCTTTCGCCATGAGCGGAATGGGTCCGGACTGGTAAAATGAACGAGGGAAGGGTTATTCCCTGTTTTCCCGTATCCAGCGGGCACAGAGTTTGGACATGGCCGGCATCATGAGCAGGTTCAGCAGGGTGGCCGAAATGAGGCCGCCGAACTGTACGATGGCGAGCGGGCCGAGGAGTTCTCCGCCCGGTTTGTGGATGGCCCACACCAGCGGCAGGAGGCCGAAGATGGTGGTCAACGAGGTCATGATGATCGGGATGACGCGTTCGATGGAGCCCATGTAGATGGCCTGTTCCAGAGTGTATCCGTTCTGTTCCAGATCCCGGTAGCGGTTCAGCAGGATCAGGCCGCTTCGGATGGCGAATCCGACGACGGTTACAAAGCCGACGATGGAGGAGACCGACAGGATGGGCGGTATGTACGAGCCGTGGAGTACCGAACTCAGGGTGCCCGGAGAGACCAGGAAGACGGCGACGATGCCGCCCACCAGGCACAGCGGGACGTTGACCAGGGTCAGCATGGCCCGGCGGACGCTGCCGAGAGCGGAGGAGAGCAGGATGACGATGAGCACCAGTACGACCGAGCCGAGGATGTAGAGCCGCTGGGAGGCGGACTCGCGAGCCTTGATCGTGCCGTCATAGTCCACGGTGCAGCCGAGGGCGTTCATCGCGGGGTCCAGTTTTTCCCGGCAGGCCTTGGCGAGGTCGCCGATGTTGGACTCGGGGGAGGCGTTGCACGAGATCATGGCTTTGCGCATGGTGTTGTCGCGCAGGACGAGGTTTGTGACTTCCTCCCGGTAAACCTGGGCGACATCGGCGAGCCGGACGCTCTTGCCGCCGGGGGCGAGGAGTTCCAGGTTTTTGATGTCTTCGATCGAGTTTTTCAACCCGGGGTCTATTCTCAGGACGATGTTCCAGTGATCCTGGTTTTTGATGACTTCTCCCAGCTTTTCCCCGTTCAGGGCGGCGGAGAGCTGCTGAGCGGCGTCCGCCATGGTCAGGCCGTAGGCGGCGAGGGCCTCCTGGTTGTAGTTGACTTTCAGTGTATCGACCATGATTTCGCGGTTGGCGCGGGCGTCGGCGACTTCGGGCATGGAGTCGAGGATTTCCTTGGCCTTTTTGGCGGCGAGGCGGATCTGGGGCAGGTCGGAGCCGTAGATGTTGATGGCGACTTCCGAGTTGGAGCCGGACAGGGCCGAGCTGATGCGGTGGGCCAGCGGGTAGCCTATCATGGAGCTGGTGCCGGGGATGCCGTCTATGGCGTGCTTGATGGCTTTGCGGAGTTCCTTCTGGTCTTTTTTGAGATCGACTCTGACCAGCAGTTCCGACGCGCTGACGGGT
>CAZNVW010000047.1:0-16099 GCA_964576595.1 uncultured Verrucomicrobiales bacterium
GGAAAAAAGGCTCCAGGGGGGCGACGGGCTCCAGCCCGATAAAGTCGCGGTCGAGGGACAGCAGTCGTACCGCCCTTTCCGGTCGGAAGACGGGGCGGGCGGGGATCTCCGTACAGACCTCCCGGGCGGAGAAGAGGGGATGCGGCGTCAGGGAGTCGTCCCGGTAAACGGTCACTTGGGGATTCTTTCCTCTCAGCTTGTCCGCCAGAGACTGGAAGGACGGGGAAAAGGGAGTCTCCGTGACAAGGGCTACGGACGCCTTGTCCTGTACCCGCTTTGACCAGGCGCGGAAGGCCCCGGCAAACTCGGCCGGGCCGATAGGCTCGCCCTCCGCCACCTTCTTCCCCCGGTACAGGATGCGGCGGCTCCGGTCGGGGCTGTAGAGATCCCAGAGGGCGGCGGTTGTCCACGAGGGGCAGCCGCAGGCTCCCGGGTGCTCCCGGTTCGCCTCGAGCATGGTGGGGCGGCCTTCATGCGATGTCGCGAGTACGGGGACGACGCCCCATGGCATGGGGGCGCTGGTCGCGTAGAGAGTCGGCTTGCCCGGCAGGCTCCACTCGGGAGCGTTCTTGTAGGGGACGATATATTGCCCCGGGCTGCGGCAGGAGCTGAGACTCCAGGCCGTGCCCAGTCCGCCCAGGGCGAGCAGTTTCAAAAAAGAGCGGCGCGACCATTCCGGAGCGGGGGCCTCTGCGGGCGCATCATGGGGAGAGGGGGCTGTCATGATCAGTGATGGCAGGCGTTGCAGTCGGTGCGGGGCTGGATGCGCCAGTGCTCTTTCAGCACGTCTCCCAGACGTTCCGCGGGGGAGCCGGGCCGGGCTGCGGGCTGTGTTTGCGGGAGCGGATGTTCAGCCAGATAGGCGGCCGGATCAAAATCGGGGGCCTCGATATATTCCAGTGGACGCAGGGTGGGGGCGGGATTCCGGTGGCACTCCAGACACCAGGCCATGCTGAGGCTTTTTTTGACGGTGACTCGCTCCTCTTTTGTCACATCTCCGTGGCAGGAGGCGCAGGCGACGCCCCGGTTGACGTGGGCGGAGTGGTTGAAAACGGCGTACCCCGGCAGCCTGTTTACTCTGGCCCAGGTCAGGGGGAGGCCGTCATACCGGGGGTGCGTCTTGTCGGTTGCCGCTTTCAGGGGGATGAGTTTGGGGCTGTCCGGCAGGATCTGCTTGTGGCAGGCCAGGCAGGAGTGCGCGTCGGGCAGACCCGCCCGGGACGACCACGCGGCGGCGGAGTGGCAGGCATTGCAGGACATGCCCAGCCGGGAGACGTGAACCTTGTGGGAGAAGGGGATGGGCTGCTCCGGGGAAAAGCCCTCCCTGAGCGTTTTAGGCGTCCAGGCGTAGTACGTCGTTCCCGCCAACAGCAGAATCAGCGCGCAGGCCGCGGTGAAAAGCAGCCGGGGCAGGCGATTGGCGCTGGGAGGGAAAAGGGAGGGCGTCATTATACGAAAGAACGGGGGCATTATGACGCAAAGCGCTCCCGATGACAATCTTCCGATCTCCTTTCCTTCGGGCGGAGGGCCGGGCATTCATACCCTTCCTTGACAATGAGTTCTCCAAGGGTAATCTTCCCGGAGAAAATTTTCTTTTTCACTCCCTGCCGTTTTATTTGCCATGACCATTCCCGCCTTACTCGCCGAGAAGTTGAGCGACCTGATCGCCGCCGTAGCCGGTGACCAGCTCCCCGCCGGTTTTTACCCTGCCGTCACGCCGTCCGCAGACTTGCGCTTTGGCGACTACCAGTCCAACGCGGCCATGGTGCTTGCCAAGCAGTTGAAGATGAACCCGAGACAACTGGCCCAGTCCATCGCGGACAAGTGGGAGGACTTTTCTCTGGCGGCAATGGAAATCGCGGGACCGGGATTCCTCAATTTCCGCATTGAGCCGGGCTTTTTCCAGCAAACCGTGCAGGACATTCTCGCCGACGGCCGGCTGGGCGTCGGGACGGTGGAAGAACCCCGCACGATCGTGGTCGATTTTTCCGCTCCCAATGTCGCCAAACCGATGCACGTCGGCCATATCCGCTCTACGATCATCGGGGACGCCCTGTGCCGCATCTCCCGCTTTTTGGGGCACAAGGTCATCAGCGACAACCACATCGGCGACTGGGGCACTCAGTTCGGCATGATCCTGTGGGGCTGGAAGAATCTGCTGGATCAGAAAGAGCTCGAAGCCAACCCCATCGAAGCTCTGCTGGAACTGTACAAGGAGGTGAACAACCGCTGCAAGGAGCAGCCCGAATTGCGCGAGGAGTGCAAGGCCGAGCTCGTCAGGCTCCAGGCCGGCGACCGGGAAAATCTGGACATCTGGCAGCGTTGCGTCGAAGTCTCCAAGAGCGGGCTGGATGTCATCTACCGTCAGCTGGACATCACCTTCGATCACTGGCTGGGTGAGAGCTTCTACAACGAGGTCCTGGCTCCCCTGGTGGAGGACTTGATCGCCAAGGGGCTGGCAAGAGAGAGCGAGGGCGCGATCTGCGTCTTTTCCGACGGCACCCTGCCTGCCGGGCAGGACCCCTTCCTCGTCCAGCAGGACGGAGAGTGGAAGGCCAACCCCTGCATCGTCAGGAAGGCGGACGGCGGCTTCCTCTACGCCACGACCGACCTTGCCACGCTGGATTACCGGGCCAGGACATGGAACGCGGACTCCGTGTGGTATGTCGTGGGTGCGCCGCAGGCCCTGCACTTCCGCCAGATTTTTGACATCGCCCAGCGCCGGGGCATACGCGGCGATTTGAGGCACATCGCGTTTGGCTCCATCCTCGGGGAAGACCGCCGCCCCTTCAAGACGCGCTCGGGAGACACCGTCTCTCTCCAGGATGTGCTGGATGAGGCCGTCAGCCGCGCCCGCAACGTCGTGATGGAAAAGAACCCCGACCTGCCCGAAAAGGAACGTGAAGAGGTCTCCCGCATCGTGGGCATCGGCGCGGTCAAGTTTGCCGAACTTTCCCAGAACCGCCTGACGGACTACGTCTTCTCGTGGGACAAGCTCCTCTCCCTGCAGGGCGATACGGCCCCCTATTTGCAGAACTCGTATGTCCGCGTGCGCTCCATTTTCCGCAAGGTGGAGGGGACGCCCGACTTTGCCGCCCCGATTGAGCTGACCGAAGAGGCCGAAATCCATCTCGCCCGCATGCTCGCCCGGTACGCCGAGGTCGTGCCTCAGGTACTTGAAGACCATCGCCCCAACATTCTGGCCGCCTATCTCTTCGACCTGGCCCGCGCCTTCCACTCCTTCTATGAAGCCTGCCCCGTTCTGAAATCGGAAGGGCTGCGCCGTACCAGCCGCCTGAGCCTTTGCGAGGCGACGTCAAGGGTGCTCAAACATGGCCTCGGACTTTTGGGTATTGAAGTTCCCGATAGAATGTAACGCGGATGAAAAAGACTCTCATCGGCGCCGTTTGCGTTACCTCGGCTGTTCTGGTCTTTTTAATTGTCCGGATGATTGTTCAGGAGCCCGGGAGCGAGACTCCGCCCGTAGCGGTGGAATCCGTCCCGGCCCCTTCCGTAGAAAAAGCGGAGCCCTCCGCGGATGCCGCGGCCCCTCAGCCCGCCGGGGAAACGGCGGCCCGCCCGCCCGCTCCGAGGCCGGCCGGCCCGCCGCCGCCTCCTCCCGTGCCCCATGTGGAGCTTACCGGGAAAATGCTGCCCGGTTTTGTCCCTCAGTCCTTCCCTCTGGCGGTCGCCACCTCTGCTCCGGAAGTACAGGATCTCATCCTGTCCGGCATGCACCACTTGCTGACCTGCCGCGACGATGCCGCTTCCTACGCCTTTCAGCGTGCCGCGGCGCTCGACCCCCGGTGCGCCCTGGCCCAGTGGGGCGTTTATGTGACCTTGAGCGAACCCGGCAACGAGCGTGAGAAGGCGGGAGCGGCCGCCTATGAGCAGGTAAAGCTCCAGATGAGAGACACCTCTCTGCCTGACCGCGAACGAGCCTATCTGGAGGCCGCCGCCGCTCTGGGCAGTGAGGGCGCGCAAAGCGCCGGGAAAGTATTTCAGGCCATCAGCGAACGCTGGCGGGCGGATTTGACGGCCCGGCTTCTGGCCGCCCTGATGCTGCACGACCGTTACGACGACAGAGGAGAGCCCCTGCCTTCGCAAAAGGCGGCCCTGGCCCTTCTGGACGAGGCTCTGGTCACCAATCCCGACAACCATTTGATCCTGTTTAACCGGGCCCTGATGGAAGAAGCGGCTCCGGTTATTTCGCCCAAGGCTCTCGAGTGCATACAAAAGGCGGCGGCTCTGGCCCCGGAGCACGCTCCCACCATCCATTTGCAGGGGCATCTCCTGTTTCGCTCCGGGGATTACGCCCGGGCGGCTTCCTCCTTTGAAACGGCGGCCTCTCTTTTTGACAAGACGCGCAACCCGTTGAACGCGACGCTGGCAACGGATGAAGGCTGGTTGAAGTCTCAAATGTACCGGGCCGTCTCCCTGTATTGCGCGGGCCGTCAGGATGACGCCTTTAACGAGGCGGTCAAACTGGCCAGCCTCCCTGTCGATGAGACGCGCCTCAAGGCGGCCGGATCGCTGCTCCAGATTTGGGAGTGCGCCACGCTGCCCGCCAGACTGACGATCGGATACGACAGAACGGCCGTTTTGAAAAAAGGCCTCTCCTCCCTGCCCAAAGGGTCGGCCCTGCCTGCCGCTCAATCGGACTCTCCCGCCGTGCTTCTGAACAAGGCCCTCTACTCCTACCTGGAAACCAGAGTGGCCCTGAACGCGAAATCAGGAGACAGGGGACTCCGCAACAGCAAGGAATTCTCCGCCATAAAGGAAAAATTCATCGCGGCTCTGCCCCGTATTTCCGAGGAGGGCGGCATGTCCTTCTGGACGAGGGGTAAACAGCTTCTGGAGCAGCTCGACTATGATTTGAAAGCGCGTTTTTCTCCGGAAAGCTCTCGTCATTGGCGAGAAATCGGGGCGGAACATCAATGGATGGCCTCCCTGCAAATGCCGCCTGTTCTGGCGTTCCCTGCAGAGCATTGGCTGGCACAGGAACTCGCTGAAGATAAAAAGGATGAAGCGGTCTTGAACGACGCCCGCTCCTGGGAGGAAAAGGCCCTGCGCCGTTTCCCCAATCATGCGGATCTGTTGAGAACTTGCGCCGTCATGGGCGGCAAGGCGGTAGAGGCCGCCCAGCCTATCTCGGACTCTCCTCTGGCATCGGCCGGCAGCGCCGGATCCAAAGCCGGAACGAAAAAGGCGTCTTCACGCAAGGCCTCGACCGCCAAAAGCGGTAAAAAAGCCTCCTCCGGCAAACAGAGCCGGAAAAAATCTTCCCGTTAATCTTTGACAAAAGGAGGGGCTGTCTCACGAGAAAGTGAGGCAGCCCCCTTTTTTTAGTGAGTTCGACAGATTATTTAAAAATAAAGAACTGTTTATATATTATTACTCAATTAAAAATAATGTTAGTATTTGTGTGTGAAAAAAATCTTGCAAAAAAATATTTCATTCCCATATGAAAATATGGCTAAAAAATTATTTACTCCATGTCGTATCGCTCTGCTTGTTGTCGCAGTATGTTTTCTAACAATTTCAACAAGCTGGAAGGCCGTTGCCGAAGGAATCCCTTTTGGCATATTTGATTCATTTTTTGAACCGGGAGAAAGAGATGTACTCCTCATTGAAGCGCCAGACAGAGTCTCTTCCGGCGTCGATGTGACCAATACAATTGACACAAGATTTGTTTTATCAAATACAAAGTCAACAGTTATATCGAATTTCTCCTTTGTATCAGACCGGTATAGCACAAGGCTTATACCAGGTTCATTCCTGACATTTGATTTATACCAATATCATCCTAATAATTCCTCCAATTTGGAACCTTTGGCAAAAGGTGTTTATGGACTCGTTTTCGAAGATCGCCCCCTTATTAATGAACTTAATGGACAGATCGTGCTTGTAGACTTCGCTAATTTTGGAAACCAGGCTATCTCCGAAAGTATGCGGACAATAAAACCCGGTTACGTTTTAGTTGTAAAAGTGAATCCCGTGATGTATCCCGGATTCTATTGCCTCACCATGCTGCAAACCGTTCCGTTTTGTCAAATAAGAGGGGAATATAAATAAATTAATCCGCACCTTTCCATTTGTAAATAGTACAGTTTAAAAGGAATCAAACATGTTTTTTGCGGGAAGGCGAGATTGATAGGCAAGTCGGGCTGCCTCTTTTTTAATAAGGGAAGAGAAATAACAAAAGAAGACGGACTCGCAAAATTCCTCCTTTCGGTTTTGGGATGTCGTGAACTAAAAAGCAAAAGTTTGCGCCATGTTGTCTATTCCTGATTCGCCATATAACCAGTCATATCCTTTCCTTCAAGTCTCCAAACTTACCCCGGAGAAGACGCCCCGGGGTAAGTTTGGGGTGAGAGAGCCTCTTTATGTTGAGCCCCGCTTTGCGGCGGTTATGGGAAAAGGGAGAGATAGTGTTCCCAGGCAACTTCTCCGTACAGGAGCCAGAAGACTCCCCCAGCCAGGAGCAGGGGGCCGAAGGGTAGTCTCGCTCCCCAGCCGAGTCTTTGGGGCAGGGCGCTCAAAATCCCCAACAGGCAGGCGGAGAGAATGACGATGGGGATGCTTCTCCACCCCGTCAGGGCGCAGACCATCGCCATGACATTGGCGTCGCCCAGCCCCATGGCCTCTCTGGGGATGACGGCTTTGGCCGTCGTGCCCGAGACGCTGGTTACCTTTTCCAGATCGTGGGACACGCCATCGCATTCCAGATGGAGCGGGGTGATCGTGACGACGCCGGAGGACGGGGGCCCATTGTCCACCGAGAGGGTGGCCTGCTCCAGAATGACCTTGTCAGACGGGCGAGAGAAGAGGAAAGACCAGGGAATCTCCTCCCCGTCCAGTATCAGCATGACCTCCTCCTGCTCCGTTTGCGCGTCGCGGAGACTCCATGCCGCGGGCTGTGCAAACTTGTATTCCTTCCTGCCAAAGACGAGCTTGCCCAGCTCGATCACCAGGCGGATCAGGAGATAGCCTGCGGTCAGGCCGATCACTCCCGCTTTGAGCGCGTCCAGAGAATCCTCCGCGCCGATCAGGGAGGGCTCCAGCGCCACGGCGGCCAGAGCCAGGGCCGCTCCGCTCCAAGTCTGCGCCGGGTACACCGCGAGATGCTCGATATCAATGAAAGAGATGACAATTGCCAGGGCGGCCCATCCCATCAGCAGGGGAGCGGCCAGGCCCGGCCATAGCAGCCAGACCAGGGTGAAGGCCGCCGCCGTCAGCAGCTCCACGAGCCAGTAGCGTATCGGAATGCGGCACCCGCATTCCGCGCATTTTCCGCGGAGAAGCAGCCAGCTCAACAGGGGAATATTCAGATACCAGGGAATGGGCTTTTTGCAAACCGGGCAAAAGGAACGTTTGGGATCGTTGACAGACAGCCCCAGAGGCACCCTGTAAATGGCGACATTCAGGAAGGAACCGACGCAGGCCCCCACCAGAAAGGAGGCCAGAGGCATGAGAAAGTCGGGCATCAGCTTTCCGGAGCTTCATTGATGCGGTCGATCAGCTGGCGGAGCCTCCCGTAATCCCTGACCTTGTGGCGGAAGTTCAGCCGGGGCAGGGCCCGGAGGAAAGGCTCGTCCAGCTCGACGCTCATGGCCTTGCCCTGGCGGATGGAAGACCCCTCGGCAATGATGTCGGCGAACTCGGCGTTGAGCTTTTTGATAAAAGCGCCGGGCAGGGGGGCGAGCGTCCTGATGACCAGGCGGTCTTCGATAAAGCGGTAGGAGTGGAAAACCCGGTAGAACTGTTTGATGTGATTGACGGCTTCCTCGGGGTCCTGGGTGATGAAATAGAGAGACAGGTCGGAGGGGGAGATCAGCCCGCTATCGAGGAACTCCGTCTTGATGAACTGCTCCCATTTTTCCCAGAAGGATTTGCCGGGAGCGTCTATCAGGACGAGAGGATAAATCATGGTCTTGCCCGTCTGGATCAGGGTCAGGGACTCGAAAACCTCGTCCATGGTGCCGAATCCTCCCGGGAAGGCGGCGAAAGCGTCCGCCTCCTTGACGAAATAGAGCTTGCGTACAAAGAAATAATGGTAATCGTACAGGCGCTTCCTGGCTCCCCTGATATAGGGATTGGCGTTCGTTTCAAACGGCAGATCTATGCTGAGGCCAAAGGAGTGATCCTCGCCCGCGCCCTGATTGCCCGCCTGCATAATGCCGGGGCCGGCGCCCGTGATGACCATGAAGCCGTTTTTATGAAGCGCCCGGGCAAATTCCTCGGCGATCTTGTAGGACGGCTCTCCCGGCTTGATGCGGGCCGAGCCGAACATGGCGACCTTGCGGAAATTCTTGTACGGCTCGAACATGAGCTCCGACTCGAGCATCTCCGTGACGGACTTGTTCATCATCTCCAGATCATGGGGGTCCAGATTGCTCAGCCCCGCTCGCGAGGCGGTGATCAGCTGGGCCGCCATCAGGGAGGGAAACTCTACCCCGGGCGTATCGTTCGCCAGTTCGAAAATACGGGCGTCCAGTTTGGGGTCGCCTGTCGTCCCGTAAAGCTTGGGATCGGGATTCTTCAAATTCAGGCCCAGAAAGTGCCTGTTGTCCAAGGTGGGCTTGGGATAGATGGAACTCATGAAAAGAGGGGGAAAAAGGCGATTGCAGTTTTAAAAAGAATAGAACGTTCTGCGGGCTTTCTCAAGAAGGAAAACAGAAAATGGAGAGGTGAGTTCAATACCGTTTCAGAACGCTGAAATTTCTTTTCAGAACGTCGGTTTGTTGCTATCTTTCCTCTTAGCTGCTGTGTTCGTCAGAATTAGCCTAAAACGCCCGAACCGTTATTTTACGACAAGGGAGCGGCCCCGGTCGGGGAAAGTCGGCTCGCTGAGCAAGACTGACCCTGGGCGGAAGCTCCCAACCTATTGAGTCCATGGAACGTGGCTCTGGCTAAGGACGGCACAGCGGTGTTTTTTTTATCTTGAAAAAAGAAAACCCCCGGAAAACGGGAGTCTTCCGGGGGGGAGAGCGAAATAAACGCTTTGGGGAAACTTATCTGGCTTCCGTCGCGCAGGGGAATACTTCGCCGTCCTTGAAGAAACGATGCAGTTCGATGGCGGCGTTTTCTTCGCTGTCGGAGGCGTGGCAGACATTGACGGAGGCGTCTTCGCCAAAGTCGCCGCGGATGGTGCCTGCGGGCGCGTTTTTGGAGTTGGTCGGCCCGATCAGTTCACGGACGCGGGCGATGGCGTTTTCTCCGCAAAGGGCCAGAGCGATAACGGGACCGCCGGACATATAGGCGAGAAGGCGGGGGAAGATGGGAGTGCCGTCAATGACGAGGTCAATGATGTGGGCGTAGTGCTCTCTGAGGATGGCTTCGTCGAGCTGCATCATTTTGATGCCGCGGATCGAGAAGCCTTCCTTTTGAAAACGGGCGAGGCATTCGCCGACGACGTTCTTTCTCACGGCATCGGGTTTAAAAAGAATAAGGGTGGTTTGGCAACTCATGCAAGTGAATTGGTTAGGTAAGAAAGGCGCGGAGGATACGGGCGGAGGTGCGCCGCGTCAAGAGACAAATTCCAAAAAGGTCTTTTGTCACAAAAATTCTACAAAGCGCGGGCATAAGTGTCGCACCGGTTGTGCCACCCGGCGAGCCAGCGCGATTCCCCACGGGCGGCCGAGCTGTTCGCCACCCGCCTTGAGAGCACCTTTTTGGCCGCCTGGCTGAATGCGGCGGCGGCCGCTTGTCCCGGGGCGGTGTCCGGCATCGCGTCGAGCACCTGCACCAGCCCCCAGCCCTCTCCCTGGTAACGCTCGGCGGGATTGGTACCTTCTCCCTTGAAGTTCACATAATCGATCAGCGCGTACGCGCCGTTAGGCGTAGAGGCGACAGCCCTGTATTTGGCTTCTATTCGGGAGGGGTGGGCGGAGGCCTGCTTCATTTTGGGCAGGGCGGCGGCGCTGCGGGCCATGATGAAATCGGCTTGCAGGGCGGTAGTGGCGGCGAGCCAGCGGCGCAGATCCGTCAAACGGGGGCCGTTCTGCTCCTTCAGGAATTCCGCCCGGCTCGTCCAGGGGCAGGGGCCGGAGGCCCACTCGGGAGGATTGGCTCCGGCGCGCCGGGCGTAGCGGATAAAGGCGGGGAAACTCTCTTCATAAATCCCCCGGGTTCCGGCCGGGTACCAGATGAAGTGCCCTATGCCGAGTGAGGGAAATTCTTCCCCCGCGTTCCAGGAAGTCAGCCCCTGCACACTGC
Organism: uncultured Verrucomicrobiales bacterium; assembly: GCA_964576595.1. Lineage (GTDB taxonomy): Bacteria > Verrucomicrobiota > Verrucomicrobiia > Verrucomicrobiales > Akkermansiaceae > CAZNVW01. The sequence continues at coordinate 10,219 of CAZNVW010000047.1, forward strand.
CGCCGCATTCGTTTTTCCAGATGGCCCGGGCGACCTTCTCCTTGTTGGCTCCGCTCAGCCGGATGACCGGGGAGGACTGGTGCGAGGAAGAAGAAGCGCAGTTGGCCGCCAGAATAAGGACTGCGCAGGAAAAGAGCAGGGGGAGCAATCGGTGCATGAGGGAATGAACTCGCATGCGGGAGCCTGCGTCAAGCCGGGATTCCCGCTATTTCAATAAAATAAGCCTTATGAGGTTAATATACTTGATTTTTTGAGCGAAATGAGGTTAGGTACGCCTCCGGTTCTGCGGAATCTCCTCTGGGGAGGAGGCGCAGTTCCTCTTTTTTCTCAGGAAAAACGGCTTAACGGTCCAGAATCACAATATGAAAAGCGAATTGGTAGAAAAGGCTTCCGCGATCATTTTAGATCCTCAATTGCTCATCAACATCGTCTCTCGCCGTGTGGAACAGTTGACCGATCCGAAATCCGCTTTCAGATCTCCGCTGGTTCCGACTATGCCCCATACTTCCGCTGCGGATATCGCCCTGATGGAAATCATCGAAGGCAAGCTCTCCTATCGCTTTGAAGAACCCGTCCAGTCCCAGGAGGACATTCAGTTCGCCAAGGACGCCATTACATTCGGCGACGGATTTGTCTCCGACAAGGATTCTCTGGACGGTGCCGACTGGAGCCTGGACGATCTGGACGAGGTCGATTTCTCCGCTGATGAGGACGAAGAGGAGTAAATCCCCGTTCACTGTTATCTTTTAAACGAGAGAATCCGGCGGCCTTGGGGCTTCCGGGTTCTTTTCTCTCTACCCCATGAGTTCTGAAATAGCCACCAACAAAAAAGCACGCCGCGATTACGAAATAACGGATCGTTACGAATGCGGCATGGAGCTTAAAGGCACCGAGGTGAAATCCATCCGGGCCGGGAAAGTTAATATTTCCGACGCCTTCGCTCGCGTGGAGAGAGGCCAGCTGCTCCTTTACGGCTGCGACATACAGCCGTGGGAAACGGCCGGGGAGTTTTTCCAGCATACGGCCCGCCGCCCGAGACGCCTTTTGGCGCACAAGCGCGAGATCTTCAAACTGGAGCAGATGATGGCGCAGAAGGGCTGCGCCCTGCCCGCGCTCAAAATGTACTGGAGCCGCGGCAAGGTAAAACTGGAAATAGGCATCGGCAAGGGCAAGACCCATCGGGACCAGCGATACGACCTCAAGGCCCGCGCCGAGATGAGAGAGGCCCAGCGTGAGGTCTCCCGTTTCAACCGCCGCTAGGCGCCGCTCGTCAGCTCTGTGCGGGCAGGGGCCTTTTGCGGAAACGCGCCCGGTGAATGCTCAGCCCTTTCGCCTCCCACTGGAGCTGGAAATCCGTCTTGGGATAGAAGAAGGCATCCTCGGGCCACTCCAGCCGCTCAAATCCCGGATGGGCCGCGACATGCTCCAGCACCCATTCGTAGTATTCCGGATGATCTGTTTTGAAAAGAAACTCTCCCTCCTCCGTCAGCAGGGCGTGCAGTGAGTCGAGAAAGTCCCTTTGCACAAGGCGTTTTTTGTGGTGCTTTGTCTTGGGCCAGGGATCGGGGCAGAGTAAATGCAGGCGGGAGACCGAATTCAGGGGCAGGAGCCATTCCACCGCGTAGGCGCTTTCCACGCGAAAGACTTTGGCGTTTTCCAGTCCCTGCTGGTCGCATCGTTTGCTGACCTTTCTTACCCGCCCCAGCAGGCGTTCAATTGCCAGAAAACGGCGTTCGGGGTAATGCTCCGCCATTTGGACGAAGAAGCTGCCGTCGCCGCATCCCAAATCCACTTCAAACGGAACCTCCTCGCCGAAAATCTCCGAAGAGGTAAGACGCTGGAAGAAGTTGTCGGGAATGAACGCGCTTGCCATGGCGCGGTTTTACAAAAGCGGAGAGGATTTGAAAAGTACAACGAAAGGGAAAAGTTGCTTTTTTAGTGCGCTGGAGGCAGGGGCGGATTATTCTGCCGTGGAGATGAAGCTGTCCCGCCTCCTTCTTTTGTCCCTGCTTTTGCCTCTCTCCTGCGGCGGATATGAGGGGTACAAAAACGCGCCCTATACTGTCCGGGGGGTGCGTTACACTCCCCTGTCAGTGGAACAGGCGCTCCATTATCGGGAAGAGGGCATGGCCTCGTGGTACGACGAGAGCTCCTTCCTTGGAATTGTGGGCAATGGGGAGACGGCTCTTGGAGAGACCGTGTATCCCTGGACGGAATGCGCCGCGCACAAGACGCTCCCTCTGCCCTCTCTGGTGCGTGTGACCAATCTGGAAAACGGGAGGGAGACTGAAGTCCGGGTCAATGACAGGGGGCCGTTTTTAAAAAACCGTCTGTTTGACGTCAGTTCCTCTGTCGCCGACGAGCTGGACATGAAAAAGCGGGGAGTGGTCAGGGTGAGAGTGGAGGTGCTGTCTGTCGGAGAGGGGAAATGGAAAAGGACCAGGACTCCCGGCTCCCGGTGACCGATCCGGGGAGGATGCTCTGCGGTCTTGTATAAAAGATGGACAACCCGTTGCCGGAAGCATAGAAATCACTTTGAAAATGATGAAGATAATACAGTTTGCCGTTTTTTGTCTGGCATGTTTTGCTCCTCTTTCCGCCCGGAACGCGCCTTCTGCTGCAATCCCGTTTGAAATGGGGCCTGCCAGCCGTATTTATGTGCATTGCGAGGTCAACGGCAGCAAGCCCCTGCGATTTCTGTTCGACACTGGCGCTACTGATATGGTCATCAGTACTCATACTTTGGGCAGGGAGGTGAAGATGAAATTTGACGGTACCGTGGTAAATCACGGGGCCACCGGGACGTCTGAAATAAGGCAAAGCCTCGACAACCGCTTTAAAATAGGGAGCCTTGCTTTTGCAAACGTTCCTTTTATTGCCATTCCCTATTCTCCTGATGACTGGGATGGCGTGATAGGTCTTTGGTTCATCCGGCAGCAGGTGACGGAGGTGAATTACGCAGAGAAAAAGATCTATCTTTATCCGCATGGCTCCTATACTCCTCCGGAGAACGCCATTCTCCTTAAAGTGGAGTATGTGCAGGGTATCCCGGTTGTTCCGGTAGAAGTTTCTGTAAACGGAAAAAGCTATTCTTTGCGTCTTTCCGTCGATACCGGGTCGGATCGCGTCCTTGATCTCAATACCCCTTTTGTAGCAAAACACAGCCTTTTGGGATCGCAAAAACCTTTTTCCGTGGCCTCCATATCCAGTTCGGATGGCAACAGTGGACATCTTGAAAATGTCATTTTTGACAGTATTCGGATAGGAGACTGCAAATTACCTCGCATTCCGGGAGCTTTTTCCACAGTCAAAAGCGGTATGCAGAGCATATCGGAGATGGACGGCGTCATGGGCAACAATCTGCTGAAACGCTTTAATCTCGTTTGCGATTTCCAGGCCGGGTTTCTTTACCTGATCCCGAACAATTTGCTTTATACCCCTTTTTACGACTGTTTGATCAAGTAATCATCCTTTTGAGTGGGAGAGACTTTCTATTCGCCTCGGGGCTTGTTGGCGTCGGTGTCGGAGAGGACATATTCCAGGCCGTCTACCTCCGAATAATGCAGTCCGTCCCAGTTGACGGGGATGCAGCAGAAGAACCATTTGCATTCTCCGCTGTCTCCCTTCCAATGACCTGATACACTTTTCACCAGCACCTTGTTGAGCCCCTTTTTGAGGTGGATTTTAACGGGAGGGCGGAAAAAATATCCTTCTTGCGTCAAGGGCGCGTTTTCTATGCGTCCCGTGCCCCAGCCTGTCCAGGGGAGGCTTTTGAAAGGCCACTGGGGGGGATCTACCCGCCGGTCATTCAGCCAGATGTCTCCTCCGCTGAAGTCCCAGCTTCCCTGCTCCGGAGCGCGGGAGGTTCTGTATCCTCCAGAGTGCCCCCACATGCCGTTCAGGCCAAACATTAAATAAACATCCGCTTCTTTCGGGCTCCTGATGTAGGTCAGGGCATAGCAGGTCCCGCTCTCCTTGCCGACAAGAGGAGACATCAGCGTGGGCCAGTGATCAAGGTTGTATTGCTTCCTGTGCGCGTTGAACATGCTGTAGAGGTGCCTGATGTGGACGGCTCCTCCCCAGGCCGGAGTATCCAGCCAGGACAGGATTTTTCCCTGGTGGGCATAGGAAGGCTCTATCTTTTGTTCGGGGCCGAATGATTTGTCATTTTGACCGTCATGAGGGAAGGGGCCAATCAATTTCCACTGGATGTCGGCCTGTTTGACGTAGGCGAAAGGCTGTTTTTTAAAAAAGCGGTCCCGGTGAAAAACCAGCCTTGTCTCGAAATCGGAAAAATCGCGTCCTTCTCTTGTATTTTTATCCGGGAGGCGGGCCATCAGGTCTTTGCGCTTCTCCTTTGCTCCCCTCCATATCCGTTCGGCGAATGTCAGCGCGCAGGGATAGAAAGGATACTGTTCCAGAATCCTCTGCTCGTTTTTCAGCGCGCCGTCGCACCAGACGGCCATGATTGACCCCAGTCCATTGCCGTCGCTCTCGGGCATTTCGCAGGGTTGTTGGAAGAACACCTGATACACGCCTGACTGCGCATCCATCCAGTCAAGATAAAAGCCGTTGCTGTCGATAAACCGGGCGTCTTTTTTCAATGTGTGCCCGGCCTCGTTTTCTCCCCAGCACATGTAGATGGCATTGGGGCCGGAAACAAGGCCCGGGTACCACGACATCACATCTTTGCCTTTCCCTTCTATGTGGGACGTCATTTGAGAGATGAAATCCTTCATTTTCAGGGGAACCTCATCCGACCCCATATGGAACCAGGGATCGGGAAAAATGGGGATCAGCTCATCAATGATGTCTTTCAGGATTTTCACGCCCTCCGGGGTTTGCATGCCGACGCCCATGGCTTTTTCAAATGATTTACTGTGGCCCGGCATGTCGATTTCCGGAACTACCCGCATATTCAATGTCCGGCAGAACTCGACGATTTCCTTCAGCTCCTCCTTGGTATAACTTTTCCCGGGAAGGCGTGTCGGCCAATGGTTTTCCGGTCGGGTCAATGCGGGATATTTGTCTATCTGTACGCGCCAGGCGGGATCGTCTGTCAAATGGAGATGCAGAAGATTGATTTTATAGGCGGACAGATTCCTTGCCAGCTCCTTGATGAAGGGAACTGACAAATAATATCGCCCCAAATCAAGCATGACGCCACGTACCGGGAAGGCGGGTGCGTCTTGTATGGTGCAGCAGGGCAGAGACCACCCGGAGCGGGTGCGGACAATCAGCTGCCTTAATGTTTGCAGGGCGTTGAATAGGCCGCCGAATTCACGGGCGGCTATTTCTATCTCTCCCTTTACTGGTATCCTGAGCGTATAGGCTTCATTGTTTCCCGGCTTCCACCCATCGTCTGGTAGCCGCATGATACTGACAGTCAGGCAATCTTTGGTAAGAGAAGAATTCGAGGGCCTGATTCCCTGCTCTTTTGTGATATGCTCCCATTCCTGGCGTGCCGCCTCGATTTCAGTCAGGGCAGGGTGGCCGGTCTCCTCCCATTTGAGTGACTGAAAAGATCGTTTTTTTCCCTTGAGCCATTCTATCCGGGCGGGATAGGGGATCAGGGCGACAGAGTGACGGGGTGTTATCTGATAAACCGTTTGGCGGGCAGTGTTTTCTCTTTCCGTCCCGTGGAGCGGCCCCGAACCAGTTAACAATATGACGGCGATTATTAGAAAACGAACCATTTCAGGAAACTATATTATTCCGGTTCCCTGTCAAAAAAATAGAGAGACACTTTGTTTTTTGACCCAAAAAAACCGGACCCTTTTGAGTCCGGTTTTAAGAAAATGGTACGCGGTAGCAGGTTCGAACTGCTGACCCCTACCGTGTCAAGGTAGTGCTCTACCACTGAGCTAACCGCGTGTTAACC
>CAZNVW010000048.1:0-15990 GCA_964576595.1 uncultured Verrucomicrobiales bacterium
ACACGGGGTGAATACGAAGATCGCGGCCATGATGAAGAAGGAATATCTCCGCATGATTTCCATGATCCCCGAGGTGACCCAGCTCCCCTCCGGAGAGGCCGTCATGGGGATCAACGAGGTGATGCGCCTGCTCCCGCACCGCTACCCGTTCCTGATGGTGGACCGCATCATCGGCTTTGAAGGAGACAACAAGTGCGTCGCGACGAAGAACGTCACGATGAACGAGCCGTTCTTCCAGGGGCATTTCCCGGGGCACCCGGTGATGCCGGGAGTGTTGCAGCTTGAGGCCATGGCGCAGGTAGCCTCCATTCTGATGCTTCGCCAGCCGGGCAACCAGGGCAAGATCGGCTATTTCATGAGCGCGGACAAAGTCAAGTTCCGTCGCCCCGTCATGCCCGGAGACGTCTTGCAGATCGAGGCGGAGCTGGTCAAGTTCCGCGGGACGATCGGTCAGGCCGTCTGCCGTTGCCTGGTCAATGGGGAAGTGGCTTCCGAAGGGGAGTTGAAGTTCCTCATTCTGGACAACTAAATCCATTATTCAGTGGAGGCCATGCGCGTGATCTCTTCCCGCGCATGGCCTTTTTTTCAAATGATCCTTCATTTGTGATTTTTCGGGCAGGGCGCATGGTAGAACGGGGCGTTGGGGCACGTATTCAAAAACGTTGTGAAAATCCTCCCAACCTTATCCCTGTCCTTTTTTGTTCTGTCCATCCCGGGCATGGCCGGAGCCGCGTCTAAAGACCCGCGGCCCTCCTCCAATTTCCTTTGGTACAACAAGCCGGCAAAGCTCCAGAAGTCCGCGACGTCAAAACCTGCCAATCCTTTTGGGCAATATGTGGAGACGGAAGACGGCAACCCGTGGGAGACTCATGCTCTGCCCATTGGAAATGGCCGTATCGGAGCCATGGTATTCGGCGGTGACAAGACGGAACGGCTTGCGCTGAATGAGAACAGTTTCTGGTCAGGCGGCGCGAATCCGTCGGGCGGTTATACCTACGGCCCGGAAGCCGGTAAAAACGACTTTGGTTCCTATCAGCCTTTCGGAGATATTTTTATCGACTTTGCCGCGGAGGGAGAGAGCTCCAATTATTCCCGATCGTTGTCATTGCAAGACGGTGTGGCTCGGGTGGCCTTTACCAAAGGCGGCGTGGATTATCGGCGGGAAGTATTTGCCAGTCAGCCCGGTCAGGTCATCGTCATGACCTGCTCCGCCAGCAAAAAGGGCGCGCTGGATGCGTCATTTACATTCAAGCCCAAGCATACCGCAGTTTTGTCCTCCAGCGGAAATATGCTTGTGATGAGCGGGACGTTGAAAAACGGCATGGCCTTTGAAGGGCGCATGATTGTTATCCCGGATAAGGGCGGCTCGGTCGAAAGCGCGGGAAAAACGGAGGAAGTCAATGTTACCTATCAGGGTAACAATCCCGTTTTATCGACGGAAAAATTGCCCTCCCTAGAGTTGAAAAAGGCCACATCCTGCACTGTTATTATTTCTTTGGCGACAGATTATGTCCCGGATCACAAGAAGGAATGGAAGGGCGAGGCTCCCGACGTAAAAAACAGGAAGCTGCTTGCCGACGCCTCCAAAATGTCTGCGTCAAAACTGAAAGATATCCATGTAAAAAATTACAAGTCCCTGTTTGATCGCGTAAAACTGGACCTGGGCAGGACAGCGCCTGCCGTAGCTCAGCTCCCTACGGATGAGCGCATCCGGGCGTACAAGGAAAAACCCGTTGATCCCGAGCTGGAACAGACTGTGTTCCAATTCGGGCGGTATATGATCCTTTCCTCCTCCCGGCCGGGATTGAATTCCTTGCCGGCGAACCTTCAAGGGCTTTGGAATGACAATGTCCGCCCTGAATGGGCGTGCGACTACCACAGCAATATCAATGTGGAGATGAATTACTGGGGCGTGGAGACGGCCAATCTGCCGGAATGCCATCTGCCGCTCATTCAATACTTCGCCTCTTCGGCGGATCTCAGCAGAGAAGCTTCCCGTCAGGCGTTCAAAACCCAAACCGGCGGGCCGGTTCGGGGATGGACCGTAAGAACGTCTCAAAATGCCTTTGGCGCGGGCGGCTGGCAGTGGAATATCCCCGGTTCCGCCTGGTATGCCCATCATATGTGGAATCACTACACCTTCAACAAGGACAAGGAATATCTCAGGGATGTCGCCTACCCGATGATGAAGGAAATCTCCCAGTTTTGGGAAGATCATTTGAAAGCGCTTGGCCCGGATGGGGAGGGATTCGCCTCTGATGATAACCAGATAGACCGTTCCCAGCTCAAGGGACTCAAGGCGGGGACTCTCGTGGCTCCGCACGGGTGGTCGCCGGAGCAGGGGCCGCGGGAAGACGGCATCGCTCATGACCAGCAGCTTATCTGGGATCTCTTCAACAACACGATACAGGCAGCCAGGGAACTGGATGCCGACAGGGAGTGGGCGGCAGGACTCGAGAAAAAACGCGATCTTCTCGCCGCGCCCAGGATCAGCCCGGAAGGCGACCTTCAGGAGTGGATGATTGATCGTCCCGGCCTCAAGCGGGGACACCGCCATACATCCCATCTCTTTGCCGTTTATCCCGGGAGCCAGATCAGCATGGAGAAGACTCCCGAACTCGCTCTGGCCTCCAAAAAATCTCTTGAACTCCGCGGGACTACGGGGGACTCGCGCCGTTCCTGGACATGGCCCTGGCGTACTGCCTTGTGGGCTCGCTTCCATGAGGGAGACAAGGCACACGAGATGGTCTCCGGCATTATCCGGTACAACATGCTGCCCAATATGCTGGCTGCGCATCCGCCGATGCAGATAGATGGCACGCTGGGCATTACGGGAGGGATGGCCGAGATGCTTGTCCAATCCCATGCAGATGAAATTTCCCTTCTCCCGGCGCCTACTTCCGCATGGTCGTCGGGCAAGGTAGAGGGGCTGAAGGCCCGGGGTAATGTCACCGTTGGTTTTTCCTGGAAGGACGGTAAAGTCAAAGAGGTGTATTTGACCTCTCCCCATCCGCAGCCTGTCAAGGTGCGCGTCAACGGCGAGGTAAAAATGATGACTCCGGATCGGCTTCATGTATCTCCAAAGAAAAATAAATAACGGGCCATTCGTCCGGTGCAGAATTCAATGACTTGTATCGGATCTGAATTTTCGTTTCCATTTTTTGGGAGGAATCCGTGTGAGATGGATTCCTCCTTTTTTGTGTCCTGTTTCGCTTTTGACTTGAGCCGGCGGCTTCGGGACGCAAGCATGGGGCATGCGCCTCGTTTGTACTCCGGAATCGTCCTGGAAAGTGGAGGGGGAGGATATCCCCCCCGCCGCGGCGGGGGGGCTGGCGGGGCTTATGCTCTGGCTGGCGGGCCGGGGTGTCGAGCTTGATCTGGAGCCGGGGCTGGCATGGCTGAGGCAGGGAGTCTGCCGCTGTCTGGAGCGGGTGGCTCTGTTGCGCGCCCTGCCGGAGGAGTGCCCCTGGACGGGGGGCGAGTGGGAGCGTGAGAGTCTGCCTCTGATTCCCGGGGCGGAGTATGTCAGTGAGTCCCTTCTGAAATATTCGGGGGAGCTCCTGTGGAAGGGCTTGCGTGAGGCTGTCGGCAAAGCGGGAGGGTGGGATGAATGGCTCGCCGGGATGGGGGAGCACTGGTCCTTTGTCGGAAAGGTCGTTTTTCATCTGGCGGAGCTCCCGGCCGGAGCGGAGCGGCCCTTTGGTTTTTTGGCGACTTATGCCGGGAGTCTTTCCCGGGAGGGAAGGCCCAAGCATATCCCTCTGGCCCGGGCGTTGAAGGAGTTCCGGGAGTCAAACCGGAATCCCGAGCTTTTGCTGGAACCGTTGCGCAAGGCGTCGGAGCGGTGCCCCTGGCTTTGCCATGCTCTGGAGAGCCGTCTGGTTTTTCGCGCGTCCAGTCTTTCCCTGGAGGAGACCTACGCCTTTTTGAAGGCGGTGCCCGCGTTGCGCGAGGCGGGCGTAGTTACCCGTATGCCTTCCTCCTGGGAGAAAGGCGCTCCCGGCAAGGTCGTGGTGAAAGTGCTGGTCGGAGACTCCCGGAGCGAGTGCTCAAGCCCCGGCCGCCCTCTGTGGGACTTCAGGGCCTCATTGGCGCTGGACGGGCTGGACTTGTCGGAAGAGGAGTGGGAGAGAGTGCGGAATTGTGAAACGGGGCTTGTCCTGTTGCGGGGCAAGTGGGTGGAGGTGGACTCCCGGCGGCTCTCCGGCCTGATGGCCGACTGGAGCCGTATCGGCTACATGTACCGTCAGGGCGTGCCTCTCTCCGCCGCCATGCGCCTGCTGGCCGGAGTCGTGACGGAGCGGGTGTCCGCCGGGCCGCTGGAGGGAGAGGCGGCGGATTGGTCTGTGGTGGAGGCGGGCAAATCATTGCGGGCCAGGATGCGGGAGATGGAGGCGTGGCCGGATTTTCCCCGGGATCTGTTGCCCGGAGTACGTCTGCGCCCTTATCAGGAGCAGGGGGCCGCCTGGCTCCTGTCCCTGTATCGCTGCGGTATGGGAGCCTGTCTTGCGGACGACATGGGACTGGGCAAAACCCTTCAGGTGATAGCCTTCCTGTCCTGGCTGAAGCGGGAGTACCCGGCGGACTCTCCCTCCCTGATTGTCGCCCCGGCCTCCCTGCTGAGCAACTGGCAGAGCGAGCTGGAGCGGTTCTCTCCCGGATTGAGGGTATTTGTCGCGCATGGCTCCCGCGGAAGCGGGGGGGATAAACTGCCCCAGGGGCCGGAGATTGATGTCGTGCTGACGACGTATTCTCTGGTGCATCGGCGGGCGGAGCTGTCTGCATTGAGCTGGCGTGTCGCGGTGATGGATGAGGCCCAGAATGTCAAAAATCCTGAGTCGCTCCAGGCACGCGCGCTTAAAAATTTGCCCGCCGGGATGAAAATCGCGCTGACCGGAACGCCCGTGGAAAATGGATTGTCCGATTTGTGGAGTCTGATGGATATTATCAATCCCGGACTTTTGGGGGAGAATTGTTCCTCGTTTTTGAAGACGCTGGACGGCAACGGGCGCAAGTCCGGCCTGCCTTCCCTGCGCCGTCTGATCGCTCCCGTTGTACTTCGCCGCATGAAGCGCGACCCCGAAGTCGCCCTGCATCTGCCTCCCAGAACGGAACTCCTCCAATGCTGCCTGTTTACTCGCCGTCAGGCGATTCTGTACGCCCATCTTGCAGAGGAGCTGAAAAAGAATTTGTTTGCCCGCCGGGAACAGGCGAGGCAGACGGAGCCGGAAAGCCGTGGCGAGCCGGACAGGGGCGGGGGGCAGAGCGCCCTTGTGCTGCAGTACATGATGAAGTTCAAGCAACTCTGCGACCATCCCTCCCTGCTGAACGGCGATAACGGATTTGAACCGGAAGAGAGCGGCAAATTTTTGAGATTGGGAGAGCTGGTCCGCGAATGGGCGGCTCGTCAGGAGCGGGTACTCGTATTTACGCAATTTCGGGAAATGTGCGCTCCCCTGGCCCGTTTTTTGACGGGCATCTATGGGCGTCCCGGGCTGGTCATGCACGGGGGCGTCTCTCTGGCGCAGAGAAAGGCCGATGTAGAGGCCTTTCAGCGGAGCGACGGCCCTCCCTTTTACATCCTGTCGCTTAAAACGGCGGGTACGGGATTGACCCTCACCCGGGCGGAACACGTTGTTCATTTTGACCGGTGGTGGAATCCGGCCGTGGAGAGCCAGGCGAGCGACCGGGCCTACAGACTGGGGCAGACAAAAGCCGTCTTTGTTCACAAATTCATGACCCCCGGTACGGTAGAAGAAAAAATAGAGGGAATGCTCAGGGGAAAGAGCGAGCTGGCGAGGGATATTCTTTCCTTTGAAGAAGGAATGGAGAAAAACCTCCTGCGCATGAACGAGGAAGAACTGCTTTCCTTTTTTGCGCCCCAGTGGTGAAAAAAGAGAAAAAGAAGGGATTTTTGTGCTGACGACTCCAACATGTTCCGTTATAAATGGGGAACGGCTATGCTATTATTTCGCGCTTTTCCTTCTTCTTCACGAACTGTTCGCATGATTGCACTGGCAGGCTTGTGCCTGCTTCCCTGCGGCGCTGCTTCCGGCGGGAATCAGGAGGCTGTCGCAAAAATTTCGTCCATTCTGGACAAGGGAGACGCGGCTTATGTGCGCGATGACATGGAATCTGCCGTAAAAGCGTACGGCGACGCCCGCAAGGAGGCTGTAGCCGCCAAGCTTCCGGAGCGTTTCAAATCTTCTCTGGACGAACGGTATGCCCAGGCCGCCGCCCAGGCCGCTCTCGCGCATGCCCGAAAGGGAGAGCGGGATACCGCCATGGTCCTGATCGAAGAAGCCTTTAAAGTGTTCCCCAAGGCTCCCGGAGTCAAGGAAGCCAAGGCGCAGCTGGAAGAGGGCGTGCGCTTTAACCCGGCGGCCTCCGACCAGCACGCCAAAAAGGTAGAGGACGTTTCCGCCCTCCTCAGAAAGGCGTATGGCTCCTATGATCTGGGAGACTTTGACCAGGCCGACTCCCTGTTTGATCAGGTGCTCAGGATAGACGCCTACAATGTGGCGGCGCGCCGGGGCAAGGAAAAGGTGGCGGGAGAAAAGTCCCGGTATTATAAAGCCGCCTATGACGAGGCGCGCGCCAAACATCTGGCCGACGTATCGGCTCAATGGGAAATACCCGTTCCCCCCATGCTGGGAGATGCGGTCGACAACTCAAACGCCGCGGCCCCCAGCCCCGGTACGGCCGGGCTTGATGCCGCGGACAAGTTGAGCAAGCTCATAGTCGGCAATGTGGATCTGGAAAGCGTCGGAATCATGGAAGCTCTTGATTTTGTACGCAATCAGGCGAGACGTCTCGATGTCGGATCTGCGAAAGAGAATCAGGGAATCAACATCGTGGCCGATCTGGGGCCTGCGGACACCCCTGCGGTCAAGAGTATTCTGGACCGGCGCTTCAATGTGAAGATGAGGAATGTCCCTCTCTCGGAAGTCTTGCGCTACATTGCGGACATGACGGGCACCCAGCTTCGCAATACGCCTTTTGCCATCAGACTGGTTGCCAGCGGGCAGGATAGCGGTTCGCTGGTATCGCGCGTTTACAAAGTCTCTCCGGACTTCTTTGCCGGCGGCGGAGGCGGCGCCGCGGAATCCGACCCCTTTGGCAGCTCTTCGACGGGCGCCATGACAGTCCGCAGGGCGAATCCCAAGACCTTCTTTGAAAACTCGGGCGTCAAGTTCCCCTCAGGCGCCATGGCTTCATACAATGCGCACAATTCCACGTTGATTGTCCGCAACACCATGTCGAACCTGGATCTCATTGAAGACATTATTTCCGCGAGAGCTACCATGGCTCCCTCCCAGGTGATCGTCAAAGCCACCTTTGTCCAGGTCAGCTCGGAAAAACTGAAGGAGTTGGGATTTGACTGGATTATCGGCTATACCGGCATCGGCAACAATCCCAAACGCATGATTGCCGGAGGCTCTCAGGGCAACGGCGGCGACGTCGTGGGCAACATGCCTCCGCCTGCCGGGGGCAAAGCCTATCCCAATACGGTAACAACTGCCGGGCTGAGAAGCGGCGGCGATGTTTATGGAGGCGACACCATAGAATCTCTCATCCAATCCGGGGCGAACAGAAGCAGCAACAACTCCGCAGGGAAACGCGCGCCGGGCATCCTTTCATTCCGGGCCATTATGACCAATGCCGATATTGCGGTCGTGATGCGGGGGCTGGATCAGTGCAAGGCGACGGATATGATGCAACAGCCTCAAATGGTCGCCAAACCGGGAGACAAGGCGACATTTGCCTACGTCCGTGAATTTATCTATCCGACGGAATACACGGAACCCCAGCTTCCCAATTCTATGGGGGGCGATGGAAATGGCGGCGGAGGATCATGGGGAGGACAGACGTTCCCGGTGACGCCCTCCCATCCTACCGGCTTCAATACAAAGCAGGTGGGGGTGACGATGGAGGTAGAGCCCAATATCAGCGAAGATAAAACCATGGTCGATTTGCGGATTGTTCCCGAAATGACCGAATTCGAAGGTTTTGTCAACTACGGCAATCCGATCATGGCCAGCCTGAATGATTCCACCAAGGAAAGTGGAATAAGTGCGGTCGTCCTGTCGGAAAACCAGATCCTGATGCCCATCTTCAGCAAAAAGAAGGCTGAGACGAACGTGACGATCGCCAACGGACATACGGTCGTGATCGGCGGATTGATGAAGTCCAAAAAAGTACGTTTTGACGACAAGGTACCCGTCCTGGGTGACATCCCGTTTGTGGGACGTTTGTTCCGGTCGGAAGGGGAAAAGAACGAAGAACAGGCATTGATCATCATGGTTCGGGCCGATATCGTAGACCCCAGCGGGCAGAGTGTCGGCACCCTCGCGAAGGAGGAAATATAGAACCCCTCCCGATTTGCGGAAAAGACGCAGCATCTTTTCCGGGACAAAACGACTATGAGAAAGCCGCCTTTGCCTTTTTTGATCGGGAAAAGCTCTGAAATACGGACTTCCTGGTTATATAGAATGCTGGGACGGCTGGCCGGGTACTCTCTGTGGCTCATGGGGGCGACCTGGCGTTACAAGACGCGGTTCATCGCAGACAGATCCTGCTTGACGACACCCTGCATTTTCGTTTTTTGGCACAACCGCATTCTGGGCGCGCCTTCTCTCTGGAAGCAAATGGCGGATGGCACGCCCATGGCCTTTTTGACCAGCGCGAGCAAGGACGGGACGGTTGTCGAAGAGGCTCTCAGAGTTTTTGAATTGGATGGAATCCGGGGTTCCAGCTCCCGGAGGGGCGTTGCCGCGCTGATGAAAATGTGCGATTTGATGAAACGGGGATATTCCATCAGCATGACTCCGGATGGCCCCCGGGGACCTCTCTACAGGGTCAAGGAGGGCGTCATCAAACTGGCGGCCATGAGCGGGTATCCGCTGGTTCCCGTCTCGTTCCATTACGAAAGTTGCTGGCGGTTGAAAAAAGCGTGGGACCGGATGTGCATCCCCAAACCGTTTGGCATGATAGGAGTCATGCTCGGAGAGCCTCTTTATGTGTCCCGGGATTTGACAGATGAGCAGCTTTCCGGCTATGCTGACGATCTGGAAAGACGCATGCGGCAGGGCCTGCCCGATTTCTCTCCCTTAACCTTTAATGACTGATACTGATATGACTATTATTAGCGGACCCAAAGTAGCTGCGGATGTGCTTGAAGAAGTAAAAAGAGACATTGACCTGCTCAAATCCAGAGGCGTGACTCCCGGTCTCGCCGTCGTGCTGATCGGCTCCGACCCGGCATCCAAAGTCTATGTCGGGGCCAAGGCTCGCAAGTGCAGCGAACTGGGGATGTTTTCCGAAAAAATAGAACTGCCGGAAAACTCTACCCAGGAGGAAGTCCTGTCTGTCATTAAACGATTGAATGAAGACCCCGCCGTGCACGGCATCCTGGTTCAGAGCCCTCCTCCCGCGCACATTGACGAGCATGAAGTCGTGCTCGCCATTCGCCCGGACAAGGATGTGGACGGGTTCCACCCGGAGAATATCGCCAAGCTCGTGCTGGAGGACCCGACCGGCTTTGTCCCCTGCACGCCTGCCGGGTGCATGAGACTGCTGGCCTCCTCGGGGATTGAGACCTCCGGCGCCCGCGCCGTAGTACTCGGTCGCAGTATGATCGTCGGCAAGCCCATGGCCCATCTGCTGATGAGCAAATCCTCCAACGCGACCGTGACCGTCGCCCATTCCCGGACAAAAAACCTCGCCGCCCTGTGCCGCGAGGCCGACATCCTTGTGGCGGCCATTGGGCAGCCTGAATTCGTCAAGGCCGATTTTGTCAAGGAGGGTGCCGTCGTAATCGACGTAGGCATCAACCGCGTGCCCGACGCGACAAAAGAAAAGGGGTACAAACTCGTGGGTGACGTGGATTACGAGGCTGTGGCGCCCAAGTGCCGGGCCATCACTCCGGTACCCGGCGGCGTGGGGCCGATGACGATCGCCCTGCTGATGGCCAACACTGTCAAGGCCGCCCGACAGCTGACAGGCCATTGACCCTTTCCATCCCTGGGGGAGGGTGCCGATTGAATGTTCCCTTCTTTCCCGGGAAGACGCTCTATGGAAAAAGGCGGACAGGACAAAATCATTCATTGCTCACATTGCGGCAACCCGCTCAATGTGAGCGGTCTGTCCCCCTATACCCAGGTGAAGTGCAATCACTGCAACGGCCTGACCCGGACGTCGGACAGGCTGGGCAAGTACAGGATTGTCAGGCGGCTGGGAGTAGGGGGGATGAGTCTCGTCTTTTGTGCCGTGGATGACACGCTGGGACGCGAAGTCGCCCTGAAGGTGTTGAACCAGACCTATTCCGCTCAGCCGGAACGGGTAAAAATGTTTGAGCGGGAGGCCCGGGTCATGGCCATGGTGAGCCATCCCAATGTCGTTAAAATCTACTCTGTAGGAGAGAGCGACGGCCAGTTCTATATCGCCATGGAGCTTGTGGAAGGCTCCAATCTGGAAGCGAAAATCAATGGCGGAGACAAGCTCTCGGAGCTGGAATCCCTGCAGATTGCCCTTGAAGTCGCCGAGGGATTGAATGCCGGATATGAGGCGGGAGTCCTGCACCGGGACATGAAGCCTGCCAATGTACTGATCAACAACCGGGGCGAGGCCCAGATCGTCGATTTTGGCCTGGCTCTGCTCGCGGGAGACCTCTCCGATGAAGAGGAAATATGGGTGACGCCTCATTATGCGCCGCCGGAGACTCTTCGAAGGGAACCGGAGGATTTTCGCTCCGATATTTACGCTCTGGGCGCGACCCTGTATCACCTTTTTTCCGGGAGACCTTCCATCACATCCGATTCCCAGTCCATCAACGAGTTGCTGGAGTTGAAGAAGACCGTCCCTCCCCTCGGGCAGGCAGCCCCCCATATATCGGTCGATACCTGCCGTCTGGTTGACAGGGCCATGGCCTTTGATCCGGCTCACCGCTTCCCCTCCTATGAGGCGTTGATTGACGCCTTGAGAAAGGCCCGGGGGCGTGTGGAGAGAGGAACGGCGATCTCCTGGACCGGACTGGCCCGTCTCAGGAAACGGCGGCGGATGAAAAAAACTCTTTTTTTGTGCCTCGGAGGAGGGGCGGCTTGTGCGGCCGTCTTTTTGCTGGCAATGGGCGGGAAAAAGCCCGCTGCGACGGCTCCGCCGCCCACCCGGCCGCAAATTGTGGAAAAAACGTTGGACTCCGCGTCTTTGCAGGAACGCAAAAAGGCGGCTCAGCGGAAAATGGGAGAATTGTACGTCTCCGCCCGCAATGCGTTTGAACAGGGACGTTACGGAGAAGCCGCCGGCATGTTCTCCCAGGTGGCGGCGTCTGCGGATACGATTGAAATCACGGCTCTCTGGGCGTTCGTAGAGGGGTATATGTCGTTCTTGTTCGACGGGCGCAAGGCGGAGGGCGACGCTCTCCTGGAGTCCATGGAGGAAAGAATGACCTCTTCCCCTCTCTCGGCGGAAAGAAAAATATTTTTGGATTTGGCGGCAAAAATGAAGGGGAACGCATTGCCGTCAGACCGGGAGTGCGGAAGAATTTATCAGGAATTTCCCGCCATCTACTTTTTGACGGGATGCAAGGCCTGGCTTATGGGAGATTGGGGCCGGGCCGAAACCCTGTTGAAAAAACAGGAGAAAACAGTCGCTGAAAACTATTCCGACCCCGCCTGGATAAAAAATATCTCCCGGATGGCCGCTCGTGAGAGAACCCTTCTCGCCCGTATGAGAGAGTGGGACTCCCTGCCTCAGGATGGGGCCGGGGATCTGCGCAAGAAAGGATCGGACGGAAGAGACCTTCTGAGTAAAGAGGGATGGATGCCGGCCGTCAAAAAACTGATAGAGGAAGAGGTCGCCTTCCTGGAACGGGAGGCGAAATTGCAGGAAGGCCGCGAAAAGGAATTGTGGCGGGAGCTGGCCCCTGTACGCGAAAGGCCGGACAGCCGCGAGGGACTCGTTTTGCTCAAGCAGGGGCGTTTTGCCGAAGCATCGGCCTGCTTTGACCGGCAGGCGGCCCGGGGCGGGGCGGGACATCGGGAAATTTTCAGGGAACTGGCCGATTTGAGTGAAGCGGCCCTGTCCTTTGTCGAGAGCGCCGCGACTTGCTCCCTGTTGCTTCAGGAAAAAGGGGAAAAGCACCCGTTCAAGGACGGGCAGGGGCGGGAAGTTCTTCTGGAGACCGTGCAGGCCGGGTCGCCTGTCCTGCAGGTCAACGGCAACAAATCGGCGGGAGAGTGGAGCGACATTCCGCCTTCATTCCTGCTGTCGCAGTATGAGCGGGGGCGGGAGTTTACCTCCTCCATGTCAGACGACTCCCGGAGAAAGATGGATTCGGAGGCGGCCGTATTCGCCTTTTTGACCGGAGAGAGGGCGCGCGCCCGGCAACTGGCCGACAGGATCGTCAGGCAGGATCAGTCGTTTGGAAAAGAGTGGAAGAGAACAGTCGCCCTGCTGATCGCCCTGGAGATTTAAAACTCTTTTTTACGGAAGATCCAGGTAGCCGCCGTCAGGTACATGACGACGTAGGAGAGGGAGACGAGGGCGATTTCTCCAATCAGGGAGAGCGCGATATTTTTCCCGGCGATGGCGCTGTCCATCAGGGCGTAAATACGGAAGTTCGGGAAGATGACGGACAGAAGGAACTGGCCGATTTCTCCCCAGCGGGAGGTGCCGGCTCCGCTTCCGCCAAACCACAGCGAGGCGACATCCTGTTGAAATAAGCCGATCATGTAGATCGAAAAACCGACCACAATACTGAAAATGGTGCTGGTCGAGATAATCGACAGAAACAGAGTTGCCGCGCACAGGACGAGGCTTTCCATCAGGAGCAGGAGAATCCCCGATTGCAGACTCCAGGTAAGCCCCTGGGCCTGTATGCGGCCGGTGATGATTTTGATGGTTTCCGCATCGACGTTGGAGGCCTGCAGGGCGGCGGTTTGCTCGGCGACGAGCTGGGCCGTGCGCCATTCGAGCACTCCGCTGAAAATGAGATCCATGCAGCCGACGACGGCCACCAGTACGGCCATCACCCCGAGCAATTTGCCCGTCAGGTACTCCCATCGGGGGAGGGGACGGCACAGCAGGGTATAAAGAATGCGGTCTTCCGCGTCTCTGGGGAGCAGGAGGGCGGTCGCCGTCACGCCGAAAATCAGGCAAAACAGGCGCAAGATACCCATGGTGCTTTCCTTCATCAGAGTCAGCTGCTGCTCGCCCAGCGTCTCCGGCCCCAGGATTTCATTGAAATGGAGCGTATTGGCCGCGAGAAAGAGGACGATGAAAAACAGCAGGAACAGGAAAACCTTCATCCGTACCAGCTGGATGAAGGTAATGCCGGCGAGGACTCTCAGACGTTGTAAAGAGGTAAGGATGACCATAGGAGGAACGCGTCCCTATCCTTAACGTGACGGCGGCCCCTTATAAAGTCAAAAATGCCCGGAGAGAGCCGGAGTTGCGAAGGAAGGCCGCAGGGGCCGCGTCACCACTCCACATTTTGCTGGGACTTGATGCCGGAGGACAGGGCGTGCTTTACGCATTCGATATGGCTGACGGTGTCGGCCCGCTCCATCAGAGCCTCGGGCGCGTTTCTCCCTGTCAAGATGACTATTTTACCCTCCGGCAGCCGGGAGAGCGCCTCCAGAAGGGGGGCCTCCTCCAGAAAGCCGTAATTCAGGGGATAGAAGACCTCATCCAGAATGACCATCTGCGGTTCGGGCGCAGTGAGCCGGGCCCGCGCCAGCTCCCAGCCTGCTCTCGCGGCCTCGGCGTGCTTTTCCCTTAGGGGAGAATCGGGCTGCCTGGGCGTGAACCCGAGCCCCGTACAATGAACCTCCGCACCCGGGATCAGGCGCAGGGCCCTGGTCTCTCCATAGCCTCCGTCATGTTTGATGAACTGAATGACGCAGACCCGCCCCCCATGCCCCAGCGTCCGGAGAGCCATGCCAAAGGCGGAGGTGGTTTTGCCTTTGCCGTTTCCGGTCAGGATGAGAATGCGGGGGGGAGTCATGAGAAAGACGATGAAGAAACTGTAGTGCCTGTTTTTTGACATTCAAGCATCTTTCCTCCCGGCAGTCGGGCTTTTTTCTTGTCAGGAGCCAAGAGTGCAGGTAGAGCTTATAGGCATTAGTGTTTATGAATTCGTTCTGTAAATCCATATTGGCGGCCTGTGTGCTGACGGGTATCCCTGCGGTATCCGCCTCTGTTGTTTTCCCCGGCCAGGCCCCGGGGCCCGCCAGACTTGAGAGCAAGGCGGGAACGATCGTTTTGGGAAACAGTCTGTTGAAGGCATCCTATAAATTTTCCGGCGGCAAGCTTTCCTTCGCGGGACTGACGGAGGCCGGCAAGCCCGTAGCGGGAGAGGGCGGAGAGCTGTTCATCCTCACTCCGGCGGAGGGCAAGCCCCTTCCCGCGTCTTCCATGACATTGAGCGGAAAAATCAAACCGGTAAACCTGGAGGCGAATCCCAAGGCTCCCCGGGCCTCGGACCGGCTGCCCGGCAAGGCTCTGGAGGCGACTTTCCTCTCTCCCGACAAGAATATTCGCGTGGTCTGGCGGGCCGTTTTGCGTGACGGTTCCCATTATCTCCGCAATGAAATGAAGATCTCGGCCGCGAAGGATACGGAGATGAAAAACGTGGTGGGCATGCAGTTCCCCATGCTGGCGAAAGAGAATGGAGAATTGTCTGTCTCCGGCAATACCAGAGGCTCTCTGCTCGTCAATGAAAAGGCATTTGCGGGATTGGAAACGCCCATGGGAATCAACGCCGTGGCCTCGCCCGGAGGCGGTATCTCCGCCGAGGTGCCCTGGTCCTGCGACTCGTGGGTAAAAGGCTCGTGGGGCTCCGCGTCCGGCGCGCCCCAGTCTCTGGAGAAAAAATACGGCGACGCTCTGTCCTGTATGGAAGGAGCCGTCAAAATAGACGGCAAGGGCGATTGCAAAGTGACATTTACCTATTCCAGCGGCACCAAGCGTCTGAACCTCGCGGGCGTCCAGCTGACGAATGAAAAGGGGAAAGTACTTTCCGAAGACCTGCACGCCGGATTTACCGGCCAGTCCTCCTCCGACAACGTCTATACCGTCAAGGTGCCTGCCGCGGGAGAGTACACGCTGCGCGTCTGGGCCGAGACCAAAACGGAGCCTGTGGACAGTGCGGGCAGCATTGCCTACTCCCTGCCCGTGGGGGCGGCTCCTTCCGCGCAGTCCGCGCCGGATGTGCAGATGGCGCAGGGCGTCTGGAACCGCAAGACGACCTTGAAAAAGGGAGAAACCTGGGACTTGTCCTCCGTCTTGGGCCTGTTTGCGCCGGGGCAGGACAGACGCTCGGTACTGGCCTATGTCGAACGGGAGAGAGCGTTGCCCTACCGTCCGTTTGTCCATTACAACTCCTGGTATGAGCTGAATATCAATCGTAACGATAACCCGGACCCGGCAAAGCGCATGAGCGAGCAGCAGTGCCTCGACGTGCTGGCGGTCTGGAACGAGGAAATGTTCAAAAAACGCGGGGTGAATCTGGACGCCTTTGTCTGGGATGACGGGTGGGACGACTTCAACAGCCTGTGGGGATTCCACAAATACTTCCCGAACGGCTTCAAGGCAATCAGCAAGGAGGCCTCAGCCCAAAAGGCGGGCATCGGTACCTGGCTGGGGCCGGTAGGCGGCTACGGCGGCTCCAAGGCCCAGCGACTGGCGAACTGGAACAAACACCACCCCGACAACCAGATCGGCAACTTCCAGCTGGCCAACAAGGAATACTACGACGCATTCAGCGGACGCTGTCTCCAAATGATCAAGGACTATGACATGCGTTATTTCAAATTTGACGGCATCAGTACGCATTTCCATGCGACCGGGCCGGACGCTTCCCGGGAAGAAGACGCGGAGGGCATCCTCCGTCTCGTGGGCGACCTGCGCAAACAGCGTCCTGATCTTTTCTTCAACTGCTCGGTTGGCACATGGGCGTCTCCGTTCTGGTTCGGCTATGCCGACTCCGTG
>CAZNVW010000049.1:0-15629 GCA_964576595.1 uncultured Verrucomicrobiales bacterium
GCGCCCGGTACGCCGCAGAGGAAAAGCCGAGAGGCGTTTTTTCCGCAAAGAGTGATCTTCTGATGAGAGACGCGCTCAATGATCTGAATACGGTCATCAGGATGGACGGGCAGTCTCCCTACGGGCAGGAAGCTCAAAAGCTCAAGTCTCAAATATCGGCGGAACGCCGCAAACTCAGGTAGTATTTTTTTCCTGTCTTCCTCTAAAAAAAGCGGGACAAGGCAGGGAAAGAAGAGTAGAAGAAGACAACCTCAATTCTTGGGGAATCTTTTATAACGATATGAAGAAGTATGTATTCCTGCTGTTGGCTGCCGCTTTCTGCGCTCCCGCTTTTTGCGCTGACGATAATGCTGAAAAGCCGAAAAAAATGACCGCCGCCGAGAAAAAGGCCGCCGCTCTTGAAAAGTATGACGAGAACAAGGACGGCCGTCTTGATCAGGCGGAAAAGAACAAGATGAAGGAAGACATCAAAAAGGAAAAGGAAGAAGCCAAGAAGGCCGCCCGCGAAGCCAAGAAGGCTGCCTCCGGCGCTGAAGACTAATTTTTGACTGTTCCTGTTTTTCCCGGTTTTCCTTTCAGGAAACCGGGATTTTTCTTTTGGGAGAAGAGAGGGAAACGACAGGACGGTTCAAAGGATCGGTATTTCTTTTCTCTCAAAGCGCTATTCCTGATTGCCCCCCCTTGAGCGGGACGTTAGAATGCGGCGGCTTCGCCCCTGCAAGTCCAGGCCCATTCTTCCATCCATGTTTCTCCGTTTCCCGATTCTCGTTCCCCTGCTGACCGCCGCGCTCCTGCTGTCGTCATGTGACGAGACGAGTACCGCGGAAAAGGCGACCCGAGACAAGGTGCTGCTGATGGGGATTGGCACAGAGCCCAAAACGCTTGATCCCCAGCGCGCCACGTCCGTTTCAGAGGCTCTCGTCCTTCAGGCGCTGTTCGAGGGGCTCTGCTCCGCCGACCCCAATGATGACACTATCCCCCTGACGGGCGTCGCCAGGAGCTGGACGAGAAACACCGATTCGTCGGAGTGGATTTTTAATCTCCGGTCCTCGACCCGGTGGAGCGACGGAACGCCGCTGACTGCCTGTGACTTTGTCTTTGCCTATCATCGTCTGCTTCACCCGCAGGGAGGTGCAAAATATGCCGACATGCTCTATGTGCTCAAAAATGCCGAAGAGTACAACCGGGACTTTCGCGGTTATATTTTGTGCGGACTGGAGGAAGGGTTTCCCCAGCCATGGGAAGAGCTGAAAGGGGTCAACTGGCAGGGTGACGCCTCACGCAAAAATGCATTCGAGCTCAAGGGGCTGGACAAGCTGACGGCGGGAGAGCTGAGGGAGGTCAAAAACGGCACGGCGGCCTTTTCCTGGCCGGAGAATGTCCGGGAGGAAACGCGGCGGGCCATACTGGACAAATTGCTGGCGCACGCGGAGGCGGGCTGTCCCGATTTGTGGGTGCAGGCCCGGGTCGGCGTCGAGGCCCCCGATGAAAAGACGCTCCGCCTCGTTCTGCGCGGCCCCGTCACGTATCTGCCGCTCCTGACCCGTCACTTTACCTGGATGCCCGTCCCCACGCATATTTTGAACAGGGAGGGAGATCTCGGGCTCGATAATACGGTCTGGACCAAGCCCGGCAAAATGGTTTCCAACGGCCCCTTTGTCCTGGAATCATGGCGCTTCAACGATTCTCTGTCAGTCGTCAAAAACAGGAATTACCGCCGCCCCGAAGATGTGCATTTGAAGGGCATGAAATTTCTGCCCATCGTCAACGGGTTTACAGAGACGCGCATGTTCTTTGACGGCAAGCTCCACGCTACCAACAATGTGCCGGCGGAGATGATGCGCTACGCCCGCAAAAAGGGAGGCGCGGAGTTCCGGCTTAACCCCTATTACGCGACTACGCTATACCGCTTCAACACGCTCCGCAAGCCGCTGGACGACAAACGCGTGCGCCAGGCCCTCTCCTGCGCGATCAATCAAAAGGAGCTGGTGGACAATGTCGCCCAGGGGGCGGGAACGCCCGCGCAGGCGTTCACCCCGCCGACCTCTTCCTATTCTCCCCCCCGGCTGGTCGGGCATAATCCCGTCCGCGCCCGGGAGCTTCTAGCCGAGGCCGGGTTCCCCGGAGGGAAAAACTTCCCCAAGCTGACGATTTTGACGACGTCGCGAGAGGTGCAGAAGGCCATGACCGAGGCCGTACAGGCGCAATGGAAAAAGGAGCTGGGGATAGAGGTGGAGATACGCGCCAGCGAATGGGCCTCCTACAAGCTCGCCCAGCAGCGGGGAGAGTACGATATTGTTTACGGCAACTGGAGCGGCGACTTCCCCGACCCCTCCACGTTTCTGGAGCTGTGGACTGCCGGAAACGGCAACAATAATACGGGATGGGCCCACCCGGAATATGAGCGTCTGATTGTGGAGGCGAGAAATACGCCCGACTCCGGCAAACGGGCGGCTCTTTTTGCCGACGCGGAAAAGATTCTTCTGGAGGAGTGCCCCATCACGCCCCTGTACTGGAGCAAGCGGGCCTATCTCCTGAGTTCGGAGGTCCGGGGCTGGGGGCCGCTCCAGCTCGACACACGCCCCTACTCCCGCCTGTCTCTGGAAGAGTCGTCTCCCGGCACGGAACAGGAGGAACCCGCCGCCCCATCACCGCCCTCTCCCCGGAATTAGCCTCCCATGATACGCCTGATTTTCAAACGTCTTCTTCAAGGGGTGCTGGTACTGTTCCTGCTGGAAACAGTTACCTTCTTCCTGATACGCCAGCTGCCGGGGCACCCGTTCATCGGAGAGAAAAATCTGCCGGAGCATGTTTTGCTCCAGCTCCAGCAAAACTACGGTCTGGACCAGCCCGCCCTGCTTCAATACGCCCATTACTGGAAGAACATCCTCCTGCACGGCGACCTTGGCCCCTCTCTGACCAAGGATGGCCAGACTGTCGCGGAAATACTGGCGCAGGCCTTCCCCGTCTCCCTCCTGCTGGGGGTAACCGCGATGATCATCGCCGTCTGCATCGGCCTGCCGGCGGGCGTACTCTCCGCGCTCAAGCGCAACAAATGGCCCGACGCGACCCTGATGCTTTTTTCCATGCTGGGCATATGCATCCCCGTCTTTGTCGTCGGCCCGCTGATGGGGATGGGACTGGGCACGACCATCCCCGGGCTCAGCGTCGCCGGGTGGGACTCCCCCGGCTGCCTGGTGCTGCCCGCGCTCACTCTCGGCCTCGTCAACGCCGCCTATCTCGCCCGCCTGACCCGGGGCGGCATGCTTGAGGTACTGTCGCAGGACTATATACGCACGGCAAAGGCCAAGGGGCTCTCCCCGGCCCGGCTGGTGGTCGTCCACGCGCTCAAGGGGGGGCTGCAACCCGCCCTGTCCTATCTGGGCCCGGCCTTCGCCGCGCTGATCTCCGGCTCTTTTGTCATTGAAACCTGTTTCCAGATCCCCGGCATGGGCCAGCACTTTGTCAACGCGACGACGGGGCGGGACTATTTCCTCATCCAGGGGCTGGTGCTCCTGTACGGCTGTCTGATCGTCGCCGCCAATCTGGGCGTTGACATCGTCCAGATGCTTTTGAACCCCAAACTGAGAGAATCGGCATGAGCGAGTCACCGGAACCCCTGGTCATGGAGACAGGCACTTCCTTGTGGAAAGACGCCCGTATCAGGCTTTTCCGCAACAGGGCGGCCGTTGCCGGGCTGCTCTTCCTACTGCTGATGGGCCTGCTCTGCTTCATCGCCCCGTTCTTTCCCTTCGTCCAGAATCCCAATGCCCAGGACGTTACGCTCATCGCGGCCTCTCCGGATGCCGCCCACTGGCTGGGGACGGATCATCTCGGACGGGATCTTTTCTCCCGCATTCTGTACGGGGGGCGCATTTCCCTGCTGGTCGGCCTCGTGGCGACCGCCGTCTCCCTGATCATCGGTTTGCTCTACGGCGCTGTTTCAGGCTATGCGGGAGGCCGTCTGGATACCTTCATGATGAGAACGGTGGATGTTCTGTTCGCCCTGCCCTTCCTCGTGCTCGTCATCATCTTTTCCCTGCGCATCGAGCAGCCCGCCGAGGTCTTCACCGACTGGGCCATCCGTGTCACGGGGCTGTCTTCCGAAGTGGTCTCGCCCATTACGAGTCTGATCCCCCTGTTTATCGCCATCGGCGCGCTGGGCTGGCTCACGCTGGCCCGCATCGTGAGGACCGAGGTGCTCAATCTCAAGGAGCAGGAGTATGTCTCCGCCGCCCGCTCGCTGGGGCTGGGCAATACGCGCATCCTGTTCCGCCATATCGCGCCCAACCTGCTCGGCCCCGTCATCGTTTATACGACCCTGTCCGTCCCCGGCATCATGCTTCTGGAGTCGGTGCTCTCCTTCCTGGGCCTGGGCGTCAAGCCGCCCAATTCCTCGTGGGGCACGCTGATCAAGGAGGGAGCCGACCGTATGGAACTGAGCCTGAGCCTGCTGGTGTACCCCGCCCTGTTTTTCTCCCTGACCCTGCTCGCGCTGAATTTCCTCGGAGACGGACTGAGGGACGCTCTTGATCCGAAGTCTTCAAAAGACTGACGGCCTACTTCACTCTTGCCATCCCGCGGCCCCGGTACTAGTCTCACTGGCGTTATGAGCGAATCCTCTCCCCTGCACATTGGCGACCGCGTGTTTCATTCCCGACTGTTTCTGGGAACGGGCAAGTTCTCTTCCCACGCGCTGATGCGGGACGCGCTCGCCGAATCCGGGAGCGAAATGGTGACGGTCGCCCTGCGCCGCGCCGACCTGAAAGGCGAGCATGACCCCGCCGCCAACATTCTCGACTTTATCGACGGGGAGAAGCATCTCCTCCTCCCCAATACCAGCGGAGCGCTGAACGCGGAAGAAGCGGTGCGCCTCGCCCGTATCTCACGAGCCGCCGGGCTCCCCGCATGGGTCAAGCTGGAGATACACCCCGACCCCCGCTATCTGCTGCCGGACCCGATTGAAACACTCAAGGCGACGGAGATTCTCGTCAGGGAGGGCTTTACCGTCCTGCCCTATATCAACGCCGACCCCGTCCTGGCAAAACGCCTGCAGGAGGCGGGAGCCGCCGCCGTGATGCCTCTCGGAGCGCCGATCGGCTCCAACAAGGGTATTTGCACCAGAGATCAAATCGAGATCATTATTGAGCAGGCCACCGTGCCGGTCGTCGTGGATGCCGGAATCGGCGCGCCCAGTCATGCCGCCGAAGCGCTGGAAATGGGCGCGGACGCCGTGCTCGTCAATACGGCCATTGCCGCCGCCGGAGACCCCATCCGCATGGCTCGCGCCTTCCGGGACGCCGTCATTGCCGGGCGTGAAGCCTACGAGGCGGGCCTGCCCGCGCAAGTCTGCCGGCAGGCCGTCGCGACCAGTCCGCTGACGGGCTTCCTCAAAGGACTGTAAATCTCTCCGGGAGATACACGCCATTCAGGCCGGACATCCGCTCCGGCCCTTTTTTTATGCATCTTTACCTCCACATTCCCTTCTGTCACCGTATTTGCCCGTATTGCTCCTTTCACAAGCATACGCCGGCAAAGACGAATATGAAGGAGTTTGTGGATGCGATGCTCGTCGAAGCCCGGAGTAAACAGGGGCAATCCCCGGCCGCCCTGAAAACCGTCTATTTTGGCGGGGGTACTCCGTCCATGCTGTCGGACAGGCACCTGGGGCGGCTGTTCTCGGGACTCAGGGATATCTTTGACTGGAGCGGCGTAGAGGAAGTCACGTTTGAGACGAACCCGGCCACCTTCAATGCGAAACGGGCCGCCTATTTCCAGGAGCTGGGTATCACCCGCGTCTCTCTGGGCATCCAGTCGTGGGACGACGCGATTCTAAAAACGCTGGGCCGGGAGCACTCGCCCGGGCAGGCGGCGGAGTCCATCAGACTGCTCCGCGAAGTCGGCATGCCCGACATCAATGTGGATTTGATGTTCTCCATCCCCGGCCAAAGCCTGGAAGTCTGGAAAGATACGCTGCTCCGGACTCTGGAACAAAATCCCGAGCATATTTCCGCCTACAACCTGACTTATGAGGAGGACACCGACTTCTTCCACAAACTGGGAGAGGGCGAATGGACGATCAATGAGGAACGGGAGGCCGAATTTTTTGAACTGACGGATGCCCTGCTGACTCAGGGAGGGTATCGGCATTATGAAGTCTCCAACTTTGCCCGGGAGGACCGCCTGTCGCGCCATAATCTGGCCTACTGGCTGGGAAACGACTATATCGGCCTCGGCCCCGGAGCGGTCGGCACTCGCGGCGGCATTCGCTCGGCAAACCGGGACGATACGGAACGCTACATCCGGGAAACGCTCAAAAACGGCATTCCTCCCCACGACGACGAGCCGGTCACTCCCGACATGTACCGCACGGAGCGAATCGCCCTGCTCCTGAGAACGGATATGGGACTGCCCCTCCGCTATCTCACGCAGGAAGGGGTCAAGCTTGTCCATGATCTGGAGGCGGAGGGCCTGCTCCGGGAGCAAAACAGCCATATCATCCTGACGCCCCGGGGACGGCTTGTAACGGATGAAATAGCCCTTCAGCTCATTTGACGCTTCCTCTTTTTTTGTGACAAAAAAGACACAAAAAAAGATTTGTTGTCACCTTCGTCAGGAGTAGCTTTCCCTCATGTCTTACAAAGATAAGGCGCTCAACGAGCGGGTCCGTACGTTATTGTCCACTATTGTGGCTCTCCTTGTTGCCGGCGCTCTGATCGTCGGGGCCGGACGCTGGGGAGAGCATGCGCCTCTCGTGGAGGGCAGTCTGATGCTCGTCGGGTGTTTCCTGGCCGCAATCGGCGCCTTTGGCCGCATCTGGTGCTCGCTATATATTGCCGGGTACAAAAACGATACTCTGGTGACCGGCGGCCCCTACTCCCTCTGCCGCAACCCCCTGTATCTTTTCAGCTGTATCGGCGGCATCGGCACAGGCATGACGAGCGAGTGCTTCACCATCCCCGTCCTGATCGCCCTCTTCTTCGCCATTTACTACCCGGGAATCATCGCCAGGGAACAGGTGCGCCTGGTCGGCCTCTTCGGCGAGCCGTATGAGGAATACATCAAAAAAGTTCCCGCCTTTTTCCCCAGGTGGAAGACAAAAATAGAACAGCCCGAGAGCTACACGATCAAGCCGCGCATCCTGACCCGGAGCATGAGAGACGCCCTCTGGTTTATCTGGTTCATCGGCGTATTCGAGTTTGTCAGCGCACTCCATGACGCGGGCATCCTGCCTACCCTGTTCCGCCTGCCGTAACGCCCTGATTCCTGATACTCTCCCGCCATGTCCTTCTTTAAAAACAATTACTATCTCAGAAGAATCTGGCTGTTCCTGCTGATTTATTTCGGGCTGGAAGCCGTCGAAGTCTCCGTTGTCGCCCTCCGGGACGGGAGCCATTTGAACTGGGGGCTTCTTCCCCTTCTGGAGATGGCCGGCACCACGTTGATTGAAACGGGCATCTCCTTCCTGTACTGGATGATTCCCTTCCTCCTCTATCTGTGGCTGCTGCCCCGGAAAAAACATTTGGGGAGGGCCGACCGCATCGTCACGCTCTGTTTTTTCGCCCTGTTCGTCGGAGCCAATGCCTTTGAGGAAGTCGCGGAGCTGCTCTTCTGGGACGAGTTCGCCTCCTCCTTCAACTTCATTGCGGTGGACTATCTTATTTATACAAAAGAAGTCGTCGGCAACATCACCCAGTCCTATCCCATCGTCCTGATCGTCTCCTGCATCGTTGTCTTTGCCCTGCTGATGACCTGGCTGTTGAGAAAAGCCCTGTTCCCGGCCCTCCCCGTCCCCTCCGCTCGATTCCGGGCGCTGGCCCCTGCCGGGGTGGTCGTCCTGTGTGTTGCAGCCTATTTTTGCGTCGATATTGAAGACGCGGAGAAAAGCGGCAACCGGTACAATGACGAACTCTCCAAGGACGGCTTCTACAGCCTGTTCAGCGCATTTCTGAAAAACGAGCTGGAATACGATAAATTCTACATCACCTGCGACAAAAAGGAGGCCGCCGGCTTCCTGAGAAAGGAGCTCAAGCAGGAGAATATGACCTTCTCCGATCAGGGAGACGCCCTGACGCGCACCGTCACGCCGGCCGAACCGGAACTCAAGGCGAATGTCATCGTCGTCATCATGGAGAGTATGGGCTCGGAATTTCTGAATGAAAACGGCAAATACGAGCATCTGACCGACAACCTGACCCGGTTGGGCTCCGAGGGCCTCTTCTTCCCCAAGACCTACGCGACGGGCACGCGCTCCGTCCGCGGACTGGAGGCCGTCAGCACCTCGCTGCCGCCGCTCCCCGGCATGTCCATCCTGCGCCGCAAAGGCAATGAGAACATTCAAACCATAGGCTCCCTGTTCTCGGGCAAGGGCTATGAAACGAAATGGATCTACGGCGGATACGGCCTGTTCGACAACATGAACTATTTCTACGAAAACAACGGGTTCCAGGTCGTGGACAGGACGGACTTGAAGCCGGAGGAAATCACGCACACGACCGTCTGGGGCGTCTGCGACGAGGATCTCTTTCACCGGGTCGTCAAAGAATCCGACCGGTCCTTTGCCTCGGGCAAACCCTTCCTGAACGTCGTCTTTACCACCTCCAACCACCGCCCCTACACTTATCCCGAGGGTAAAATAGACATCCCCTCAAAAACCGGGCGGAGCGGCGCCGTCAAATATGCCGACTACGCCGTCGGAGAATTTGTCAGGGAAGCCCAAACCCGCCCATGGTTCGACAATACCGTCTTCCTGTTCATCGCCGACCATGGAGCCGGGAGCGCGGGGAAAAAGGAGCTGAACCCGGAGACGCACCTGATCCCCCTGATCATCTATGCGCCCAAGCTGATCAAGCCCCGTCGCTTTGATTACCCCATCAGCCAGATTGATGCCCTGCCCACCCTGCTCGGCGTCCTCAACATGCCCTATACCGCAAACTTTTACGGACAGGATGCCCGGCTCCCCGACTACAAGTCCCGCTACTTCCTGTGCAATTACCAGAACATAGGATATGGAGAGGGAGACTCCCTCGTCGTGCTGAAACCGGCCCGGCAGGTCACCTGGTATGAGAAAGAGGAAAAGGCGGAAGCAACACCCCGCCTGAAAACTCTGGAAGACAAAGCCGTCCGCTACTTTGAACACGCCAGCGACTGGCGCCGGCATCTGGCAAACCCGCAGGCAAAATAAATCCCCCTGCTCCCCTTCCCCCTTCCGGCCCCGTTCCGCCTCGCGGTGAAACGGGGTTTTCTCTGGGAAAACAACTCCGTTTTTCTTTAATCCATGGCCCGTCGAAGAGTATTTTCTTGAACCACTTCGGGCACTCCCCTAGTATGCGAACCACTATGCAGACCAAAGCCCGCGTCGCTGTCCTGACAGCTCCCAAAACATTTGAAATCAAGGAATACCCCATCCCGGCCATCGGAGACGATGAAATGCTGGTCAAAGTCGAAGCCTGCGGCGTATGCGGCACCGACGGTCACGAATACAACCGCGACCCCTTCGGCCTCTGCCCGGTCGTCCTCGGCCATGAAGGTACCGGAGAAATCGTCGCCATGGGCAAAAACATCGCCAAGGATACAGCCGGCAATCCGGTCAAGATCGGCGATAAAATTGTAACCTGCGTCATCCCCTGCGGTACCTGCGACGCCTGTCTGAATACACCCGCCCGCACCAACCTCTGTGAAAATGTCGGCGTGTACGGCCTGATGCCCGACGATGACATTCACCTCAACGGCTACTTTGGCGAATACATCGTCATCCGCAAGGGCTCTACTTTCTTCAACGTCTCCAATATGACGCTGGACCAGCGCATCCTCGTCGAGCCGGCCGCCGTGGTCGTGCACTCCCTGGAGCGCGCAAAGTCCACCGGACTGCTCAAGTTCAACTCCGTCGTGCTCGTGCAGGGCTGCGGCCCGATCGGTCTGCTCCAGATCGCCACGATCCGCACGCTCGGCATCGAAAACATCATCGCCGTGGACGGCAACGACTCCCGTCTCGAACTGGCGAAGGAAATGGGCGCCACCCGCACCTACAACTTCAGCAAGTATGCCGACTTCAACGCCCTGCTGGAAGCGGTCAAAGCCGATAACGGAGGACGTCTGGCCGACTTTGTCTTCCAGTGTACGGGAGTGGGCAAGGCCGGCGCCAACGCCTGGAAATATGTCAAGCGCGGCGGCGGTCTCTGCGAAGTCGGCTTCTTCATGGATGGCGGCGAAAGCGTCATCAACCACCACTACGACCTCTGCAACAAGGAAGTGACCGCCGTGGGCTCCTGGGTGTACTCCCCGCAGGACTACCCGACCACCTTTGACTTCCTCAAGCGGGCCTACGCTATCGGCCTGCCCCTTGAAAAGCTGATCTCCCACCGCTTCAATCTCTCCGAAATCACGGAAGCTCTGGAAACGAACGTTCAGATGAAGGGCATCAAGATCGCCGTCATCTGCAATTAGGCCTTCAGAAAAACTAAAACCTTCACACGCGCCGTGTTTCCGCTCGAAATACGGCGCGTTTTTTCATACAAAAAATCTTTTCTATACATTTTTCCTCACCTATTAATTCAACTACGATAAAACTCACAACCACTTAATTTACAAATGATCAACCATTAAAAGTTTGTAGCTTGCTGGACACCCAAATTTTAACTATACTCAAAACCACGATGAAGATTGAAGCCATTAGAATTAAAAATTTTAAAGCATTCAAAGATGTTGAAATCAAAAAAATACCTGGTTTCTGCGTTTTTGTCGGAGCAAATGGAGTAGGTAAAAGTACTTTTTTTTCTATTTTCGAATTTTTGAAAACGGCCTTTACCAGCAATGTGACAACGGCTCTCAACAAAATGGGAGGCGTAAAGGGCATTGAAGAAGTGCGCTCCAGAGGCTCAGTCGGGCCTATTGAAATTGAACTCAAATTTAGAGAAGCTCCCAAAAAGCCTCTTGTCACTTATGAGCTTCGATTTTCTGCACGCAATGGGCGAGCTGTTATTGAAAGAGAAGTACTAAAATATCGCCGTTTTGAACATGGCAAGCCATGGAAGTTTCTTGATTTTTCTAAGGGGGAGGGTCTGGCTATTACAAATGAAGAAGAACTTCTGGGGACATCTATACAGGAACCTGCCCTGAAAAGAAGCGAGCAAACTCTCAAATCAGCAGATATATTAGCGATCAAGGGACTTTCTCAGTTCTCCAACTTCCCTGTAGTAGAAGCTTTAGGTAACCTTATTGAGAACTGGCATATTTCTGACATAAAAATTGATCAGGCTCGTCAGGAACAAACAATTGATTATTCAGAACACCTTTCGACAAAAGGAGATAATCTCGCGTTAGTTCTCCAATATTATAAAGAATATAAACCCGATGTATTAAAAAATATTATTGCACAAATGAAACAATGTGTACCGGGTATTTCTTCAATAGAACCAAAAACAACTGATGACGGAAAAGTTCTATTAAAATTGCAAGATGGCTCTTTTAATGATCCATTTATTGCAAAGTATGTTTCTGATGGAACTATAAAAATGTTGGCCTACCTGGCCTTATTGCATGATCCGGAACACTCCCCACTTCTCTGTGTGGAAGAACCTGAAAATCAACTCTATGTAAAACTGCTTTACGAATTGGCCGAACAATTTCGCGCTTATGCATGGGGGAAAGGACAAGTCTTTGTATCTACCCATTCTCCTGACCTTCTTGATGCACTGGAACCCAGTGAAGTTTTTTTGATACAAAAAGAAAACGGATACTCAACAATAAAATGTTTGGCGTCTGACCCGCAAATCGTTCAGTATCATAAAGAAGGAGAACAACTCGGTTATCTTTGGAAAACGGGTGTTTTTGGAAACACTATTCGTTGACTTTCTCATGCAGAAATTAATTTTCTTACTGGAAGAGCCGTCGGCGCAGGAATTCCTTTCATGCGTAGTGAAACGTCTGGGAATCCCTTTTGAAAGGTGTATCTTCTTCGTTTTCAATGGAAAGTCGGATTTGGAAAATAAAATTAAACGATTCATGCAAGGCTGGAGAGAGCCTGATTCCTATTTTTTAGTCATGCGTGATCGTGACAGCGGAGTATGTACAAAAATTAAAGAAAAACTTCATCATAAATGTCTGGAATCGGGTGTTTCGGAAAATAGGTTCAAGATTCGTATTGCTTGCGGCGAACTTGAAAGTTTTTATCTGGGTGATTTAACCGCAGTATCTTTGGCTTTTAATAAACCTTCTTTAAAAAAACAACAAAATTCACGTAAATTTAGAAAACCAGATGATCGTAACAATGCCGCTCAAGAATTTTTTAAACTACTCAATTCTCCTCCATCCAAAGTTCATTCAGCTAAATTAATGGGAGAAGCAATCAATCTGGAACATTACGAAAACAACCATTCGGCGAGCTTTTGCTGTTTAATAAAAACCCTACTTGATTTTAAAAACCGTCTTCTGTTCAAATAAAAACAGAAAACACGATAGAATATAACTTTTTCTGGCATAAAAAATCTTTAATACCAATGACTCTTTCCAAGAGAGAAAAATAATCTTGGGATGCCCGTAAAGTATATCTGTGATAATTCCTTCAGCATTAGATGATAAAAAGAAGGGCAGGGTTTGCACCCTGCCCCTCCCCTGTCAATTGTCCGGAAAATGCCTTACACCCATTCGGAAACGGGGTCGCATGTGCAAACCAGGTTGCGGTCGCCGTACACGTTGTCAATGCGCCCGGTATAGGGCCAGAACTTGTGCTGACGGAGACGGGCTACCGGATAGGCAGCCTTGGCGCGGGAGTACGGGTGGCTCCAGTCGTCTGCGGTAACGGCCTCAGCCGTGTGCGGAGCATTGTGCAGGACGTTGTCCTCCTTGTCCGCCGCGCCGCTGGCGATTTCCATGATTTCCGCGTGAATGGAAACCATGGCTTCGATGAAGCGGTCAAGCTCGTTCTTCGGTTCCGACTCCGTAGGCTCCACCATCAGCGTATCGTGAACGGGGAAGCTCATGGTCGGAGCATGGAAGCCGTAGTCCATCAGACGTTTGGCAATATCCTCGACACTGATGCCGCTCTCGTTGATCAGGGGCTTGATGTCAAAAATGCACTCGTGGGCGACGAGGCCCTTGTGACCCGAGTACAGGACGGGGTAGTACCCGCCCAGTTTGCGGGCGACATAGTTTGCCGTAAGCAGGGCAGTCTGTGTGGACTCGCGCAGGCCGTCGGCCCCCAGCATGGCAATGTACATCCACGAGATGGGCATGATGTCGGCATTCCCCCAGGCGGCGCCGCTGACGGCTCCCGCCGCGTGGCCGAGCGTCTCATGACCGGGCAGGTAATCGGCGAGATGCGCCGCGACGCAAATCGGGCCGACGCCGGGGCCGCCGCCGCCGTGAGGCATGGCGAATGTCTTGTGCAGATTCAGGTGGCAGACGTCCGCGCCGATGAAGCCGGGATTGGTGATACCGACCTGGGCATTCATATTGGCGCCGTCCATGTAAACCTGTCCGCCGTTGGCGTGAACGATTTCGCAGAGCTCCATGATGGCGTCTTCATAAACGCCGTGCGTGGAGGGATAGGTAACCATGATGCAGGAGAGATCCGCGGCATGCGCCTCGGCCTTTTCCTTCAAGTCGGCCATATCGATATTGCCCAGCTCGTCGCAGTTGACCGTCACCAGCTTCATGCCGGCCATGGCCGAAGAAGCGGGGTTGGTGCCGTGAGCGGAAACGGGAATCAGGCAAACGTTGCGGTGCCCCTCTCCCGTCGCATGCTGGAAGCGGCGAATAGCCAGAAGCCCGGCGTACTCGCCATGCGCGCCGGAGAGCGGCTGCAGGGAAGTCGCGGCAAATCCGGTGATGACGGCAAGCCACTGCTCCAGCTCCTTGAGCATCTGATGACACCCGGCCGCCTGATCGGCTGGCACGAACGGGTGCATCTCCGTCAACTCCGGCCAGGTGATCGGAATCATCTCCGAGGCGGCATTCAACTTCATCGTGCAGGAGCCGAGCGGAATCATGGCCTCATTCAACGCCAGGTCGCGGGACTCCAGACGACGGATATAACGCATCATATCCGTCTCGCTGTGATAGGTATTGAAGACAGACTCCGTCAAGAAATCGCTGGTACGGTCAAAGGACTCTTCCCAGACCTCCTCCGCGCCCTCCGCCTCGGCGGCGAGCAATGCGGCGTCGGCAGTAACGCCAAAGGCGGCCAGCACGGAGACAAGATCGGAGATCGTGATATTTTCCCCAAGGGCGATTCCGACGCGGTCGGCGTCAATCAGACGAAGATTGCAGCCGAGATCACAGGCCTTTTTGACAATGGACTCCGCCTTGCCGGGAGCCTTGACGGTAAGGGTGTCAAAGAAACGGCCGCTTTGAAGCTCATATCCCGCCTCAGTCAGGGCGGAGGCGACGGCCGCCGCCTTGCGATGCATGGCGGCGGCGATCTCCACCAGGCCCTCCTGGCCGTGGTAGATGGCGTACATGGTCGCGATAATGGAGGTCAGCACCTGGGCGGTGCAGACATTGGAAGTCGCCTTTTCGCGTCGGATGTGTTGCTCGCGCGTCTGGAGGGAGAGACGGTAGCCGGGGCGGCCGTGAGCGTCGATGGACTTGCCGATAAGGCGACCCGGCATCTTCCTCTTCAAAGCGTCCGTACAGGCCATATAGGCGGCGTGGGGGCCGCCGAAGCCCATCGGAACGCCGAAGCGCTGAGTCGTGCCGATGCAGACGTCCGCGCCGAAGGAGGCGGGCTCGCGAAGGACGCAAAGGGACATCAGGTCAGCCGCTACGCAGCAGAACGCCTTGACGGCATGAACTTTTGCGAAGAACTCGGAGTAATCCTCCACGGAGCCGAAAGTATCGGGATACTGTACAAGTACGCCAAAAAGACCTTCGCAGGCGGCGGGGTCAAAGGACTGCCAGTCTCCGACCTGAACCTTGATGCCGAGAGGCTCGGCGCGAGTCATCAGCACATCAATGGTCTGAGGATGGCAGGCATCCGAAACAAAGAAGACGTCGCCCTTGCCCTTCTGCGCGCGGCAAAGGGTCATGGCTTCCGCCGCGGCGGAAGACTCGTCCAGCAGGGAGGCGTTGGAAACGGGCAGCCCCGTCAGGCCGACAATCATGGTCTGGAAGGCCATCAGCACTTCAAGACGGCCCTGGGCGATCTCGGGCTGATAGGGAGTATAGGCCGTGTACCAGCCCGGATTTTCCAGAATATTGCGGATAATGACGTTGGGCACAACCACGCCATGGAAGCCCTGACCGATCAGGGGCTTTTTGAGAACATTCTGACCGAGAATCCCCTTCAAACGCGCGAGGGCGTCCTGCTCGCTCAAGGCGGCCGGGAGTTCAAGAGAATCTTTAAGCAGGATGTTGGAAGGTACGATATCGTACATCAGCTCATCCAGAGATTCGTATCCGAGTTCCTTCAGCATTTCCTGGCGTTCTTCGCCGATGGAGCCGAGGTGCCGACTGAGAAAGTTAGAGTAAACAGCCATTGAGGTCGTATGAGGGGGTAAAAATCAATCGTGGTCGACGCCAAACAGGGGCATCGTAAAAAACAAGTAAGCCCCGGCGAAGGAATAAACGATCACCGGGGCGAAACTTGCCATCTGTCTATCAGGCGATGAACTCGCTGTAGGCTTCGGCGG
>CAZNVW010000050.1:0-15515 GCA_964576595.1 uncultured Verrucomicrobiales bacterium
GAAGCGGGGGACTCCCGTAAACTCCGTCCTGGGGACCAGGGAGCCCGGCCCCAGAAAGGCGACCTCGACGCCCAGCCGGCGCAGGATGCCCGCCGTGGAGCGGACGACGCGGCTGTGCAGGATGTCTCCGACGATCAGCACCCGGCGCCCGGCCGTCTGGGGGAAGACCTCCTTGACCGTGAAGGCGTCGAGCAGCCCCTGCGTGGGGTGCGAGTGGGCGCCGTCTCCGGCGTTGATGACGCTGGCCCGCGTATGGCGGGCGATAATATTGGGCAGACCGCTGAGTTTGTGGCGGACGATGATGTAGTCCATTTTCATGGACTGCAGGGTATCGATGGTATCGTGGACGGTCTCGCCCTTGACCACCGAAGAGGTCGATACGGTGAAGCTGGTAACGTCTGCGGAGAGACGGTTGGCGGCGACTTCAAAGGAGCTGTGCGTGCGGGTGCTCGGCTCGTAGAAGAGAGTCAGGACGGATTTGCCCTTGAGGGTGGGCACCTTTTTCACGCTTTTGGTGAAAAGTTCCTTCATCGGCACGGCCTGATCCAGAATGAGATGGATTTCTTCATCGGTCAGGGAGTCGATATCGAGGAGATCTTTGCGGGGCGGGAGAGTCATGGGGGAGAGGAGGGGCGGTTCAGGCGAGCGTTATTTTGTCTTCTCCGTCGCTTTCCGTCAGGAAAACGGCGATTTTTTCACCCGGTCGGCAGGAGGAGTAGCCGGTATAGTCGGGCTGGATGGGCATCTCGCGTCCTCCGCGATCGACGAGGACGGCCAGCTCCACCTTGGCGGGGCGGCCATAGTCCATGACCGCGTTGAGAGCGGACCGGATGGTGCGCCCGGTGAAGAGGACGTCGTCCACGAGAATGATGCGGGCGTCGTCCACGGAGAAGGGCAGATGCGAGGATCTCAGGGTCGGATTTGCGCCGTGGCCGAGGTCGTCCCGGTAGAGGGAGATGTCGAGATGACCCAGATGGGCCTTTTGCCCCCGTTCCTCAAGCAGGGCGGCGACGCGGCGGGCGATCAGGTCGCCCCGGCTCAACAGGCCGACCAGAGCCATGGGCCGGTCGTCCCGGCTGGCGTGGATGGCTTTGGCGAGGCTTTCTACGGCGGCGCGGAGTCCGGCGGCATCCAGGAGCACTTCAGGGGAGGGGGTATCGGTCATACGGGAGAGGCTGCAAAAAGAGGGGGAGAGGAAGTGAACCAGCGTGTTTTCTGCTCTCTTCTCTCTCCCCCTTTGGTGAATAAACGGGAATTAGTTTTGTCCGGCCAGTTTCAGAATTCTGTGGGCGGCCATGGCGGCGTTGACGGGGGCCTTTTTGTGCAGGCCTACCGTGGTGCAGGGCACTCCGCCCGGTACCTGGGAGATGGCGAGCAGGGCGTCGATGCCGTTGAGGGGGCCTCCGGGGACGGGCACGCCGATGACGGGCAGGGAGCACGACATGACGACGACACCGGGGAGAGCCGCAGACAGGCCGGCGATGGCGAGAATGACGGCCTTTTCTCCGCTCTTTTCGAGATCTTCCAGATACTGGATCAGCTCGGGCAGATCACGATGGGCGGACAGAACGGTTTCTTCAAAGGGGACGGAATTCTGGGCAAGATATTCGCGAGCGGGCTCCATGAAGGGCTTGTCGTTCGCGCTGCCGTAAATGAGGATGACTTTCATGGTTCGTAAACTGGGGTCATTCTGCACTTGCGGGCGGAAATGGCAAGCCCCCAGACCGGGTGAGGCCCTTTTTAAAGAAAAAACAGGGGAGCGTCCCGCTGCTCCGGAGGCTTCCTGAAAAATCTTTTTCTCTCTTGTCTTTATTATTAAAAAAAGTTAATGAAATAGATGTCATGAAAATAAAATTCTGTGGAGCGGACGGTACGACTACCGGGTCTCAGCACCTTCTTGAAGTAAACGGGATGAAAATATTGCTCGATTGCGGTCTGTTTCAGGGGCATCGGCAGGAGGCGTATGAAAAAAACCTCAACTTTGAACAGTTCAACCCGTCGGAGATCGATGTAGTCATCCTTTCCCATGCCCATATAGATCACTCGGGCAATCTGCCGAATCTGGTCAAAAAAGGGTACAAGGGCGCGATTATCAGCACCTATGCGACACGGGATCTCTGCCAGATCATGCTGCTGGACTCCGCCCGGATTCAGGAGCATGAAGTCACCTACATCAACAAGCACAAGCAGGCCGAGGAGCCTTTTGCCAAGGCGATTTATACGGAGCAGGACGCCGACGAGGCGATGAAGCGGTTTGTCAACATCGGCTACGAGTTCCCCTACAAGATCGGGCCGGGCGTCACTCTGACCTTTTACGACGCCGGGCATATCCTCGGCGCGGCCCAGATCGCGCTCGATATTGAAGACCAGGCGGACGGGAAAAAGAAGCGTCTCCTCTTCTCGGGGGACATTGGCCGGGGCAATAACGAGATCGTACCCGACCCCGTGCCCGTGCCGAATGTGGATATCGTGATCATGGAGAGTACCTACGGCGGCATAGAGCACGAGTCAAAGCC
This sequence comes from uncultured Verrucomicrobiales bacterium, assembly GCA_964576595.1. Lineage (GTDB taxonomy): Bacteria > Verrucomicrobiota > Verrucomicrobiia > Verrucomicrobiales > Akkermansiaceae > CAZNVW01. The sequence continues at coordinate 2,517 of CAZNVW010000050.1, forward strand.
CCGGGACGACAAGGCCTTTGTCAAAGTACTCAATCGCGCGCTGAAGCGTGGCGGCAGGATCTACATCCCCTGCTTCGCGGTGGAAAGAACCCAGCAAATTCTGTACATCCTGCACCGCCTGTTCAAGGCGGGGACAATCCCCAAGCTGCCCGTATTTGTAGATAGCCCCCTGGCTGTGAACGCCACCGCCATTTTCCGCCTCCATCCGGAGTGCTTCAATGAAGAGCTGGCCCAGTTCCGAAAGGATGAGAAGGACCCGTTTGCCTTTGACCATTTGAGAGAGATCACCTCCCTAACGCAGTCCAAGGAGTTGAACAAACTGAAAGGCAAGGCCATCATCATCGCCGCCTCGGGGATGTGCGAAGCGGGGCGTATCGTCTTCCACCTTGCGAACGGGATTGAGAACTCGACCAATACGATTCTTTTTGTCGGCTATTGCGCCGAGTACACGCTGGGTTGGAAGATCCGCAAAAAGAATGTCGACGGCGTCTCCCGCGACGATGTGCGGTTCGGCGTCAATATTCTCGGCAAGCCCTATCAGGTCAATGCCGCCGTGGAAATACTGGACTCCTTCTCCGCCCACGCCGACCACTCCGAGCTGATGGATTACTTCCACCGTACCGGGGGGAGCAAGAGCCGCGTCTTTGTCGTTCACGGCGAACCGGAACGTTCCCTAGCTCTCAGAAACGCGTTGAGAGACGCGCATCAGGCCGAGTACACCATTCCTCAGCTCGGGGAGACTTGGGAGTGCTAACGATTGCGAAAAAAAGTTCTAAAAAGGGCAGTTTTATCAGGGTGAATCTTGTAAAAAACTGCCCTTTTTTCTTTTTATATTGAAAATAGTGTCATGATATTTATCCCTTCATGAAAATATGAAGGGAATACTTTATTCAGCTTTTTTTCTGTTTTCCACGCTTTCACTCACTGCGTCGCCTCTCACTTCTGCTATTGAGAAAGGAAACAAGGAGCATGCAAAACGTCTTCTTGCCCAGGGGGCCGATGTGAATGAGAAGATGGACAACGGTTCTACTCCCCTGCTGTTGGCCATTGAAAAAGGCAACCGGGCGGTCATTGATCTGTTGATTGCCCGGGGAGCTGACTTGAAGGTTCCCGATGCGGGGGGCATTACGCCTCTGATGCTGGCCGCTCAAAAGAACGATATGGCATTGAGCAAGCTCCTTGTCGGCAAGCGCGCCGGATTGAATGCGAAGGCCGGGGACGGCACGACCGCCCTGTTTTATTTTGCCGGAGCAGGCAACAAGGATATGGTGACCCTGATGCTGTTTGGCGGTGCGGACGTCAATGTCGTCAACAATAAGGGGGATTCCCCCTTGCGTCAGGCTGCTTTTTTCGGCAAAGGGGCTGTTTGTCAACTGATTCAGTCAAAAATGGGAAACAGGCGTCATGAAAAGGAGCCGATGACTCCGCTCATTCTGACCGCGCTCCGGAGAGACTTGAAGGCGGCAAAAAATCTTTTGGATTCGGGAAAAGACGCACGGAGCCGCCCCGGAGCAAACCGGGACGGCTCTTTTTTTGCCCGCCGGATGCGGGGGGAATGTTTGCGGGGATTAGCCGTTGCCCGCCTCTTTTTTCAGCCGCGAGGCGGAACTGCCGAAAACGATCAGGAGCCAGCCTGTCATGATCAGCTCAATGGCGACGATCGTGCCCAGCAGCCACAGACTGCTCTGGGGCCAGGTAAAGGTGACGATACCGCCCAGAATCAGGCTCACGATGCCGCTGAACAGGGCCCAGCCAAAGCCGGGGCTCTTCCTGAACTGGAGCGCCATGGCCGTACGAGCGATGCCCGCCACAAGGATGTAGATGCCGATGACGAGCGTCCAGACGGCCATGGCCTGAAGCGTATTGGAGATCATGAAGACCCCCACGATCAAGTACATGATGACGGAAAGAAGGTTCCAGAAGATGCTTTTTTTACTTGAGGTAAAAAGGTGCACCAGCTGGATGCCCGCCATGAACAGGAAGAGGAAGCCTCCTATCCAGATGCTGGCCATTCCGGCCCAGAATGAGTAACTGAGCAGGAAGATGCCGGCGATCAGTTCGATGACGCCTATGACGACCATCAGCCACGGCTTCCCGTGCATCAGGGGAAAGGCCTTTTCCATCAGGGTTTGTTCTGTTGTCATGATATTATCAGGGTTTCACCTTTCTTTTTACCTTTTTCCGGCCTGTTGGCAATCTATCAGATGCCGCTTTTTGTCAGGGCATTCAGCAGCTCGCCCGCTTTTCGGGACAAGGCCGGTATATCGGCCTCTTTTGCGCCGGGGTGCTCAGGCAGCAGCTCGAGCCCCGCGCGCAGCTCCCCGAGCAGCCGGGACTGTTCTTCCGTCAGGGGGCGGCGTTCTGCGAGGACGTTCAATTCAAAGACAAGCTCGCGGCAGCTGTTGATTTTGCCGGAGTGTTTTTTGCCGAGGCGGGCGGAGAGACGTTTCGGGTTTTCGAGGGAGCGGAGCATGTCGGAGAGCTCCCTGTCGGGGAGATCGCGGAGCGCGGTGGCGTATGCTTTGCGGTCGTAGCTGAATTTTTCGAGGGGAATGTAGGTGTCCGGAGAGGTCGCCGGGCTGATCTCTCCCCGGCTGTTGAGAAAGTGCCCGTTGTACATGTGGCGCACATAGGGCGTGCGGGCCGTCGCGTGCTGTGAGTAGGGATCGCCCGGTGACAGGCGTATGACATGGGCCGGGTTGTCCGGGGCCGTGTACCTGAGGCCGTATTCCCCCTGCGGCGCGGACGCCTGCCACCGCGACGGGAGGCCGCCGGGGCGGTCGGCGCTGTCGGGGAAGAATCGTTTTTTACCCCATTTTATACCGTTTTCCGTCACATGGGGGCTGTCGTCCAGAGCTCTCCTGAGCAGGGAGAGCGTGCGAATGGCTTGCCTGTCCTCCTGCGTCAGCCCCGCGGCGTCGAGGTCTCTGACGGTATGGGAGTAGGTGTTTTGAGCGGGAGCCGCGTCTCCGGGGCCGTCAGTCAATCGCCTGTAGCGGTTTCCCTTGGGCGAGAGATCCCATTGGGCGAGCTCGGGCTTTTGAGCCAGCTGGCGTTCCAGCCCCCTGAGCTGGAACGAGGCCTGTTTGAAGCGGTCCTTCACCCCTGTGCTCGGGGGCGTGCCGATGGGAGCCAGCGTGTCCACAAGCCGCTCGCGGGCCGGGGCGGGCAGGGCCTCCAGAAAGGAGGAGGGAGAAGTGAGGAAGGGGATGATCCTCTCCCGCTGGGGGAAGGCGGCGGGAGTCAGCCGCCGCTCCCGCCGGAAGTCCGGATTGAGCCCGGCGCTGTCTCTCAGCAGGTGCAGGAATCGCGGGGAGAGGGCGGGGCTGTCCAGAGCCTGCTTCAGCGCGGCGGAGCGGCGCAGGAGGGGAACGGCGTGGGGCGGCTTGAAGGGAGAGGCGAACAGCTCCCGTATCCATTGGGCGGTCTCCTTCGGCAGCATCCTGTTGTCCTGCTGGCTCAGAAGGTACTCGGTGGAGGCCTGGGAGAGACCTTCAATCAGATTTATCCTGCGTTTTTCCGCGTCAAGTTTGGAGAAGCCGGCGGGCAGATAGTTCTGACCGGTTTGCTTTTCCAGCTTCAGCAGCTCTCCGGCGGCCTCCCTGTCATCCATAAAACGGTTTTTCAGATGGGTTTTCCAGACGCTTTCCGCATGCTCTTCAATGAGGACGAACGGGTTTGCCGGGTCGTAGAGATCTATATTCTGGCGTATATAGCCGAATGGGGTGCGTACCTCCCGGTTCTCCCCTCCCGTGCGCAGGCGGAGGGTCTCCTTTTTCGGAAGAAGGTGGGGATTTGCGCGGAAAAAAATGTCGTCGCGCTCCTTTTGACGGAGACTGTCCGGCCGTTCCAGGGGCCGCTCTCCGTCTCGCAGGGAGACTCGTATGCCGGGACGGCGGTTGCCGGGATTTTTATAATAAAGCTCCATCAGTTCCGCCGCTGATTTTTGCCCCTGCTCCTTCAACTCGAAGGGGAGGAGGGAGTCGCCACGCTCCAGCCAGTCGATGACGGCCTCCTGCGGCGAGGAATGAGGGCTGGACAGGGTGCCGTCCGGGTAGGAAGTCACCCATTGCTTTTTGCGGGAGCCGGGCTTGTTTACGGAGAAGACGGGGAGGGTGCCCTGCTCCTGCATCCACTTCACATCCTGCAGGAGCTCGTTGCTCAGGACGGGAGCCTTTTTTGCCGGAGCCGCCGCGCCGCGGGAGGAGCGGTGTGTGAAGTGACGCCTGACTCTGTCGGAATCCTGCTCCAGATAGGACAAGAGCGTTTGAAACAGGGCGGTCTCGGAGGAGCCGTGGAGCTTCATCTGGGACTGGTAATGACTGGTGCCTGTCAGACTGTCTGCGAGGGTGGCGGCATGGGCCAGCTGCTCCTGGGCAAGACGGGCGGTCTCCGTAAAGGCCGGGGGCAGGAGGGCGGTTGTTTCCTGAACGGGCTTCCACAGGCTCAGATCGGCCAGCTTTGCGGCCAGGGCGGCGTGCGGCAGACGGGGGGAAATACCGGCAGGGAGCTCCGGGGAGAGTCTGTCTCCCGTTTCCCGTTCCCAGTAGGCGACCCAGGCCCGGGCCTCCTGCTCAGGAATGCGGCCCGAGCGCAGATCATCCGCCCAGAGCCGTGTGAGACGGTGCCCGGCGATCTCTTCCGGCGCGTTTCCGCCAGCGTACAGGAGACAGTCTTCGATGATGTGCGCACTGGTTTTCTCCTGCTCCTTTTTCAACAAATTTCCGAGGGCTTTGGCCGTTTGACGGCGGGGGGGATTGAGATTGGCCGTCAGGAGCGTTTTTTGCGGGGCGAGGGTATTCAGGGCTTCCAGCGTGCGCCTGATCTCCTGGTCGTTTCTTTGCATTTCGGGGTGCGAGGGACGCTTGAAGCCGCCTGTTTGCGGAGAGAGGAGATGCTGCCGATAAGCGAGCGTGCGCGACTCCTGCCCCCTTTGCCAGGCGGTGAAGGCTTCTGCCGGAGAAGAGAAGGTCTCGTCTTTCAACAGGCGGGAGACCTCGTTGTTCGGGGCGAATCGCCAAAGTGTTTTTTCTCCCTGATTGACGGGATGCAGGGACGGCAGCCCCCCGGCGATATGCCATTCCAGCCGGGCCTTGTCGAAGGGGGGCAGGGTGAGCGTCTGTACGCTACGGGCGGCGTTGCTCCGGTCGCTCGGGGCGAGGAGCAAGCCGTCATTTTGCGGCAGCGGCCGGGAGGCCTGTTGTTGCGGCGGGAGCTTGAGCCATTTTTCCAGAGACTCGGGCGTATGAATGCGCCACTCGAGAGACGGCCCGTTGCGGTGCTGCTCGACCGCGTTCAGCAGGGTGGCGGCCCGCTCCCGCTCCCCGATGTTTGCCCAGACGGGAGACTCGCGCAGTGCCTTGACGAGGAGATCGTTTTGCTTTTGGGCGTTTTTCTCCCGCCTGATATTTTGGAGAACGTCGTCGGAGATCCTGTAGTGACTTTGCAGCAGGGGACTGTGCAGCACAGACTTTTGAGATCTGAGCTGGGAGAGGGCGATCTTGCCCCCGGCGAGCAGGACAAAGGGCAGGCTGGCGAGATAATCGCCTCCATTGCTCTCCCAGGTGCCCAGGGCGCGGGACAGCCGGCCCGTATCGACTTGGGTGGGAACATCCTTTTGGAGCGACTGGGAGGCGTAGTCCGACAGTGTCTCGCCCAGGGGCTGGGACAGGGCGATGCCCTTTTGCTCGGCATACGGTCTGACGGTGAGCGCGAGCGCGCGGCTGGTGCCGGGCATACTCTTGATCAGGGGTTTGAAGGTCTTGCCGTAGGCGCCCGCCTCAATCAGTGTTTGCAGGGAGCCGCTGACCAGAGCCGACAGGAAGCGGGTATTGGCCGAGAGAGCGGTATCGTCGGGCAGGGCGTGATCCCGGGGGGCGGCTTCCTTGCGGCGACGGTAGGAGGCCTCGCTTTGGGCGTAGTGCTCGCCTGCCTCTCCTGCGCCGTAGCCGATCAGGGCGGGCGGATAGGCGAGAGCCAGGGCGATGGCGACCGACTCTTCCGAGAACCCGACGAGGCACTGTTTGAGCCAGTGGCGCTGAGGCCCGGCCCCGCGCCCGTCTTCATGAGGGGCAAGAGGTGACTGGCGCTCCTCCGCGAGAGTGCGGAGTCTCTGGAAATTGGAGATGGCGTTCCTGATCTCTCCGGCGTCCTTCCTCAGCCCGGCGCTGAACCGGGGAGTGACGCCGAGGGCGTCGGCTCCTTTGGCCGTGAGGTCGCTCATCAGGGCGAGATAGCCTGCGGCGGCGTTCATCAGGCCGTACCCCGTTTTGAGATGCGAGCGGCTGACCGCCTGCATCAGGGACTCCGCCATGCCGGGCGTCGGCGGCGGGGCGGCCTCCCGCTCGGCGATGATGTCCTCCTCCACCTGCCTGAACAGGAAGTCGCGCTGTCTGTCTGTCAACTCTCCGAGACGGAGGGCCGTTTTTTTTAACGATTGCGCGTTTTTACCCAGCCCGGACAAGCGAAAGGGAGAGAACAGGCCGGGCAGAAAGGAGCCCTCCTGCTCCGGCGCGCCGTCGGGAGTAATACGTTCAAATTCCTCCAGAGAAGCCAGACTTTTGACGGCTTCCCTCATATCCCTGTAAAGGGGAGCCAGGAGATCCGCCTCGCGGCGGACATCCTCGTCAAGACTGAGGAAATAGCGGCGGGCATTGTCGCGGAGAGGCTCCGGCAGGCGGGTGAGAGCCTCTTCTCGTCGTTTGACGGCATCCTCTTCCGGGGAGGCGGCATACCCGGAGCGCTCCCTCACGGCCTCGTGGAGCAGGGCCTCCTTTTCTCGGGAGAGGGCTTGCACGGTATCGACAAAATCCCGGTTTCTCCGGGAAATTTCCTGAAACAGAGTCTGATTGTCCGGCTGGGACTCCAGAGCCTCCGCGACTGCTTCGCGGAAGAAATTCCAGTTTTTCCGTAAAGCGCGCTTGTCCTGCCCCTGTGCCGGGAAGTGCTCCGCTGTCCAGTCGCTGACAATATCGGCGGCGACCTCATCGTGCTGTACCTCTTCGGGGAAATCGGGAGAGTAAAGGCTGGCCCTTGTCTCGGGAGGCAGGGCCTGCACCTCGCCCGTCAACAGGGGCGACCAGTTGCGGGCCGAGTCCAGGCCGTTCATAAATTCACTGTTTTGCCTCTGTTGACGGAGCCAGAACTCATCCGTACTTGCGTCGGGTTTTTCTCGGGAAAATTCGCTTTGCGGAGAAGGCTCTTCGAGCGGCTCCGGCGTTACATTGCGGGGAAACTCCTGTCGGGACAGTGTTTTTTCCCCCAGTTTGAGGGACTCCCTCTCCTCATCCGTAAAAACATGCTCCGGCCGGAACCCTCCGGGGAGAGGGAGTCGCCGGGACGCGGCCTGCTTCTCTCCGGAGCCGGGCATTTGTGAAGTGAGCTCTTCCGGCACGCTGGCGGGAGCCGGGGGGAGCGGTGCGGAAGATTGTGTTTCAGGAGCCGGCGGAGTAGTCGCCTGTGTCGTATCGGAAAACTTCTGGGAAATAGGGAAATTCATGGAAAGAACAATTCGGCGGTATCGTAGGACTTTTGAACTGTTCCGGTTGAAGGAAAGGAGTTGCGGGAGATGGAGACGGCTTGCCCTTGACCCTTCAGGACAAAAAAAGACCGTCCCCTGCTTGAGGGGACGGTCGGAATCGCGTCTTGCGGGGGTGGTTTACGGCAGCAGCACGATGCTCTTGCCGCTGAGACTGCCGACCTCGTCCAAATCTTCCTGAGTCAGGTTGCCCTGCTCGGCGGAGACCAGATCGCGCGTCTTGTGCGCGCTGAGGATCAGGGACTGGGCGTCAAAGACATGATTCGCGCCGCCGTGCTTGACGAGGAGCAGGGTCTTGCCCGGTTGCTCGCGGTAGCCGGAGATAACCCCCCAGGCGACGGGAGAGGCGGTCTGGTTTTGAGGCAGGCCGTCGCTCCCCGGCACAAAGGGAATGAGAATCATGCCGCCCTGGTCGATGGCTTCACGGGCCAGGGCGGGGGTAAGATCCTTGCCGCGGCACTGGCTTTCGCTCAACCCCAGCTCTTGCCGGATAAAATCGCGGAAAGGCTTGGTCAGGATGATTTCACCCTGCCGGGAGAGCTTTTCCTTGCGGCCCAGTACGCCGTATTCCTGCTGTTCCGCTTTGGCGGCGAGGCTGTTTTTGTCCAGCTCCTTTTCATAGATGTTTTTGACGGCGAAAAGGAGGCAGTCGAGTGCCTGAGATTTTGTTTTTTCAGGACAGGCGGAAGTATAGGTCGGGTGGACTTTGAATTCCTGTCCGCAAATGGAGGTAGTGTTCATGATGATTTTAGAAAAGAGTGTAAGGAGAGCGGATCGTTAGGAAATGGTGATCATTTGGCCTTCGAGGTTGTGGGATGCATTGAGTTCTGTTGGGGGGAATGTATATTCCCTGGTAGCTGGATTATAACTTGTGGATGGATGCGCTGAATAGTGGGCTGTAACTACATTGGGGCCACCAACGCTGTAGATGGTTTGGCTAAATCCAAGTAGACTGGCATTGCTTATCCGAAGAGCTACGGAGTCGAAGTCGTAATTTTTAGCCCAATGCTTGGACAAGAAGTATATTTTCCCCGCCTCTTCCCGGTATCCGGCGATAGTGCACCAGTGAGGTCCGCCTCCGGATGCCGCCGGGAATCCTCCTGATACGCCAAAAGGCACGAGGACATATCCGTCGGCGTCAATGACGTCTTTGATTCTGGTAATGTCAAAGATCTCATGGGTCGCCGTGACGCCGCCCTGGCTGTTGAGGAATGCGGCAAACTCCGCCGGATGGAGAATTTCGCCGATCAGTGTCAGATTGCGGGGCCAGCCAGCAGGCGTGTGGACGAGCGCTGCTGTGACGAGTACGTCTTCTTTTGTTTTGAGGTCGGGAGTCGTCGTAACAGGGGTGGTGCTCAGGGCATTAAGGACATAGCTTGCGGCGCAGAGTCCGCAAGTTTGCCCTATCTGCATGTTCAACGCCTCGACATAGGAGGCCGGGACATTGTATGCGAATTCCATTCTGGCGATTGAGATGATTGTTTTCTTCATTTCGTGAAATGATATTTTTTGCGGAGTTCATTCTCCGCAGGCCCATCAATAGGGTAAAAAGAGAGAAGCGGGAGGGCGGTCTTCACCGGAGGCCGGAATGCTTTTGCCGGTCTGTAAAACCGCTTTTTTAATGAAGGCCGCCAACGGGGAGAAAACAGGATTTTTTTCTCTTTTCCCTACATGAATGTTGACTCGAACCCGTTCTGCGTTCTTAATCCTCCCCAGCAACGGGGAATTCCGTGAAAATCGGAAACAGTCGCGCTGCGGTATCGGGTTACAACCCCTCCATGGAGCATTCGCCTTGAAGGCGTTTCTCCATAAACCAATCAGGAGTCTCCTGGTGAAGGTGAGGGCGAGGTTTGACGCCCGGAGTCCGAACATCCGTTGCAAGGAAGATCACTCTTCACCTTATTCAACGCATGATTGAGACAACCCACCTTTTTGGTCGGGGGCTTTGCGCCCTCGTCGCCGTCGGCGCAGTCGCCGTTTTGTCCCCCTGTCCCCTTATGGCCGGATAATCCACTCCTCTCTCCCCGGCGGCCCCGTCTTCGGAGGCGGGCTCCTCTGCCGGGATCGTCCTGGTCGCCTTCGGCACCAGCCAGCCCGAGGCCTTGAAGGCCTATGACGGCATTGAAGCGCGCTTTGCCTCGGCTCCGGGGAGCACGCCCTTTTCCTGGGCCTTCACATCCGACATCATCCGGGCAAAAATGGCGAAACAGGGCAAAAAGATCCCCGCCATAGAGCAGGCTCTCGACGAGCTGGCGCAAAAGGGAGTCAAACGCGCGGTCGTGCAGTCCCTGCACATCGCGCCCGGGGAGGAGTTTTCCCAGATGGAGCGAACCGTCCTCCGGGACATCCTGGCGAAGCCGGGCCGCTTCTCCGAGGTCATGATCGGCCGTCCCCTGCTGGAGTCGGAGAAGGATATGAACGAAGTCGTCGATGTTCTCATAGGAGGCCTTCCCGCGGAAAGAAAGCCCGGTGAAGCCGTCGTTTTCATGGGGCACGGGCAGTCCGAGGGGCGGGCCGACCTGGTCTTTTCCGCCGTCAGGGACGAGTTCTCCCGGCGCGACCCTCTTATCTACCTGGCGACGGTCGAAGGGTCGCACTCCTTTGACGTCGTCCTGGACGAGCTGAAGAAAAAGGGTGTCAAAAAAGTCTGGCTCCAGCCCTTTTTGATTGTGGCCGGAGACCATGCCAAAAACGACCTGGCCGGCAGTGAAGACGACTCCTGGGCCTCGCGCGTCAAGGCGGCGGGGATGGAGGCCGCCCCTATTTTGAAGGGGATGGGAGAGATCAGGGGGATACAGGATATTTTCTATCGTCATGCTCAGGAGAGCCGGGACGATTTATTGAAGACAAAACACAAGAAAGACTGATTTTTTTATGAACACGGGAAAGCTGTATGGCGTCGGTATAGGGCCGGGAGACCCCCGCTATTTGACCTTCCGGGCCGCCGAGGTGCTGCGTGCGTCGGACGTGATTTTTACGGTTTGCACGCCCAATGCCGCCACCAGCATTTCCCGGAGCGTCGTGGAGTCTCTGGCTCCTCTCAAGGGCGAGATACGCAATCTCTCCTTCAGCATGTCCAGAGAGCCCGGCATACGCGCCTCGCAGGTGGAGGAGAATATCGCCGAGATCCGCAGGGAGCTTCTGGCGGGGCGGGACTGCGCCTTTGCCACGCTCGGAGACGCGATGACCTATAGCACCTTCGGCTACATTCTGGAAGGTCTTAAAAAGGACATCCCCGGGCTGGAAGTGGAAGTGGTGCCGGGCATTACCTCCTTTGCCACACTGGCCGCCAAGACGGCGACCATCCTCGTGGAGAACCGGGAGGAGCTGCGCATCGTCCCCGCCTTCCGCTCCGAAATGGCCGAGGAGATGGATTTCCCCGCCGGATCGACGACGGTTCTGATGAAAACATTCCGCAGCCGGGACGCGCTGATGGACCGGCTCGGCAGGGAGGACAATATAGAACTGCTCTACGGAGCGCGTCTGGGAATGGAAGGAGAGTTCTTCTCCTCCGACCCCGTGGAGATCACGGCCCGCTCCGATGAATACCTGTCTCTGATGATGGTCAAGAAGCGATGAAACGCTCCCGCAACTCGACTCCTCCGTGGAAAAAGCCCGGTTCGCTGGTTTGGCTGGCCGTATCGCTGGGCCTGTCCCTGTGGATGGTGCTGAGTATGCCGGCGGGGAGTCCTGCCGGGCGGGGAATGGGCATGCGCCGCTCTGCGGAGCCCGTCGCCGCGGCTTCCGCCCGGAGCGGAGAACATTCATCTGCCGGAACTCCGAAAAAGGAACACCGCAAAAAAAGGGGGGAAGCCTCTCCGGCGGGGAATGCGAAAAAGGCGCAGCCTGCCGGAGCCTGGGAGAGACTGGCGGACAAGGCGGATACCTTCGGAAGTCTGTTTTGCATGGTAGGCATTGCGGCCTTTATCGGCAGCGTCATGGAGTCGCGGCACTGGCACCTGATTTTTGCCCGGGCGATGAGCTGGCTGACGGGGCTCGCCAGGATGCCCCGTATTGTCGGCCTGTCGATGCCGACGGCTCTTTTCTCCAATGCGGCGGCCAACGGCATGCTCGTCAGCAGTCATTCCGAGGGGCGGCTGTCCCGCAGCGCGCTGATCGCCGGAGGCATGACGAATAGTTACTTATCCTATCTTTCCCATTCCATCCGGGTACTGTACCCGGTCGTGGGCGCGGTCGGCATACCGGGCGCCCTGTACTTTGCCGGGCAGTTCGGCACGGGACTTCTGTTTGTCCTCGGCGTCTTGTGCTGGCACCGCTGGAAAATACTGAGCGGACGGGAGCGCGCCTTGCCGGAAGAAGCCGGGGCGGAAGAGCCCCCCGAGCTGAGAGAGCCCCTGGCCTGGGTACCGACCGCGCGCAAGGCCGCCGGGCGCGTGGGCAGACTTCTGTTCCGCATGCTTTGCGTGACCGTGCCCTTGATGCTGGCGATTGAGTGGCTGATGAAGACCAATATCTTCGCCTTTTGGGAGAAATATGTGCCCGAGCATGTAAACCGCTTTTTCCCCGTAGAGCTGATGTCCGTCGTGGCCGCCCAGATGGGGGGACTGGTGAATGCCTCCCTGGTCGCGGCCAACTTGCGCAGCGAGGGGCTGATTGACAGCCCCCAGATACTGCTGGCCCTGCTGGTGGGCAGCGCGATCGGCAACCCCTTCCGCACACTGCGCCGCAACCTGCCGTCCGCCCTGGGCATTTTCCAGGCGAGAGAAGCCTTTACTATTGTGATCGGGATGCAAATTTCCCGCTTTGTGATGACGCTGCTGTATATCTCCGTCGTCGTCCTGGTGATGCACTACATTATTCATGACCTATGAAACCGCGCTCCGAATCCGATTATCCTGAAATCAAGTGGACCCTGTCTCCCTCGGAGATAGAAGCGGAGAGTTTCCGCACCATCGAGTGGGAGTGTTTCCTGCATGAGACCCTGCCTGCCGAAGAGTGGAGGGTCGCCCGCCGTCTGATCCACACCACCGCCGACCCTGTCATTGCGGACACGCTCGTCTTCCGGCATGGAGCGATTGAAGCCGGGCTGTCGGCCCTGAGACGCCGCGCCCCCCTGTACTGCGACTCGAACATGATCCGCGCCGGTCTGTCGGTGGACAGACTGCGCCGTCTGAATGCCGGGTACGAGCGGGAGGACATTCACTGCCACATCAGCGACCCGGATGTAGCCGAGCGGGCCAGAGTCCAGGGGCGTACCCGCGCCATTTGCAGCGCCGAGAAGGCCCGCCCCCTGCTTGACGGGGCCATCATTCTGATCGGCAACGCGCCGCTCGCGCTCGCCCGCATCGCCCGCTACATTCTGGAAGAGGGAGTAAAGCCAGCCCTGGTGATCGGGATGCCCGTCGGATTCGTCAATGTCGTCGAGTCCAAGGAATTGCTCGCCCGGTGCGACGTGCCCCAGATCGTGCTGGAAGGCCGCCGGGGCGGCACCGAGCCGGCCG
>CAZNVW010000051.1:0-15233 GCA_964576595.1 uncultured Verrucomicrobiales bacterium
GAAGATAAAGGTCATTATTTTTTCCTTATTTCTTGACCTGCGGATGCTCTATCCGTTGTAAAAATAAGCCTGAATTTTCCCCGATTCTGCTCAAAAAAGATTGAATCAGAATGCCCTGCTTATGTTGCTCCAGAATGAACATAAAAAGAACCGGGAGAGGACCGCTGGCCGGGAACGAAAAAAGCACACGGGCAACCCGCCTCATGCGAGTTGCCCGTTGAGACAAAAAAGAAAAGCGGCGTTATCTCTTCTGCTCCACCGCCGCGATTAACGCCGGGTAAACATCCCGGGAACAAGCCACCGCCGGGAGTGAGGCGTCTCCGATAAACACGGGCCGCTCCGCCTCGCTCACATGATCCCGCCCATGCGACCCCTTCACCAGGGAGGCATCCAGGGGAGTAACCTCCAGCAAAGCCCGGAAGCCGAGCTTCTTCTTCAACAGGAACAGGGCTACATTCAGGCAGGGCCACCTTAACTCGGGGTCGATAAACAACTCTGCGGGATCATACCCCGGCTTGCGGTGTATATCCACGCACCGGGCAAAATCGGGAGCCACCGCGTCATCCTCCCAATAATAATAGGCGAACCAGGCATTTTCCCGCGAAACGGCGATAAAATCCCCCGCCCGATCGATGCCGGGGCCGGGCTGCCAGTCACGGGAGGGCTCCCTTACCTCCTCCACGCCCGGCAGGGCGAGCAGACAGGAGCGCACCTCCTCCTTGAGCGAAGGATCATTGACATAAACATGCGCAATCTGATGATCGACGACGGCAAACACGCGGGAGGCTCCGCAATCCATCATCTCCCGGCCCAGCTCGTTTTTGATGGTCAGCCACCCCCGGCGGCGAAACTCGCGGTTCAAATAAATCGGCGTATCTACGGGGGAAATCCCGTATTCGCTCAGCACCAGCACGCGAACGCCCCGCTTTTCATAAAACTCGATCAAATCCGCCACCAGACCGTCCAGAGACTCCAGCTCCCCATCCAGAGAAGACGCCAGAGGCCCCTCCCTCTGAAGACAATAATCCAAATGAGGCAGATAAACGAGGGAGAGCGTCGGGCTTTTTTTCTCCTCTATCCAGCGGGCGGAGTTCGCGATCCAGCGGGAGGAGGGCATACCCGCTCTCGGCCCCCAGAACCAGGGAAAGGGAAACGCGCCCAGATCCTCCTTGATCTCCTCCCGCATCTCCATCGGCTGCGTATAAATGTCAAACACCTTCCTGCCGTCCGCCGGATACATGGGCCGCGGCGTAATCAGCCAGTCCACCGTCGCGTACATATTGTACCACCAGAAAAGCTGCGCGCAGGTAAAATCCGCCCCGTAACGCTCCCGGAGGGTCTCCCAGACGCGGGGGCCCCTGACAATCTTGTTGGACTGCTTCCAGAACTGCACCTCGCTCATCTCGCGGTTGTACCAGCCATTCCCTACAATACCGTGCCCGTCGTGCGACTCTCCGGTCACATAATCCGACTGCGCCGTACAGGTCAGGGCGGGAAAAGCGGGAGGAAAAACCGAAACGCGCCGGGACTCCGCCCATTGGGACAAACGCGGCATCCGGGGCAAAAGCCCCGCGCTCAGTCCGACCACATTCAGGACGGCGGTTCTGGAGAGGGGAAAATTCATACTGGAAAAATACCCCCTCCGCAGAAATTGTCCACCTTTCGATTTGTAAAATACGCGTAACGGCGGCATCATGCCCCCATGACACGCTCAGACGGACGTACCGCAGATCAGCTTCGCCCCATTTCCTTCATCACTGACGTCGCGCCCCATGCGAACGCCTCGGTGCTCGTTTCCTTCGGCAACACCCGCGTCATATGCGCAATCACCATAGAAGACGACGTCCCCCGCTGGATGAAATACCAGAAAGTGGACGGAGGCTGGCTCACCGCGGAATACTCCATGCTCCCCTACTCCACCCTGGACCGCAAACAGCGCGACATCGCCAAGGGCAAACTGGACGGCCGCTCCAGCGAGATACAGCGCCTGATCGGCCGCTCCCTGAGGGCCGCCGTTGACCTCGGCAAAATCGGGCAGAGAACCATCTGGATCGACTGTGACGTCCTGCAGGCGGACGGAGGCACCAGAACGGCCTCCATCACCGGAGCCTCCGTCGCCCTGGCCATCGCCCTGAACCGCCTGATGGCGGCGGGCAAACTGAAACAGTCTCCCCTCAAGCGCCTTGTCGCCGCCATCTCCGTCGGCATGCTGGGAGAGGAACCCCTGCTCGACCTCTGCTATGTGGAAGACAAGGACGCCGATGTGGATATGAACCTCGTCATGACGGACGCGGGAGAATATGTGGAAGTCCAGGGCTCGGGAGAAGAAGCCGTCTTCACCGCGGACCAGATGGACAGCCTGCTCAAACTCGGCCGAAAGGGCGTGGACGAGCTGATCGCCCTCCAGAAAAAGATCATCGCCGAAGCGGACAAACCCAGCTCAACCGCCCTGAACGACCTGGCCTCACTCTTCGCCCCAAAATCATAACACCCGAAAAAAGAGCGGAAAAAACTTGCCATTATTTGTTCGGGATGGTAGAGGATTATCAATCTTCCTCCGTTAGGAAACCCGTTCGGGTTTTTTCGCTTCTGGAAACTATTAGCTCTCAAATTAGCAGATTATGAAACTGAAACTCCGCAGACGCCCCGGTTTCACCCTCGTGGAACTTCTGGTCGTTATCTCCATTATCCTCGTTCTCGCGGGTATCGCCTATCCGGTCATCATGAAACAGGCCCGCGCCGGCGATGAAGTGAAGATGATGAACAACGCCAAGCAGATCCTGATGGCGATGGGAGACTTTGACCGCTCCTTCCAGTCCTACCCCGACGACAGCACCGCTGAACGCATTGAGGAAAACCCCGCCTACAAAAAAGTGGAGGGCCTGGTTCTCATCGGAGACACCTCCAACCCCTACTTCCGCCAGCTGATCGCCAGCGGTAAAATGGAAAACGAAGAACCCTTCTACGCCAAAATCGAAAGTAAGAAGGGCCGTACCCGCGAACCCGACCACAAAGTCGCCAACGGCAAAGCTCTCGAAAAAGGAGAAAACGCCTTCTGCTATGTCATGATCGACCGCGGAGACTCCACCATGGGCCTCTCCGGCAGCAGCGCGGGCACCGACACCCCCGTCATCCTGACGCTCGTCAACGAAACCAGCAATGCAGGCACCGCCTCATACGACCTGGATGCCGTAGGCGGCAAGGTATTTGTCCTTCGCGCCGACAACTCGGCCAAGTCCTATGAACTCAACCCGAACACGGGACTTCCCGGAGACAACGATGTCTTCCGCGAAAACATGCAGGGCAAGCCGACCGCTCCCGACTACAAAATCATGAGAGCCGACCTGTAATCGGTCTCCCTGTCAAAAAGTCATTCGAAGGGCTTCCCGTCAGCGGGAAGCCCTTTTTGTCCTCCGCCTCCCGGCATCAAGGCAACTATTTCCGTGAATTTTCCCTTCCCCTGCGCTACAACACACCTGCCCCCGGAAAATACCTCCATCCCTCCCATGTCTGAAACTCCCTCCTCCTTTCAAATAAAACCCGGCGAACAGGCCCCCGACTTTCTCCTCCCGGACGCTGCAACGGGGGAACTCGTCCGCCTGTCGGAAAAAAGAGGCCCCCGGGGCACCCTTGTCGTCTTTGTCTGCAACCACTGCCCCTATGTCGTCATGCTGGCGGACGCCCTGGGCCGCTGGGCCGACAAGGCCTTGATAAAAGGCGTAGCCACCTTTGCCGTCAACTCGAACGACTCGGCGGCCTACCCCGACGACGCCGTGGAAAAAATGCCCGGATTCGCCCGGAACCACAACTGGCATTTCCCCTACCTCCGGGACGAGAGCCAGGAAACCGCCAAAGCCTTTGACGCGGCCTGCACGCCCGACTTCTTCCTGTTGGACGCCCAAGGGCGGCTCTTCTACGCCGGACAATTTGACAAGGCTCGCCCGGGCAACGGCCAGCCGGTCACGGGAGAATGCCTTGACGCCGCGCTCGAGGCCCTGATTGAAGGCAGCCCGGCTCCCCGGCCTTTCCTCCCGGCCACAGGCTGCAACATCAAATGGAAACCCGGCAACTCTCCCCGATAACCCCACCCCGACGTGCTGGAAGAACTCCTCAAAAAACGGCTCGCCCAACTGCCTCCCGACACGACCGCCTTCCGCGTCCTTGACGGCGAGGGAGACGGCTGCCCCAATATCTTCATAGACAAACTCGCCAACCGATGGCTCGTCTCGGTGCGCGACCGCGCGCTCCCCGCGCACCTCAAAAAAGAACTGGAGAAACTCGAAGAACCCGTTTACCTGAAGCATCTCGACAAGGACAACAAGGAGGCCCCCCTTTTCCTCTGCGGGCCTGAACGGGACTCCCGCTTCCTGATCCGGGAACAGGGAGTCTCCCTCTGGCTCGATATGAATACCGGCTATTCCCAGGGCCTTTTTCTCGACCAGAGAGACAACCGTCGCCGCGTCCGGGAACTGACCCGCCCCGGAGACCGGGTATTGAACACCTTTTCCTACACGGGAGCCTTCTCCGTGTACGCCGCGCTCGCCGGGGCCGTCACCACCACGCTCGACCTCGCCCAGCCCTGCCTCGACTGGGCGCGCGAAAACATGGAAGTCAACAGAATAGACCCCGCCTCCCAATTTTTCTGCAAGGGAGACACCCTCCACTGGCTGGAGCGCTTCGCCCGTCAGGGCAAACGCTTTCACGGCATCGTCCTTGACCCCCCCACCTTCTCCCGCGACAAAGAGGGCCACATCTGGCGAGTGGAAAAGGATTACGGCAGACTGGCCGCCCTTGCCTTCCGCTGCCTGGAGCCGGGCGGCTGGATGCTCTGCACCACCAACTGCCGGAAACTCTCCCGGCGCGATTTCCTGACTCAGCTCAAAACCGCCCTCCCTGCGGGAGTGCGCCTCACCCCCGGAGAAATGCCCTTTGACTTCACCGGAGAAAACTATCTGAAAATAGTCTGGGCATTCTCCCCCTGAATCTTATGATCTTTTAATAGCCATACGGGAAAAAACCTTCCTCATCAGACCTTTCCCGGGCGCCGCAACCCGACAGGGATCTCTCCCGGTCTCTTTTACTACCGCCATGCTCCGAGTGCCCTCCTCTTCCTCGCTCTGATTCACCTCTTCCCGGGGCCCTGCCTTTCAGCCGACCCCCAAATGGCGGACGACCTGGGATATGGAGACCTCGGCTGCACGGGCTCTCCCCAAATCCCGACCCCTCACATCGACTCTCTGGCAAAAGAAGGCGTTTTTTGCTCAAGGGCATATGTCACCGCCCCCATGTGCGCGCCGTCCCGAATGGGGCTGCTGACAGGCAGATTTCCCAAAAGGTACGGCATTACGACAAACCCCAATATCAAAACCGATTACCTCCCCGAGTCTCATTACGGCCTCCCCCAAACAGAAACAATATTGCCCGGCTATTTAAAAAAGCGGGGATATACATCCGCAGTCATCGGCAAATGGCATCTGGGGCATACGCCCGGCTATTTGCCGGCAGACCGGGGATTTGACACATGGTGGGGCTTCCTGGGAGGCTCCCGCCCCTACTTCCCCCTGGCCAGAGAACAAAAGGGACTGAACCCCTCCGCCATCACTTCGAATTACACCGCCGAAACCGGCATCAGCTACCTGACCGACGATATTGCACGGGAATGCGTCCGATTCATTGAAAACTCCGCCGCCGGCCGCCCCTATTTCCTTTTCGCCTCGTTCAATGCCCCTCACTGGCCCATGGAAGCGACCAAAGAAGACCTGGAACTCTTCAAAAACATCACCCCAAAACCCAGGGCCGTCTATTGCGCCATGGTACATGCCCTTGACCGGGCCGTCGGAAACATACTGAAAGCCCTGGACAACTCGAACCAGGCGGAGAATACCATAGTCATCTTCCTCTCGGACAATGGAGGAGCCCCCTACAGCCCCTCCTGCAACGCTCCGCTCAAAGGAGAAAAAAGACTCCACTACGAAGGAGGCGTACGCGTACCCATGATCGTACGCTACCCGGCCGATAAAAACCTGAAGCCGGGCAGCGTGTGCGGACAAGTCGTCTCAACGCTGGACATTCTGCCGGCCATGCTCGAAACAAACGGCCTCCCGCTGCCCCGAAATCTGGACGGCATGAATCTTTTGCCCCTGCTCTCCATGGCGGAAAACAAGACCCCTCGCACCCTTTACTGGTGCACGGACTGCACCTCGGCCCTGCTGGAGGGCGACCTCAAGTACCTGCTCGTCCCCGACCGGGCGCCCCAGCTCTACAACATCGGACAGGATTGCGAAGAAATCGGCGACCTGTACCGGACCGCCCCGGACAAGGCCGCACCCCTCGCCAAAAAACTGGGCTCCTATCTGACCTCCACTCCCGCCTGCCGCTACCCGGACGCCATCTCCTGGTCAACCGGCCTGCTAAAACAATATGACGAGGCCAGACCGCACAGCCAGTCGGCAAAAGACAAAACGCCTTAATATCGCCCATTCCGCGGAAACAAAACTCCCCTCCATAAAAGGCAGGACACATCTCTCTTGCCAAGCCGGAACATTGCCCTTAGGATTCGCGCCGATATGAGTTCCGCACCTCTGTTCCCGGTTGATGGAAACGGCCACTTCGGTCGTTTCGGCGGCATGTTCGTCCCCGAAATCCTCAGAACTCCCCTTGAGGAATTGATTGCCGAATACGCCAAGGCTCTGGAAGACCCCTCCTTCCAGCAGGAATTGGACTTCCTGCTCAAAAACTATGTGGGTCGCCCCACTCCCCTCTATTTTGCGGAACGATGGTCGGAGAAACTGGGCGGCGCCAAAATTTACCTGAAACGGGAAGATCTCCTGCACACCGGAGCACACAAAATCAATAACGCGCTCGGCCAGATACTGCTGGCCAAACGCCTCGGCAAAAAACGCATCATTGCCGAGACCGGAGCCGGACAACACGGCGTCGCTACGGCAACCGTTTGCGCCCGCTTCGGCATGGAATGCATCATCTACATGGGCTCCGTGGACATGGAGCGGCAAGCATTGAACGTTGCCCGCATGAAGTTCCTCGGAGCCAAAGTCGTCCCGGTCGATGCTGGCCAGGGTATCCTCAAGGACGCTGTCAATGAAGCCCTCCGCGACTGGGTAGCCAGCGTCAAAACGACCCACTATCTCCTCGGCTCCGCCCTGGGACCGCACCCCTTCCCGACTATTGTCCGCAACTTCCAGCGCTGCATCGGCGTAGAAGCGCGCGAACAAATCCTCGCGGCGGAAGGCCGGCTGCCCGACGTCATCATTGCCTGCGTGGGCGGCGGTTCAAACTCGATCGGCCTCTTCCACCCCTTCATGGATGACAAATCCGTCCGGATGATCGGCGTCGAGGCGGGAGGCGAAGGCATCCTGCCCCAAAAACACGCCGCCCGCTTCCAAGGCGGCAAACTGGGCGTCCTGCAAGGCATGAAATCCATGCTGCTGGCCGACGAAGACGGCCAGATCCTTCCGACCCACTCGGTCAGCGCCGGACTCGACTACGCCGGAGTCGGCCCGGAGCACGCCTGGCTCCAGGAAAGCGGGCGGGCCGAGTACACCTACGCGACGGATGACGAAGCCCTCGCGGCCTTCCTCGACCTCTCGGAATCCGAAGGCATCATCCCCGCCCTCGAATCCTCTCACGCCCTGGCTGGAGTAAGAAAAATCGCCGGAACCATGCCAGGCGACTCCATAATCATCTGCAACCTGTCCGGCCGGGGCGACAAGGACGTCGCCCAGGCGGCGCGCGCCATCTACGGAATCGAGCCGGAACTCTAACAGCTTCAGCCGATTCAATCTTGTTTCTTTACAGAATCCTTAAAAACGGCCCGAATTCAACTTCGGGTCGTTTTTTTACCTTGAAACCGCGCTCAAGGCCGTGCTAAGAAGGGTCGCATTCTGCAGACTCCCTACCCTATGTCTCAGCGTTTCTTTCCCCTTTTCTTTTTCCTGTTCGCGGCGATTTTCTTCGCTCCGGTCGCTCTCGCCTCGGCGGACACGACGGGCAAGCAATGGGCTCTGGTGCCCGTAGCGGACGGGTTTGTCTTCCCCGTTGGAAAACCGAACGGCGAAGGTTTCTACAAATCACGCGGCCTCCGCTTCAAAAGCCCCCGTCACCTGGGCGAAGACTGGAATGGCAATGGCGGCGGCGACTCCGATCTCGGAGCCCCCACCTACTCGGTTGCGCACGGCCTCGTCACCTACGCCGCGGATGCCCGCGGGGCCTGGGGCAAAGTCGTTATCGTCCGCCACGCCTTTCGCGAACCCGTCACGGGAAAAATGCTCTGCTGCCAGACCCTGTACTCCCACCTCGACCGCATTGACGTCCAACTCGGACAGATCGTCAAACGAGGCGACCAGGTCGGAACCATAGGAACCGGAAACGGCCGCTACCCCGCTCACCTCCACTTTGAACTTCACTTCAACATTGACGTCAATTGCGGCCAGCAGGGAATCCCGAAAAATCCCCGCAACTACGGAGACCCGACCGCCTTTATCAATCGCTACCGCCGTCTGCCCTATGAAAACCGCCAGGCCAAAGTGCCCGTCGGCGGCTTCCTCCCGTACAAGGGAACGGACGGCATGTAAACTCCCTTTCTCTCTCAGGGGATGCTTCTCGGGAAGCATCCCCTTTTTTTAACCTGCCCTCCCATGAAAATCTGTCTGTTCGGCGGCTCCTTCGACCCGGTCCATGAAGGCCATCTCTGCATTGCGGAGCGGGCCGTCAGGGAATGCGGACTAGACGAAGTCAGATTCCTGCCCTGCTCCCGCTCCCCCCTGAAAGAAACCGCGCCGGGAGCCACGGACCGGCAGCGGCTCGACATGCTCGAACTGGCAACCGCCCGCTACCCGTGGGCGATAGTGGACCCGACAGACCTGCAAGGCCCGCCGCCCTCATGGTCATGGCGGCTCGCCGAACACTTCCGCCACACCCGCCCGGACGACGAACTCTTCTGGCTCATGGGAACGGATCAATGGAAAGAACTGGAAAAATGGGGCCGATGGGAATACCTGGCCTCCCTCGTCACCTTCCTCGTCCATCACCGGGGGGAACTGCCCCGGGCGCGCCCGGGCGTCCGGGCCTTCTTTCTGGACGGGCATCACCCCGCCTCAGCCTCCGGCATACGCGAAGAACGGCAGGAATGCGAAGACTGGCTCCCTGTTGAAGTCGCCCGGTATATTGAGCAGTACCGACTTTACTAAAACCGGCCCGGTCGCCTATTCATTCAGGAAAGGCATCAGCCAGGGATCATACAACTCGGGCTCCAGAAGGAAAGAATCATGCCCCTTCTCGGAGTGCACCGTGACAAACTGGGTATCTACCCCCGCCCCCAAAAGCTGGGAAACAAAATCCGCCTGCTCCTGAGGCAGAAAACACAAATCGGAATCTATACCGAACACCAGCCACTTGTGATGATAGGGCAGCGTCGGCGCCAGAAGCTCCGCCATCGTATCATACCCCAGCTCTCCCGGACCGTCGTAATGCGCCCACAAATCCGCAATACGCAAATAGGAATTGGCGTCAAAGCGGGCGGCAAACTTGGTCCCCTGGTGCAGCATATAACTCTCGGATGACGCCTGCGGCGTGTACCAGGACAACATCTCTCCAGAAGGCGCGACGTCCTTGCGGGCGCGCCGCTCCAGGGCCTCCAGACAAACAAAGGACTTGTGTGAAATAATGCGGGCCAAAGCAAGCCCGTGAGAGGGCGGCTCATCCTCGGAATAAAAACCGCCCCGGAAACGGGGATCATTCTCTATACTCAGAATTTGCTCAAAAACCATCAGCCGGTTCAGCATGGAAATCCGATAGCCCGAGCCAATAGAGACCACACGGCGCACCCTCTCGGGAAACAAGGCCGTAAAAGTCAGACCGATCAAGCCGCCAATAGAAGGCGCGACCACTGCGTGAAGCGTCTCTATCCCCAAATGGTCAAGCACCTGCGCCTGCAAACGAGCCTGATCTGTCGCCGACACGCGGGGAAACAGGCCGGCCCAGGGCTTTCCTGTCGTCGGATTAAGCGAAGTCGGCCCGGTCGTGCCATAACATCCGCCCAATAAATTGACGCAAATAATACAAAACCTCTCCGTATCCAGAGACCGGCCCGGTCCGATTTGGGCATTCCACCACCCCGTATGATTCTCCTCCCGCCAAAAACGCTCCACCCCGGGTACGGAGGGATTGTAACCGTAGGCGTGCTGACTCCCCGTGAGTGCGTGAAACAGCAGTATCGCATTGGAGCGATCCTCATTCAGCTCACCGTACATCTCATACGCCGCGCGCACGCCCGGCAGCATCCCTCCGTACTTGAGAGGGAACGGCTCGGGCAGATCGTAGAAACGGGTCTCTACGCGGGGAATATCCATGGAAGGAAGGGGGAAAGAGATTTTATGCAACAAAAAGAGACCGGTGCCCTAAAGAGCAACGGTCTCAAAAAAAGCTTGAACGCAAGACTTACTTGACGCCCTTCTTGCTGAGACGGGTGCCGGGCGTGGAACCCTGACGGGCCTTGAACTTGGGATTGCTCTTGCAGATGACGTAGAGCGTACCTTTGCGCTTCACGACCTGACAGTCGGCGTGGCGGCGTTTCATAGAGGCAAGGGAAGAGAGAACTTTCATAACGCGATGTTTCCAATCAATGGTTCGGGGCGCAAACTCTATCTGACCGCCAGGTTTTGTAAAGACTATTTTATTCTTTTCTACAAAATTTTGCTCAAAAGCGGACATTTCGCCCCCCGGGGAGATAAATTTTAGAAACCGGAGCCGGACTTTTTCCAAGCCTATCATTGACCTGCAAGCCGTTGGCTGGTACCCTCGCGCCCACACATGAGCACGGCTGAAAAAAACTACAAGGACACGATTCTTTTGCCAGAAACGACGTTCCCCATGCGCGGCGACCTGACCGTAAATGAACCCAAAAGGCTCGAAAAATGGGAACAAGCCGGTCTGTACCACCGAATTCTGAACCGCCGCACGGCACAGAACGCTCCTTCCTTCATCCTGCACGACGGCCCCCCCTTTGCCAACGGAGACGTTCACATGGGAACCGCCCTGAACAAAATTTTGAAAGATCTGGTCATCAAATCCAAGACCATGTCCGGCTACGCCTGCCCCTACACCCCGGGCTGGGACTGCCACGGCCTGCCCATCGAATTCAAAGTCGTCCAAAAAGCGCGTGACCTGGAACCCGCCGAAATCCGCACCCGCTGCGTCGAGTTCGCCCGCGGCTTCATCGACATCCAGCGCAACTCCTTCCGCCGGCTCGGCGTCTTTGCCGACTGGGAAAACCCCTACCTGACGCTAAACCCCTCCTATGAAGCCGACATCATCCGCATGTTTGCCAAACTCGTGGAGAACGGGGCGGTCTATCAAAGCCGCAAACCCGTCCAGTGGTCCTATGGCGCCTATACGGCCCTCGCGGAAGCGGAAGTAGAATACAAGGACATCGCCAGCGACGCCATCTTTGTCCGCATGCCCCTCGAGGGAGACCCGCTCGACCTCGGCCAAGCCGCCTCCATCGTCATCTGGACAACGACCCCGTGGACCCTCCCCTCCAACGTCGGCATTGCCCTGCACCCGCAATTCACCTACGTCGCGGGAAAATTCATGAAGGAAGACCGGGTCGAAAACCTGATCGTACTCAAGGACCTGATCGAAACCTTTACCCTCAAAACCGGATGGGCGCTCGCCGAAACACTACAGGAATTCAAGGGCCAGGCCCTCGAAGGCCAAAAAGCCAGCCACCCCTTCCTGCCCCGCCAGTCGGCCGTCATCCTCGCTGAGTTCGTCACCGCCGACTCCGGGACAGGCGCCGTGCACATCGCCCCCGGCCATGGCGCGGACGACTACAACGTCGGCCGCCAGTACGGACTGGACGTCCTCTCCCCCGTGGATGACGACGGCAAATACACCGACGAAGTGGGCCTGCCGGAACTCGTCGGCCGCCATGTCTTTGACTCCAACGCCTGGATCATCGACCTGCTCAACAATACGGGCTATCTGCTGGGAGCCGAAACCATCACCCACTCCTACCCGCACTGCTGGCGCTCCAAGACGCCCATCATCTTCCGCGCCGTCGAACAATTCTTCATCTCCCTGAAAGACATCCGCCCCAAGGCTCTCGAAGAAATCGACAAAGTCAACTGGCTGCCCTCATGGGGACGCAACCGCATCTACGGCACAGTGGAGGCGCGCCCCGACTGGTGCATCTCCCGTCAACGCACCTGGGGCGTACCGCTCCCCGTCTTCTTCGACCGGAACGGCCAGGCCATCCTGACCGTGGAACTGGCGAACAAAGTCGCCGACCTGATCGAAAAAGAAGGCTCCAACATCTGGTTCTCTCTGAGCGACGACGAACTCGCTGCCCGCCTGGGCCTGCCTGCCGGATATAAAAAGTGCACCGATACCCTCGACGTATGGATCGACTCCGGCTCTAGCCATGTCGCCGTCCTGGAACGCTTTGCCGGTCTCCACGCTCCCGCCGACCTGTATCTGGAAGCCACCGACCAGCATCGCGGCTGGTTCCAGAGCTCCCTGATGCTCTCCGTCGCCTGGCGCGGAACCGCCCCCTATAAATCCGTCATGACTCACGGCTTTGTCGTGAACAAGGACGGCTCCAAAATCTCCAAATCCGCGGCCAAAAGCGGCAAACCTACGGACGCCTCGTACTTCTACGACAAATACGGCGCGGACATCGTCCGCCTGTGGGCGGCCAGCGTGGACTGGCAAACCGAAGTCCCCTTCGGAGAAGACCTCTTCAAACAAGTCACGGAACCCTATCGCCGCCTGCGCAACACCCTGCGCATCCTGCTGGGCAACATCAACGGCTTCAACCCGAACACGGATTCCGTCTCCCCGGAAGAAATGCCCCTGCTCGACCGCTGGATACTCGAACGCCTGAACGACGTAATCACCGAATGCCGCAAATCCTACGAAGCCTTTGAATTCCGCAAAGTCTTCAACCAGATCAACCAGTTCTGCACCGCCGACCTGTCCGCCGTCTATGTGGATGTAACCAAGGACAGAATGTACTGCGACGCAAAAGACTCCGTCCGCCGTCGCGCGACCCAAACCACCATGTACCGGGTCTTCTCGGCCCTGTGCCGCCTGCTGGCCCCCATCCTGGCCTACACGGCGGACGAAGCCTGGGAACACGCGGGCCTGCCCGGCTCGGTACACGAACAGGACTTCCCCGAAACAGACCCCGCCTGGGGAGACAAGGAAGCCACCTCACGGGTAGAACGCCTCTTCGAAATCCGCGCCGCCATCCAGCGCTCCATCGAAGCGGCAATCCAGGCCAAGAACTTCAACAAAAATAACGAAGCTCAAATCTCCCTGACCGTCCCGGCAAACGAAAACCAGAACATCGTCGCCCTGCTGGAAAACCGCGAATTCACCACCGAATTCTTCATCATCGCCGGACTGACGCTCTCCGTCCATGGAGACGAACTCAAGAGTACGGCCACCAAAACACCCTACGACATGTGCCCCCGCTGCCGGCGCTACGAGCCCCTCAACACCGAAAACGGCCTCTGCGAACGCTGCGCCTCCGTAAACTGACCCCTATCGCTCAAGGGCTCCGCACCGGGAGCCCTTGAGCCACCCCTCCTCCCGGCATGCCAGACTCCGCCACCCCCGCCCCTCCCGCCCCCGGACGCCGGGAACAGGGCAGAAAACTGCTGTGGCTCATTCTCGGCCTCTACCTGCTCGATCAAATCACCAAGTGGCTGATCGTCCTGTACTATCACACCCCCCGCCCCGTCTTCGGCGAAGAAGGCCGCTACCTCGGCTCCATCGTTGACCAGACCCCCGTCATCGACAACTTCCTGCAAATCGTCCGGGTACACAACACGGGAGTCGCATTCGGCTTCGGCAACGGCACGACTTGGTCCACCTACGTCTTCCTAGCCGTCCCGCTCATTGCCGTATGCGTCCTGATCATCCTGTTCCGGCGCGGCGTCTTCTCCACACCGGCACTGCGCCTTTGCGGAGCCCTGCTGCTCGCCGGAGTACTGGGCAACCTGACAGACCGGCTCTGCCAGGGATTCATGCTCCAGGGAGCAGAAAACCTGACCTTCCTCCAAAACCTGGCCAACGGCTATGTCGTTGACTTCATCGACGTGACCGTCCCCTTCACAAACGGCTACCATTGGCCCTCCTTCAACGTTGCCGACTCCTGCATCTCCATTGCGGCCGTCCTGCTTTTCCTCCTGGGCTTCAAAAACAACAAAACAGACTCCGCCCAGCCCTCCTGATACGCTTCCCTCAAAACGGGCGCAAAAAAAAGGGAAGGAGACCGCTCCCCTTCCCTGTATAAAATCCATTCCGCCCCGATCAATTGCGGACGAGATGCTTCTTCGTCGCGCCGCCGGGAGACACCGTCTCAAACGTGGGCTTCTCGACAGACTTGATCGTCCCGCCGACATACAGCACATTAATCTTGTCCTTGTGACGATAAACGGCGGGCTGCACATACTCCTCAAAATCGGAGGCGGTCACAATATTCTTGTTCGTGGGCAACCCCTCTCCGTCACTGAGCCAGGCGACATCGCTCTGATGATACCCGCGCGCCATATTGATCGGAGACTGGGGATTGTCGAGATCGTCGCTCCCGTCCGTCCACGGCACATAGGAAACCGAGTCAAAACTCGCCTTTACCTTCGTCCCGGGCTCGTACTTGCGCACCATGCGGTCGGCGACGCAACGGAACTTGTCATCCAAAAGAGGCACCGCGGCAATATCGGAACCATACAAATAGGGAGCGATCGCCACCATCCATCCCTTGCTCTCGTCGGCGACAGTATCCTCGTTGTCATCCATCCCGTTGGAAGGAAGACGCCCATTGAAATCATTCGAAAACTTGAGCCCGGCGGACCACAACTCGCGAAGATTGGAAACGCACTGCGCGTTATCGGTACTATCCCGACCCTTGAACACCACGACAAACGTGATCCCCATCAGGCTGACGATAATAATAATGACCACCAGAAGCTCAACAAGAGTGAAGCCCTTTTTAGTGGAAGAAAAGGAAGAAACGGGAAATTTCATTGCCCTAAACTATCAATCCCGGCGGCAAACAGAAAGCCGGAAATGAAAAAAGACGAAATTTTCTCCTCAAAAGAGGAAAAAGTCTTGCCACCCTCGCTCAAATATGGTGAAGTCTGCCCGTCTTCCAACACAAATGCGCTCGTGGCGGAATTGGTAGACGCGCTAGATTCAGGTTCTAGTGGGGG
>CAZNVW010000052.1:0-15208 GCA_964576595.1 uncultured Verrucomicrobiales bacterium
TCACTTTGTCGTCGTCACTCCCATCGGCCAGCCCAATTTCAGCACAAAGGAAGGCAGCAAGCAGGCTCTGCTGGTGCGCCGTGACAACAAGCCCCTGTTGAAACTCGTCATCGACTCTCTGGATGCCCAAAGCGGCCAGTACATCGCCATGATCGACCCGGCGGCCACTCAGGCGGACCTCTCCCAGGTAAAACAGGGGGATGAAATCATCCTCGCTCCCGAGGAGCCCGCGCAGGAGGAAAGTGTGCCCTCCCTGCCGGAGGCCCCCGCCTCGTCGGGCTTCCCCTCTTCCGGCGGTCTGGCGGCTCCCGCGGCGAGCGACGCTCCCGGTTTGCCGACGCCCCCGTGGGAAGAAAAAGCCGCCCCCTCTCCCGCAAGCGGAGGCGCGGCTCCCGCATTGCCCGCCCCCCTGTAATCCCGATAAAACGGGCTGCTTTTTCCCGCCGTGCATATTAACGACATCTTCCAAAAAGACCGGACGACATTTTCCTTTGAATTTTTCCCTCCCCGTACCGAAGAGGGATTCAGTCGGTTATACCAGACCATCACCGAGATGGAGGCATACCGTCCCTCCTTTGTCAGCGTGACTTATGGAGCGGGGGGCGCGACTCGTGAACTGACGCATAACCTCGTTCTGAAAATTCGGGAAACGCAGGGATTCCCCCCTATCCCCCATCTGACTTGCGTCGGACATACCCGCGAGGAAATCTTTGAACTGCTTGTCCGTTATGCCGGGGCGGGAGTAAACAATATCCTGGCCCTGCGGGGCGACATGCCGCGCGACGCCGGGAACTACGACCCCTCGAAAGACGCCTTTTCCCATGCCTCCGAGCTGGTGGCCTTTATCCGGGACTTCAACGGGCAGGGCATACACCCCGACCCCCGGGGCTTCGGCATTGGCGTGGCGGGCTTCCCGGAAGGCCATCCGGCGACACCCAACCGTCTGAAGGAAATGGACTACCTGAAGCGGAAAGTGGACGCTGGTGCGGACTATATCGTCACGCAGCTTTTCTTTGACAACCACCCCTTTCTGGACTACCGCGACCGGTGCCGCCTGAATGGCATCAACCAGCCCATACTGGCGGGAATCATGCCCGTCACAACCCTCTCAGGCATGGAACGCATGGCGGAACTCTCCGGAGGCACCAACTTCCCCGCCTCTCTCACCAAGGCTCTGAACCGCGCGGGAGGAGACCCCCTCTCCGTCGAGCGGGTCGGCGTCCTGTACGCGGCGCGGCAGTGCTCGGAGCTTTTGGACGAGTGTGTGGACGGCCTGCACTTCTATACCCTGAACCAGTCCAAGGCGACCCGCGAAATCTACAAGGCCCTTGGGCTGCCGCAGGCGAGAATATCCGAATAAGTGCAGGGCTGATTCCTGTATAAATCAAAAGACGTGAAATATTGTTCACTCATTTCTCCCTTTTATGTCCCATAGGAAATTTATTCTGTTTTTTATAATCGCCTGTTTGGGTGTTTGCTCTTCCTTTTCCGGAGAGGCGGAGATATTTGGCGATGTTAAAGTTTCGTTTCGTGCCTGGGACGAGTGCAAGCCCGTACAGCCGGAAAAAGATCTGAAATACCTTTATGTCGAGCCGCTGGGTAAATGGCAAAGCCAGCCGGCGTCTTCCTGGTATTTTATTTTCAGCGGCTATTTGGAGAGTCCGGAAAAATCCATTGTCTTTACTCAAACAGGCTCTGCTTTTGACGATCCAAGATCCATCCCTCTTAAAAAATCTTTTTCTGATATAGATCCGGGTGGAAAGCGCGATTTGTATTTTTGCATTATTTACTTCTATAAAAGCGAATATAATAACGTGAATATCAGGAGGGAATTGCTCTCCCTTTTAAAGCACTGCGTTGAAGGAACATGGACGGCGAAACAGGCCCGGGAGGTGTTGTTTTCTAAAATAATTACTCCGTATTCGGTTAATTATAAGGAATGGATATTTAAAAATAAATAGTGATTTATCTTTTCTTTGTTTTTATGTCTTAATGGATTTAAATAAAAATTGATGAAAAAGGAATATAAATATGATGATCTGATTCCATTTCTTTTGGAGGCTTTCAAAAAAGAAGAGGTTAAAAAATCCATATTGGGTAGGGAATGGTATAAAAGAAATAAAACGACAAAAATTGATTCTGCCGGTTTTTGTTATGCAGTCAGTGAGCTGTTTTATAAATTATGCGGAGGTTGTGAAAAATGGAAGATAATGCGTATTGGAAAAGAGGATTTGGAAATAGGACCTCATTATTATTTGGAAAGCAGACAGGATGGCTTTATTTTGGATATAACGGCTGATCAGTATACTAAACAGGGGTACTCTGTTCCGTATGAAAAGGCTCGTCCCGGGCGATTGGACAGCAGATCAAAAAGAGGTGAAAAATTGGCTGGATTTATTGATATGCCCTGAGAGTCTGGCGGGGTATGCGCTAGGATAAATTTTTTGCAGTGTTTTTTTCATTAAAATGACTGCCAGTTGCCTGAAATCTCTTCTCCTGGGGGAAATGGTGATTGATTCCCCCCGGAAAACATTGTAATTCATGCCTCACACATGATTGAGAAAGATTCCAACCCTACGCCGCTGGCTGAGATTGAGGTCGGGCCGTCCGCTTTTGAGCAGTTCCTGGAACGCAATCAGAAGGCTCTGATTGCGGTTGCCGTGTTGATTGTGCTGGCCGCGGCCGCGCTGATCGTACACCGGAACATGCGCCATGATACGGAGCGCAAGGCCGCTGCCGCGCTGATTCTGTGCTATGACGAGACGACCGGGAAGTACGATGCCGATTCCCTGCAAAAGGTAACGGCTGATTTCCCCGGCACTCCCGCCGCCGAGACCGCCTCCTATCTGTACACGGTCGCCCTCTGGGACGCCGGGCGTACCGAGGACAGTTTGAAGGCTCTGGGAGAGTTTATTGTCGAGGCTCCCGCCGATTCCCTGCGCAATCAGGCCGCTCTTGTCCAGGCCTGCCGCCTTTTGAAGCTGGGGCAGGAGGACAAGGCTCAGGAGAGTTTCCAGATGGTGGTTGATTCCCAGGATCCCGTTTTTGCTCCCGTCGCCTTGATGACTCTTGGAGACATGGCCCGCGCCAGGGGAGAGAACGACAAGGCAAAGGCGCTTTATGAAGAGGTGCTCGCCAAGTATCCCGACAGTTCTTTCTCCTTCAATCAGCGCAATGCCGGAACGGCTTCAACTCTGATCGAGCAGTTCGCCTACCAGTCTCCCGCCGCGAGACGCATCGATTTGCTGGGGATCAAGTCTCCCGACAAGAAGCTGCCTCCGCTGGAGCTGCCCAGGATGCAGGCTCCGGGGCCGGTCAAGGCGCCGACTCTTCCGGGCATGCCGGGGCTCAAGTAGGTTATAAATTCTTTTAACAAGGTTTTGACAAGGCGGGGCGTTCAGGCGTCCCGCTTTTTTTCGGATTTTTCGCAAGACGGAGGATGCCGGCTTCGTATAGGTTGCAAGGTTGAACAACGATTATGAAACAGACGGGTGACGTAAAGAACGCCGGGGCTTCCGCCCGGCCTGTCCGCATTGGCGCGATTGACGCCTTGCGGGGAATGGATATGTTCTGGATTACCGGAGGGCTGCCCCTGTTTCTGGCGTTTTGCCGTCTGTTTTCCGACCCGCTGCCGGCCTGGCTGGCGTTTCATGCGGATCACAGGCCCTGGGCCGGGTTTGCGGCCTGGGATTTGGTGATGCCGTTGTTTTTGTTTATTGTGGGGGCGGCCATGCCGTTTTCTTTCGCGAAGTACACGGGGCAGGGGAAGCCGGGGTGGCGCGTGTAT
Source organism: uncultured Verrucomicrobiales bacterium (assembly GCA_964576595.1). Lineage (GTDB taxonomy): Bacteria > Verrucomicrobiota > Verrucomicrobiia > Verrucomicrobiales > Akkermansiaceae > CAZNVW01. The sequence goes on from CAZNVW010000052.1 coordinate 3,788, forward strand.
GCGAAGATTTTGCGCCGCTTTTTGCTGCTGTTTGTGCTGGGGATGGTGGCCCAGGGGAATTTGCTGAGTTTTAATCCCGACCGTATCGCGTTGTTCAGCAATACGCTCCAGGCGATTGCGGGAGGGTATCTGATTGCGGCGCTGGCATTGCTGCATTTAAAGACGCGCGGGCGGGTGGTTCTGCTGTTCGCTCTGCTGGCCGGGTATTGGGCGCTGCTCCGTTTTATGCCGTTTGGCGGGTTTGCCGGGGGGACGATTGAGCCGGGCTGCAATATTGCCCTGTATTGGGATCGCCTGCTTCAGGGGCGGCATCAGGACGGGACGAATTATACCTGGATTTTGACTCAGCCCGCTTTTGGCGCGATGACGTTGTGCGGCGTATTGGGCGGGGAGGTGTTGAAGTCGCTGCGTTTTTCTCCTCTGCGCAAGGTGGCCCTGTTGTGCGGGGCGGGCGTGCTGGCGCTCGCACTGGGGTATGTCTGGAGTCTCGATCTGGAGGTTATCAAGCGTCTTTTTACCAGTTCCATGGTGTTGTGGGCGGCGGGCTGGTGTTTCCTGCTGCTGGCGTTATTTTATCTGGTGAATGATATTTTTGGCTGGGAGCGGCTTTTTTTCCCGTTCAAGGTGATTGGGAGCAATGCCATTTTTGTGTATATGTGGGTGGAGGTTTGCCCCCCGACCCGGAATCTTTCGGCAGCTTTGTTCGGAGGGTTCAGCCGGCTGTTCGGCGGGGGGGAGACTTTTGTTTTTCTGCTGTGCAATTACGGGCTGGTGTGGTGCGTGCTTTATTTCCTTTACAGGCAAAAGGTTTTCCTCAAAGTTTAGGTGTCGGATTCCGTCAGGAGTTGGTTGACAAGAGAGGGGGGCGAGGGTAGTGTTGCCCGCATGTTACAGGCAGGTATCGTAGGTCTCCCGAATGTGGGGAAGTCGACTCTTTTCAACGCGGTAACGCGTACCCGCAAGGCTCAGGCCGCCAACTATCCGTTTTGTACGATCGACCCGAATGTCGGCGTTGTGGTGGTGCCCGACTCTCGTCTGGAGGCTCTGGCCAAAATCAATTCTTCCGAGAAGATTTTGCCGACCGCGATTGAGTTTGTGGATATTGCGGGGCTGGTAAAGGGCGCGTCCGAAGGGGCGGGTCTGGGCAATCAGTTCCTGGCCACGATTCGCGAGGTGGATGCGATTGTCCAGGTGGTGCGCTGTTTCGACAATGACGATATTATCCACGAGCTGGGGTCGGTCGATCCTCTCCGCGATATTGAGATCATCAATTCCGAGCTGATTCTGGCCGACCTCTCGGCGATGGAGAAGCGCAAGTCTTCTCGTGAGAAGAAGGCCAAGGGCGGCGACAAGGAAGCCAAGGCCGAGGTCGAGCTGATCAGCAAGCTTCTTCCTCATCTTGATCAGGGCTTCCCCGCCATTACGTTGGAGTTGAGCGAGGACGAGCGCAAGCTGTTGAAGTCTTTTTGCCTGCTGAGCGACAAGAAGAGCCTGTTCGCGTGCAATGTTTCCGAGGACGAGCTGGCCGCCGCGGTCGAGAATCCCGACGCCCACCCCTATGTTTCGCAGGTGCGCAAGTATGTCGCGGAGAATCATGACGCTGAGGCGGTGGTGATCTCCGCCCATATTGAGGAGGAGCTGATCGATCTGGAGCCGGAAGAGGCCCGTGAGTTTTTGAGCGATCTCGGAGTCAGGGACTCCGGGGTCTCCGACTTGATCCGCAGTGTTTATCATTTGCTGGGGCTGAGGACGTATCTGACTGCCGGGCCGAAGGAGACGCGCGCCTGGACGATTCCGGCGGGAGCGAAGGCGCCCCAGGCGGCCGGAGTGATCCATACCGATTTCGAGCGCGGGTTTATTGCCGCCGAGGTGGTGCATTTTGACGATCTGGTCTCCTGCGGCAGCAAGGCCGCCGCCCGCGAGCAGGGCAAGCTGCGCATCGAGGGCAAGGAGTATGTGGTGAAGGACGGCGACGTCGTCGAGTTCCGTTTCAACGTTTAAGCTGTTTTCTCATGAAGCTGGTATCCTGGAATGTCAATGGTATCCGGGCCGCTCTCGGCAAGGGGCTGCCCGAGTCGATGGACGCGCTGCAGCCTGATATTGTGTGCTTCCAGGAGGTGAAAGCCCGTCAGGAGCAGGTGAATGATTTCTGGCTCGCCGGGTGGCCGCATATTATCTGGAATCCGGCGGAAAAGGCCGGGTACTCCGGGGTGGCCGTTTTCTCCAGGGTGGCTCCTCTTTCCGTGAAGCTGGGCATGGATATGCCCGAGCACGACAATGAGGGGCGCGTCATTACGGTCGAGTACGAGAAGTTCTGGCTGGTGAATGTTTATACGCCCAATTCCAAGGACGGGCTGACTCGTCTGCCGTATCGCATGGAGTGGGGAAAGGCGTTTCGGGAATATGTTTCAGGTCTCGACCGGTCCAAGCCCGTCGTGTTTTGCGGCGATTTGAATGTGGCCCATCAGGAGATTGATCTGGCCCGCCCCGATTCGAATCATCTCAGTGCGGGGTTCAGCGACGAGGAGCGGGCCGATTTTACGGCACTGCTTGAGGCCGGGTTCAAGGATACCTACCGCACGCTTCATCCCGACCGGAGAGACGCCTATTCCTGGTGGTCGTTCCGCGGCGGCGCCCGGGCCCGGAATGTGGGGTGGCGCATCGACTATTTTTGTGTTTCCGACCGTCTGATGCCGCAGGTAAGGGCGGCCCAGATTTTCCCGGAGATTGCCGGCTCCGACCACTGCCCGGTTTATCTAGAGCTGGATTGCTGATTTTTCCTTTTTGTTTATATGTCTCTCCCCCTTTTGGTAATCGCCACACGCAACAGTCACAAGACCGACGAGATCCGCGCCATGCTGGCCGGACGCTGGGAGGTCCGGGACTTGTCCGACTTTCCCGAAGCTCCTCCGGTGGAGGAAACGGGGACGACGTTTCTGGAAAACGCGACGTTGAAGGCTCTGTCGGCTTCCCGCGTGCTGCCGGGCATCGTTCTGGCGGATGACTCCGGTTTGGAGGTTGACGCTCTGGGCGGCCGCCCCGGCGTATGGTCGTCTTCATTCGGAGGCGAGGAGGGCAACCATGAGAGAAACAACGCTTTTATGATTGAGGAGCTGGCCCGTGTCAACGCGGTGACGCCGGAGGAGTGCTCTGCCCGTTTTTTATGTACGATGGTGCTGGCGCGCGGGGGGGAATCGCTTGCCCATTTTGAAGGCTCCGTCGAGGGGTACATGCGCCGCGAGCTGACGGGGACAAAGGGCTTTGGCTACGATCCCCTGTTTGTGCCGGCCGGATATGACCGTACGTTCGCCGAGCTGGGGAACGAGGTGAAGAATTCTCTCTCCCACCGCAGCCGCGCGCTGGCCGGGGTTGTCGCCTGGCTGGAGGGGAACGCCTGAGGACGAGGCTCAACAATACCTGATTTGCGGGATTTAACCTTATTTTAACCTTTTTTATATTGCCGGAAGGGGGGGTACTTCACTAAATACTCCCAGCACTTTCCTCATTTTTTTTTCTCACGATTATGGCTGTCAAAAATAGTACATGGAACACGATCGCCCCGATTATTGCCGGTATTCTTCTGGTGACGATTTGTTTTGCCTGGGTTATCATGAACAAGAGGAAGGATGATGCGGCCCTCCGGAACAAGGAGATCGAGGCGGAGAACGCGGCGACGATACTCAAGGCCAAGCAGAAGCAGGAGGAGATGGAGCGGGAGAAGCAGAGGGCTCTGGAGGCTCGCGCGGCCGCTCTTGCCGCGCAGAAGGAATTGATTCGCAAGAATACGTTGTGGAACTGGGTGCGCCAGGAAGGCTGCGTGGTCAGCCAGAGCGCGACCCGCGCGCCCTATCATGCCGGGTGCGCCGCGGACGGGAATTGTGAAGGTTCTCTGGCCTCCGGCAGCGTCAGTTTTGCCCTGCCCGTACTGGACCGGGCAAAGAAGACCAAGACGCCCGCCTGGTGGATGGCCGATCTGGGGAAGGAACGCCGCATTACCCGGGTGAAGTTGTACAATTGCACCGACAGCGATCTGGGCAAGCGTCTTTCCAATTTCCGCATTACGATTCTGAATGAGAACAAGAAGCCCGTGTATGATCTGAATTTCTTCACGTCACCCGGTACGTTTGCGGAAAAGGAGACCCAGATCGACATTCCAGACGGCACTTTCGGACGCTGGTTCCGAATCAAGTTGAACGGGCCGAACGCGAAGAACGACGGCGCGCTGAATATCGCCGAAGTGGAAGTGCTGGGTCCGCCTCCGGAAGAGGGCGAGGAATAAGTTTTTCCCGGGGCCGGAGGATTTTCCTTCCGGCCTTTTTTCTTGAGGGTTAGGTGCAATTCCTTGACCTTGGCGGGAATTGAAGTTACACCCTTTTCACACTGAATCGAGTACATGAAAGAAGAAATTGCGAGGATTGAGGCGGAGGCCCTGAATGCGCTGGCCTCTGTGAAAGACGCGCGGGATCTGGAGGAAGTCCGGGTCTCCGTTTTGGGTCGGAAAGGGACGTTGACTCTGGTGTCCGCCGGGATGAAGGATGTGCCCAAGGAGGAGAAGCCTCTGATCGGGCAGCTTCTGAATGCGGCCCGTCAGGCGATTACGCAGGCTCTGGATGAGAAGCAGGCCTGGCTCCAGCAGGCGGCAGATGCCGCCGCGCTCGCCGGGCTGGACTTGACGCTGCCTTCCCGGGCATTGCCCCCGGGCGGTCTCCACCCGCTGACCATGATTCGCGACGAGGCGATCGGCATTTTGCGCCGTATGGGTTTTTCTCTGGCCGAAGGGCCGGAGATCGAGACGGAGTTTCACTGCTTTGACGCGCTGAATACTCCCGAGGATCATCCCGCCCGGAGCGAGAAGGATACGTTTTATTTTGATAGCGGCAAGATGCTGCGCACGCATACTTCTTCCGTTCAGATTCGCGCCATGGAGAAGCAGGCGCCGCCTGTACGCGTGATTTCTCCCGGGTCGGCCTATCGCCGCGACGAGATCGACGCGACGCACTTGTCCGCCTTCAATCAGCTTGAAGGGCTCTATGTGGATCGGGATGTCTCCGTCGCCGATTTGAAGGGGACTCTCGAGTATTTTCTGACAGCTCTTTTCGGAGCTTCTACGGAGGTGCGGTTCCGCCCGCACTTTTTCCCGTTCACGGAGCCGAGTTTTGAAATCGATGTGAAGTTGTGCGCCGCCGGGCAGGAGCCCCGCTGGATCGAGATCGCCGGGTGCGGCATGGTTGATCCCGCCGTGTTCGACGCCGTCAATGGCTCGCGGGGCGACAAGGCGTTCGAGGGGATGACCGGGTTTGCCTTCGGGGTCGGGCTGGAGCGTCTGGCGATGATTCGCTGGGGCGTCCGCGACATTCGCTCGATGATAGAAAACGATGTTCGCTTCCTGTCTCAATTTCAATAATTTTACTTTTTTCTATACATGAACGTATCTCTTTCCTGGTTGTCCAGGCATTTGGATCTTGAAAATCTCAGTATCGGAGAAATTTCCGATATGCTTACTTTCGCCGGAGTCGAGGTGGAGGGTATTGAGGAGCGCGGCGTCTCGACGGATCTTGTCGTCGTCGCCCAGGTGATGGAGGCTGTGCCCCATCCCGATGCCGAAAAGCTGAAGGTGACGAAGGTGGACGTCGGTGACGGCACGCTGCATCAGATTGTGTGCGGAGCCAAGAACTACAAGGTCGGCGACAAGGTGCCCTGCGCTCTGCCCGGCTCCGTATTGCCCGGCAATTTTGAGATCAAGGTAGGCAAGCTCCGCGGGATTGAGTCCTGCGGGATGCTTTGCTCCGCCTCCGAGCTGGGGATGCCGGACAAGGTGGACGGTCTGATGATTCTCGATCCCTCGCTGCCGGTGGGCAAGCCCATCCGTGAAATTTTCGGTTCCGACACGCTGATCGAGGTCGAGATTACGCCCAACCGGCCCGACCTTCTTTCCCACTGGGGGGTGGCTGTCGAGCTGGCCGCGATTACGGGCCGCGCTCTCAAGCAGGAGCCTGTAGGGGAGCTTCGCGCGACGGAGCCGGCCGGCGAGGTCGTGCTGCTGCAGACGCCCGCGTGCTCCTGCTATCTGGCGACGCGTATTTGTGACGTGAAAGTAGGCGACAGTCCCGAATGGCTTCAGGATGCCCTGTTGTCCATAGGCTTGCGCCCGATCAACAATGTTGTGGACGTGACCAACTATGTCCTGCATGAGCTGGGGCACCCCCTCCATGCCTTTGACGCCGCAAAGGTGCGGGGCGGGCTGGTCGTGCGCCAGGCTGTGGAAGGTGAGAAGATTCTCGCTCTGGACGGTAAGGAATACGCGCTGAATGAGCAGGATACGGTTATCGCCGACGGGAATGGCGCGCCTCTCGCTATCGCGGGGGTCATGGGCGGAGAGCTCAGCGGAGTTACCGGGGAGACCCGGGATATTATTCTGGAGTCCGCCCTGTTCCAGTCTTCCTCTGTCCGCCGGACGTCCCGGCGTCTGGGGCTCAGTTCCGACTCTTCCTACCGCTTTGAGCGGGGGACGACGTTATACGGCATGTCCCGCGCCTGCGCCCTGGCGGTGAAGCTTTTTGAAGAGGTGTGCGGAGGCCGTGCCGAAACGACCCTGATCGCTGGCAGCGATCAGCAGGAAAAAGTGGTTGTACCGCTTGATTTTGCCCTGGTGGACCAGATAGGGAGCGGCTCCATCCCTCATGACGCGGCTCGGGGCATTCTGTCCCGCCTGGGGCTGAAGGAAGGAGAGATGGGCTGGACGATTCCGGCCTGGCGTCTGGATTTGACCCGCCCGGTGGATTTGCTTGAGGAGATTGTCCGCGTGTACGGTCTCGACAAGATTCCCGTCCGCTTTTGCGGTACGTTCATGCCCGCTTCGGCGGTGGACAAGGCGTATGATTTTCAGATGAAGCTCCGCCAGCGTCTCGCGGGCATGGGCTTTTACGAAGCCCAGACGATCAAGTTGATTGCCGGGACTTCCCTGGAAGGGACTATTGCCCAGGTGGGCGATTCTCTGACGGTGAAGCCCCTGCTCCCCGGAGATGTGATCAGCGTGTCTCTGCCGTTGAGCGAAGACCATGCGATTATGCGGCCCTCCCTGGCTCCCGGGCTGCTTTCCGTAGCGGTTCGCAATAGTCGCCGGGGCGCCTCCAGTCTGCGTTTCTTTGAAATGGGGCGGACGTTCCGCAACATGGGCGGCGGCAAGGCGCGCGATATCGAGACCGATATGCTGGGTCTGCTGATGGGCGGCTCTCTTGCTCCCGTCTGCTGGAGCCGCAAGGAGGTGGCCGAGGCCGCCGCCGAGGATGTGGTCGCCGTACTGGAGCAGCTCCTGCCCGGCCGCGCCGTCAAGCTGGTTCCTTCCAAGAGGGACGGATTTGTCCAGACCGCCGACATTCAGGTGAATGGCAAACCGGTGGGCGTTTTTGCCCGTCTCGGGCTCTCCCGCTGCCGCGAGCTGGATCTGCCGAAGGGCGTCTTCCTCGCCGAACTGGAGTTGAAAAAGCTTCAGGATATTGCCTCAGCTCCCGTTCGCGCGGCAGATCTGCCCCAGTTCCCCGGCTCCAGCCGCGACGCGGCCCTCGACGTGCCTGCGACGACGACGAACGCCCAGATTGAGAAGGCTCTCGAGTCTCTCCGGCAGCCTTTGCTGGTCGAGTTCTCCTGCTTTGACGTATTCACCGACCCGAGCGGGCAGAAGCTGGCTGTTGACCGCAAGTCCATGGCCTATACCTTCCTGTACCGCTCTCCCGAACGTACGTTGAAGGGCGAGGAGGTGGACGCGGCGCATGAAATGGTGCTCAACCATCTGTCCAAGACAATCAAGGGGCTGGCCTTCCGCTGCTGATTTATTATGATGGGCCGGGTTCCTGAGGGAATCCGGCCTTTTTTTTGTTATGAAAGCGACTCCTGTTTGCGACTTCCCGGTGATATTGACGATCGCAGGCTCCGACTGTTCCTCGGGAGCCGGCCTGCAGGCTGATATGAAGGCGGCTCATGCTCTCGGCGCGTATGCCTTGACGGCGGTGACCTGCGTTGTTTCCGAGATTCCCGGGCATGTGTCCCGCATTCAGGAGGTGCCTGTCGAGATGGTGGCCGATCAGGTAAAGCTGCTGCTTGATACGTATCCGGTCGGGGCCGTGAAAACGGGGATGCTTTATTCTCCCGAAATCGTGCGGACGGTGTCAAGAGTCCTGCGGTCGCGGAATCTGCCTCTGGTGGTGGACCCCGTCATGATTGCGACGAGCGGAGATCCCCTGATGAAGCAGGAGGCTTTGAAAGCTTGTGAGGAGGCTCTGCTGCCTCTGGCTACGCTTGTAACGCCCAATATGGACGAGACCGCCGTATTATGGGGTAGACGCCCCGTCACGGCGGATGACAACAGACAGGCTGCTCTTGAGCTCGCCAGACGCTATGGCACGGCCTTTTTGGTCAAGGGCGGGCATCTGCACTCCGGAGAGGACCGGGTGGATGTACTGGGCCTGCCGGACGGGAGCTTTTACGAGTGGTGCTCCGATTATGTGGAGGATGTGACTACCCACGGAACGGGGTGTACGTATTCCGCCGCGATTGCGGCAGGGTTGGCGCGCGGGCTGGGGCTGCGGGAGTCTGTTTCCGAGGCTCACGCCTATGTCGCCCGGGCGATCCGGCATTCTTTCCGGTGGGAGAAGCGTGGGTTGAACGCGCCTCCCGTTGAGGCGCTCAATCATTTTGCGTGAGAGCGGTAGTCCGATTTCCCGGGGAACGGAGGATGCCGGAGAGACAAAAACGCCCGGAATGCAGCACTCCGGGCGTTTTTATCAGGATTTTTGAGACTATTTGTTCTGATTCTGGATGTTGGTCAGATAGGCGTCGGCTTCGGCCATGGAGGAGAATATGCTGAAGCTGGGGAGCGCCCTGGCGATGTCCAGAACGGCGGTGATGGAGGGGGAGGCGTTGGTGATGACCAACTCGCCCTTTTTGATTTTCAGTTCCTTGGCGACTTTCATCAGGACGCGCAGGCCCATGCTGCTTACGTAGGACAGGTTTTGCATGTCAAATGTGATGGAGCGGGCCGTGGGAGAGAAGTCCGCGAGTACTTTTTCCAGACTGGAATAGGTTTCCGTATCCAGTTTACCGTCCAGGGCGATGAGGAAGTGTCCCGGGCGTTGTTCGTTGGTGGTAATGTTCAGGCTCATGTTGTGTGTGGTGTTTTTAGAAATCTAGAAGGTGAGAGTCATCCGGTTGTGATGATCCGTATAGTCGTACTGCATGGTTTTGGTCATGCTGCGGAGCATGTGAATGCCCAGCCCTCCAATGGCCCTGTCTTCGATGTCCGATTCCAGATCGGGCTGGGGGGCCTGGGTCAGGGGGTTGAAGGGGTTGGCGTCATCCTGAATGGTCAGGACGACATCAGGGTCGCGCAACTCCAAGGTGATGTCGAAGTGGATGGAATGCCCCGGTTTGCCGTAGCGAAGGGCATTTGTCACAAGCTCTTCGATACAAAGTTGTACCAGATAGGCCTGTTTGTCGTCCAGTCCTGAATTATGGCAGAGAGACTCCGCGTCATTCAGGGCCTGGAACATCCCCTGTTCTCCATTGGAGAACTCGAAGTGGAAGATGTTTTTTTGGGCAGTGATCATATAATATGGGAAAAGGGGAGGGAGGGGAGTTCAGTTCCGGTGCATGGCAAGCATGGTGATGTCGTCGGACTGTTCCCTGTCTTTGGAGAAGCGGGAGACGTCTTTCATAACGGCCTGGATGATTTCCTGGGGCGTGCCGGAGTGGAGGGAGGCTATGGTTTTTTCCAGCCGTTCTTCTCCGTACAGTTCATCTGCCAGATTGAAGGCCTCCGTCACGCCGTCCGTATAGAGGAACAGGGTGTCTCCCTTGCCCAGATGAGTGGAGGAGCTCTCGTAGGACTCCGGGAAGACGGCAAGGGGCAGGCCGTGAATGTCGGTCAGTTTGTCGAGCTGTCCGTTTTTGCGCAGGATGAGGGGAGGGTTGTGTCCGGCGTTGCAGTATTTCATTTCTCCGGTATCGATGTTGATGATGCCGAGGAAATAGGTGACGAACATATTGGCGTCGTTGTTGATGGAGAGGAAGTCGTTCAAACGGGCTACGATGGCCTCGGGGGTGTGCAGGAGGCCCGCAATGCTCCGTTGCAGGGTTTGAGTGATGGCCATGAAGAGCGCCGCCGGGACGCCCTTGCCGGACACGTCTCCGATGATGACGGCAATATGCTTGTCATCGATGTAGAAGAAGTCGTACAGGTCGCCTCCTACTCCCTTGGCCGGGGCGAGGGTAGCGTCCAGAATGTAGAAGTCGCACTGGGGGAGGGCGTCTTCGAGGCGGGGCAGGATTCCGGTCTGGATTTGTTTGGCGACGTTCAGTTCCCCTTCGATTCTTTGGCGTTCCTCGAGATTCTGTTTCAGCTGGGTCAGGTAGTTTTTCAGTTCCCGCTGCATTTGGGCAAAGGATCTGGTGAGCTGCCCTATCTCGTCGTCGTATTTGTAGTAGGGGATTTTGCCTGTGAATTTCCCTTCGCCAATCAATTTTGCCGTCTGGCTGAGGTCGCTGAGCGGCTGGCTCAGTTTTTTGATGGAATAGCGGAGGACAAAGATCAGGAGGCTCAACGTCAGGCCAAAGATGAACAGGATGTGATAGAGGAGAGTATTGAGCCGGGATGAGAGCCAGTCGCCCGGGAGAGCCAGCGCTGTAATCCAGCCGTTCTGGCTCGGGGAGACAAACATGTGAACCCCTGTTTTATAGTAGGGGGAGACTTTGAAGGAGGCGCTCATTTCTTCTCCGCTCAGGAGTTTGGCAGCCACTTTCATGTCGTCGGGGTTTTTGGTCCGGGAAACGATGGAAAAAATATTTTCCTTGTTCTCCAGTTCGGCGAGAGGATGCGTGATGAAATTGCCCTGAGGAGAGAGGAGGTAGCAAAAGCCCTCGCCGTCCACGTTGTTTTCCGCCATCATTTCTCTCAGTAGAACGAGGGATAGTTGTATGCCCAGGGCGCCGACGAATTGGCCGTCCTCCTTGATAAGGGGGACGACATACAGGCTGGAGCGTTCCGACTTCGTTTTCGTCTTTGCCGAGTCGGATCCCTCCTGGTTGAAATTCAAGGGTTCGGACCAGAAGGGTTTGCGCTCCCTCTGCGCTCTCATAAACCACTCCTGCGTGATATAGGAGCCATTTGTGCTGACAGAGAAGTTTGATGAATTGTCGCGGGCGGAGTTGTAGAGGAAGAGGTATTTGGGTTTGTCCGGGAACGTGTTCGGGACAAAGGCGGCGCATGCTCCCACGATGCACGGTTCTATTTCCAGGAATTTGGTGATGTTTTTCTTGAGCGGTTCGCTGACCGCTTCATAGGAGATTTTGTTGTTGAGGGAGGATGTGAGGCTGTCCGCGTAGAGTTTGCCTATGCACTCCGCGTTCGACTGGATGCGGTCAACGACG
>CAZNVW010000053.1:0-15124 GCA_964576595.1 uncultured Verrucomicrobiales bacterium
CAGAATAATACTCGCCTTGATCGCGAACGTCTCGGACGCGCCCTCCAACCCTACCGGGGCGAACGCCAGCCCCGCCCGGGCCAGCAACAAAAACCCCACGCCAATATACAAGGACTTCTTGATGCCGATCACGTCACAAATCGAACCGATCGCAAACACAAAGGCAATCACATACAACATGTAAATACTGACCCACTTGCCCGAATCAAAATCGGAAAAACCGCCATTATTCGTCAAATACAGCGTAATCACCGTAATCATCGAAAAATAGGCCAGCCCATCAAAAAACTGGATCGCATTGACATACCAGAAATCCTTCCCGACGGATTTGAGCACCTTGAACTCATTGAAATAACGAACGATTCCCGCAAAAAAACCCGGATGGGCAGGAGGGGAGGGATTTTCTTTATGAAACTCTGACACGGGAAAAAAGAAAGAATGAAGTGCGGCCTCCTCGCAAACACTTGCAAAAGAAGACGCATAATTATCCCACACGGAAGCGGGATAACAAGACCAATTTTCCCCTCGCTTTCCGGAAAGATTAAAAAAGAATACCGCCCCGCAGAACGCCAAACGCGCAGAAAACAAAAGAGCCGCCCGGCGCATACCTGCAAACCGGACGGCCCTCCCAAAACACCGCTCCCCTATTTACTGCCGAACCGAAGCCTCACAACCTCCCGAATACCCGTTTCCGGAATCTCGACAGAAAACCCCTTCAACGACTCCTCAACCTTGACAGGCACCTCCCGCCCATTCACCCAGGCCTTTGCCGGAACGGGAGAAGACGGCAGCTCAAAACGACAGGAGCGGGACTCTACCTGCCCCTTATATCTCCCGCAGGCCGGGTGCACCGTGACCTCGGTCACCCCCTCCTTGAGCGAATACTCCAGCTCCGTCGTGGCAAAACCTCCCTGCTCATAATCAGTCGTCACCCCGTCGTCCTCATACAGCGTATAAACATTCCGGTCGCCCTCCCTCCCGGGATAACAGCGGACAACCAGCTGCCTCAACGGCTCCGAAGCCATCCGCGGCGTATAAGGCTGCATGGGAAGAGGATGCCCTCCGCGCACATACAGGGGAAAAGAATCCAAATCGCACCTCTCCGTCACATACTGCCCGCCTTCATTCCCCTGCCCCGAGAAAAACTGATACCAGACCGAGCCCGGCGGAAGCCAGACACGGAGAGAAGACTCCTTGCCGGGCCCCTCTCCGGCCTGTGTCACTGGCGCGCCGAGCAAAAGATCCCCAAACAAAAACTGCCCCGGATTCCTGTACGCATCCTCCTCTCGCGGGTACTCGATATACATCCCCCGATTGAGAGGCAGCATATCGGCATGACACTGCCTGACCGAAGAATAAATATAAGGCATCAACCGTGACCGGAGATGATAGGATGCCCTCATGGACCTCTCCGCCTCCTCACCCCACATCCAGGGCCTCCGGTCGGGATCACCCACGGAATGCAGACGAAGAGACGAATTCAACAACCCGAACTGAATCCACCGGGCCATCAACTCACTATCCTTCCCCCCGTAAAACCCGCCCAAATCGTGCGCCCAGAAAAAACACCCGGCATTCCCGCTGGCGGTCGTCAACTCTACCTCGAACCGGAGCATCTCCCAGTTCCCCACGGCATCGCCGGAAAACTGGATGGGATGACGGTGATCCCCCCACCCGCCCCAGCGACTGAACCCGGCCCCGCGAAAACCATCACGCCTCGAATAATTGAAATACAACTCATTAATCCAGTTCAAATGATTCGTAGTCGTCCCCCGCACCAAAGGATAGGCGTAATCCTGCTGCCAGTCGAGCCACCAAAAAGCCACCCCCATCCGATCCGACTCCTCATGAGCGAACTTCATGAAATTCTCCATATACCTCCGGTCTCCGGCATCAAACACCAGATTCCTGCCAGGAGCGGCCTCCTCCCCCATCGCCTCCATAAACGCCGGGTACATATCCTCATGATCCCGAATACCGTCATGAGGATGCTCATTAAGCACCACGCTCACCCCGTCCCGCTTTAACTCGTCAATCAACTTCGCCGGATCTGGAATCAACTTCCGATTCCACGAATACCCCGTCCATCCGCGCGTCCCGGCATGCCCCGTACCGCTGGACGCCTTGTCGGTCGTATGCCAGCCCATATCGAAAACCATAATATCCAGGGGAAAATCATGCTCCCGGTACTCCCTGACCAACTGCCTGTAATCATCATCCGTATAATTCCACCAGCGGCAGTACCAAGAACCGTGCACATACTTGCGCGTCATCGGAGCGGGACCGCTCACCGCCTTGAGAGACTTGAGAGCGGACTTGTAATCGTCCCCGTACACAAACAAATAAATATCCTGCACATGATCACGGTCGCGATAAGCCAGCCAGCCGTCGCGCAGCACATCCTTCCCCGTATCATGAATGGCGTACCACCCGTCCCGGCTCAACAGCCCCTCCTGCAGAGGAACAGGACCGCTCACGCCGTCCAGAGTCGTGACAGCCCCCTTCAAATTACCGCTCTGCCCGCTCGCCACCCCCCAGGATCTCTCCTTCCCTCCCTGGGAGAAAAACACCTTCACATTACACTGACCGAAAGGAAACCCGTCATCCTGATACTCAATACGCATGGCCGAAGTAGAAATCGAATAACGATTATCCTTCCCCCGCTCCACCTTCACCTCATGATCCGGACAAAAATCTGTCCTGTTCCGGGCAAACAACGTCTTGTCGTCAAGAAAGCGTCCCTTGTTGGCGTACTCCATCCGCACCAGCCCGGGCGTAATAAACGTAAAACGGCTGTTGCCAATCACGACGGGATTGGCGCTCAGGGAACCCATGCACAAAAAACCAGCCCCGGCAAATAACAGAAAACGGAGAGAAACAAGCATACCCTCTACTACGAAAGAGAAGAAAAAAATCTTTCAAAAGCAAAAATAACCACCCAGATAAAATACCGCAATACACTTACAGACAATTATGTCTAAAAATAAAAAATTATCGTACAGAACACACTATCCTCTCCCTTCATAAAAGATGAAAGGGAACATTCCTCTGCTCCAAATCCAACAACCTCCGCTTCATCTCGAGCCCCCCGGCATAACCGACCAGAGAACCATCTGCGCCAATCACCCGGTGACAGGGAATCACAATCGCTATCGGATTGCGATGATTCGCCATACCCACAGCGCGAACCGCCCGGGAATTGCCAAGAGACACCGCAATATCGCGATACGAAACAGTCCTCCCGTACGGAATCTTCCTCAACTCCGCCCATACCGATTGCATGAAACACGTCCCCTGAGGAGCCAGAGGAAGCTCAAACCCCTGCCGACGGCCCTCCAGATACTCTCCCAGCTGCGCAAACGCCGCCTCAAGAAGCGGACTGCCGCCGCCCCACTCCTCCATCGTATCCTCTCCGGGCAGAGACAGGCGCACAATAAAGCCGTCCCGCTCCTCTATGGCAATACGACCCAACACCGTCTCCCGGGACATCGCCCGGGACATTTTCGTCTCCCTATCCTTCATAATCTTTCGCAAAATGAGAATTCTCTCCCTCTCCGCCCCCTACCAGCAGAGAAATAGCCCCGTCTCCCGAAACATTGCACGCCGTGCCGAAACTGTCCTGGGCCAGATACAACGCCACCATCAACGCGCACTGGGCGTCACTGAAATGCAAAATAGACTGCAGCACCCCCAGCGCGGACAACACCGCGCCGCCCGGCGCCCCCGGGGCCGCCACCATAATAACACCCAGCATCAAAATGAAGGGCAGGAAATTCACATAGGAAGCGGGCAAGTGATGATTCGTCAAAAACATCAACGTCAGCGCGCAAGTCGATAATGTAATCGACGAACCGGAAAGATGAATATTCGCGCACAGCGGAACCGTAAAATCGGCCACATGGGACGGCACGCCCAGCCTCTTCGTCTGCCTCAGCGTAATCGGAATCGTCGCCGCCGAAGACATCGTCCCCAAAGCCGTCAAATACGCCGGAAACATCGTCCGCAAAATAAACAGGGGAGATTTGCCCGTCCTGGCCGCCGCCGTCACATACAACACCGTCAGCCACAAAAAATGCAGACAGACCACCAGAGCCAGGACGCTCAAAAACGTCTGCACAATACTCCTGGCCTGCCCCTCGGCGGCAATACGACAAAACTCTCCGGCAATGAAAAAGGGCAGCAGGGGAATCACCACCCGGTTCAAAAAAGACTCAACCGCCCTCTTCCCCTCCTCCGCAAAACGCCGGCAGGTCTCCAGCTTGAGACTGCTGATCGTCAACCCGAACAGAAAAGACAGCACCAGCGCCGTCATCACATTCATCAAGGGCGGAATCTCCAGAGAAACAAAGGGGGGAAACAACTTTTGCGCTCCGGCGGACAACGGCGTCCCGGAACCCACCAAATGAGGAATCAGCGGCTCGGCGATAAAAAACGCCATCGTAGCCGCCAAAACAGTAGAAAGATAGGCCAGAGCCACCGTCTTGCCCAGCATACGGCCCGCGCCCGAGCGAAGCGACGCAATCCCCGACGTAATAAAGAAGAAAATAATCAGGGGAATGGCGAACCCGATCAACTGGCCAATCAGCGCCTGAACCGTCGTCATCACGCGCACCAGCCAGTCCGCGCCCCACCCCGGAGCCAGCGAACCAAGCAAAAGACCGAGAACGCCGCCCGCAATAATCTTCAGGAGCAGTTTCATACCTACTCCTTAATCCCGGGAACCCGGGATGTAAAAGAAAAAGCTCTAACGGGCGGACAAAAATACAGCCCGACCTCCACTCAACTGCGGAAGCCTACAGAATCACGCCCAACTGCTCCGGCAGGGCAATCCGGGGGCGCGCGGTCAAAATCTCCGCCTCTCCCCTGGTTACGGCGATCGTATGCTCAAAGTGAGCGGACGGCAAACCATCCGCCGTCACCACCGTCCAGCCATCCCGCAGAATCTTTACGGCGGGCTTGCCGAGATTCACCATCGGCTCAATAGCCAGCACCATCCCCGCCTTGAGCCGGGGCGTCGGATAATTGGGGCGGAAATTGGGCACCTGGGGCTCCTCATGCAAATTGCGCCCTACGCCGTGCCCGACAAAATCGCGCACAATAGAATACCCCAAAGGCTTGCAGTAACTCTCCACGGCGGCGCAAACCTCGGCAAGAGGCGTCCCTTCACGCGCGCAATCAATCGCGCGGAACAGAGACTCCTCCGTCGCAGCCAGCAGACGCAATACGGAAGGCTCTACCACGCCGCAGGGAACGGTGATGGCGTTATCGCCCACCCAGCCGTCCACCGTGGCCCCGGCGTCAATACTGATAATATCGCCATTCCGCAGCACCCGGTCTCCGCCGATACCGTGCACTACCTCCTCATTGACGGACAGGCACACCTGCCCCTTGTAGCCCCGGTAACCCAGAAACGTACTCTTGCAATGATACTTCTTGAAAAGATCCTTCGCGTAAAGATCAAGATCCCTCGTCGTCACGCCCGGCTTCACGGCCTCGCCGATCTCCATCAAAATGGCGGCGGCAACTTCCCCGGCCTTGCGCATCTTGGCAATCTCTCCGGCGGATTTGAGATGTATCCTGTTGGACATGGCGAAAAATCAGGCTTTGGCTGAGAAAAAGTCACGAAGCTTGCCTTCCAGCTCGGCGGAAACCTCCTTCACATCCCGCTCCTTGTCCACGGAGACCCGCACAACAAGACCGCGGCTGAGATAATAATCCGTAACGGGCATCGTCAACGCTTCAAAATCGGTCCACCTCACCGCGAAACGGTCGAGCGCGTCATCCGTGCGGGAGCGCATGCCCGGCTGACCGCACTGGGGGCAGCTGCTGCCGACCTCTCCCTGGGAAACATACGAGCAGGAGGGGCACTCGATCCGGCAGGTAATGCGATCTTCGATCACCTGGCGGGTCACATCCATCCAGACCACGCAGTCGAGACCGCCGCATTCCGCCTCAAGAAATTCCTGAAGCGTTTCAGCCTGGGCCAGCGTACGGGGATAACCGTCGAGCAAAAAGGCCTTCGGCTCAAGACGGCGAATCCAGTCTTTCACCATGTCGTTGACAAGCTCGTCAGGGACAAACTTGCCATTGTCCATGTACTGACGGGCCTTTTGCCCCAGCTCGGTCCCCTCTTCGATCTCCCGGCGGAGCATCGCGCCCGTGCTGAGAGTGGGGACATTGAACAGGGAGGAGAGAAAACGGGCCTGGGTTCCCTTGCCGGAGGCGGGAGGTCCGATCAGAATCAAACGCTTTTGAGTATCCATGACACGGTTGTTCTTTGCCGTCTCTTCCTGAAAAGAGGCGAAAAATCCGGTACGACTACTTGGACGTAATCGTATAGGCGATAATACCGCCCAGAATGACCACCGCAATAATCACCCACAGGATGACGACGGAGTTGCTCGCGGCGGCGGAGCCAGTCCCCTGACGGCGGTCGTACTTGCCGCGGATCTTGCCCTTGCGGAGGAAGCCGTCATAGTTGCGCTGAAGCAGAGTGGTCTCTACCTGGCGCATCATGTCCAGCAGCACGCCGACGAGAATCAGAAGGCTGGTGCCGCCGAAGAACTGCCCGACGACCTGGTCGAGGTGCATGACTTTCTGGACAACGTAGGGGAGGAAGTAAATGATGATCAGGAAAATGCAGCCGGCGGACGTCAGACGGCCCATGGTCGAGTCGAGGAAGCGCGTCGTATCAATACCGGGGCGGATGCCGGGAATGTATCCTCCGTTACGCTTCAGGTCTTCCGAAATCTGGGCGGGCTGGAACATGGTAGCCACCCAGAAGTAGGAGAAGAAGAAGATCAGGGCGGCGGAGACGATATAGTAAACGCTGCTCGAAGGGTTGAGATAGTTCACCAGCTGGGCTACAAACGCCGACCCGGGGAAAACGGAACGGAGAATGACCATCGGAAGGGAAAGAATGGCCGTGGCGAAAATGATCGGCATCACCCCGGCGTAGTTCAACTTCAGGGGGAGATACTGGGTCGCGCCGCGGAACTCCTTGTTGCCGACCACCCGCTTCGCATACTGAATGGCAATGCGGCGCTGTGCCTGCGTAATGGTCACGACGGCGGCGATTACGAAGATCAGGAAGGCAATCAAGGCCACCAGCTTCAGAGAGCCCAGCGCATTCAAGGTGCCGCCTGCGTAAACAAGCTGCTTCCAGGCCACGGCGACGGCACCGGGCAATGCGGAAATAATGTTGACGGAAATGATCAGGGACACGCCGTTGCCGATGCCCTTGTCCGTAATCTGGTCGCCCAGCCACATCAGGAACATCGTACCGGCAGTCACGGTAACGACCATGTTCGTCATGAACATCCAGCCGGGATTCACGACAAGCTGGCCGAACTGCTCAATACCGGGCAGGAAAAAGGCCCGGCTGGGGTTTTCCAGGCTCAGCCCCATGAACCATGCCTGAATGACGGCAATCGCAATCGCGATCAAACGGGTATATTTCGTGATCTTCTGACGGCCGCCTTCCTCACGGGAGAGCTTGCTCCACTGGGGCAGCACCACAGTCAGCAGCTGCACCATGATAGATGCGGAAATGTAGGGCATGATGCCGAGAGCAAGAATGCCGCACTGCTGGAGACCGCCGCCGGAGAAAATGGTCAGAATGGCGCCGAGAGCATTGGTTCCTTCCTGTTTGGAGGCCTGGGAGGACATCCACGCTTCAAGAACGCCGGTATCGATGCCCGGCAAGGGAATATGAACGCCCAGGCGGACGATCACAATGATGGCGAGGGTAAAAAGAATCCGTTGACGAAGCTCGGGAACCTTGAGGCTGTTGGCGAATGCGGAAATCATAACGGGGGGAGAACCTTGCGGCTGGGGAAACGGATTCCTTGGGGCATTCCGGAGATCCGTTGTCATTCACACAGCCGGGCGGCGCCGCACGCCGCCCGGCTGTGGTTTATATTCAAAGAATATTTTAGGCGTCAGCCAGAACGGTGAGTGTAGCACCGGCCTTGGCGGCCTTTTCGCGGGCGCTGGCGCTGGCCAGGTCAACGATGATCGTCAGCTTCTTGGTCAATTCACCATTGCCGAGGAGTTTGACGGCGTCGCAGGGTCCCTGTACGAGACCGACGGCGCGGAGGGTGTTTTCATCAACGGTGGAACCTTCTTCGAACTTGGCTTCGAGCTGGCTCACGTTAATTGCCTGGATCTTGTCCTGGAAGCGGGTGTTGTTGAACCCCTTCTTGGGAAGACGGCGGTGCAGAGGCATCTGGCCCCCTTCGAATCCGGGACGGATCGTGGCACCGGAACGGGCTTTTTGGCCCTTGTTGCCTTTGCCGCAGGTTTTGCCGAGGCCGGAGCTTTCCCCGTTGCCGAGGCGTTTCTTGCGGTGCTTGGCTCCCGGATTGGGCTTGAGTGTATGAAGTTGCAACATCTTGCTAATGATAAGTTAGGTGTGAAGGAGCCGCCGGAGAACGACGGCTCCTGAACGATTAGATGGCCTGTTCCTTTTTCTTCCCGCGGGAAGCAAGCACCTGGTCGCGAGTTCTCAGCATGGAGAGGGCGGCGAGGGTAGCTTTCACCACGTTGGAGTGGTTGGAAGAACCAAGGGACTTGGAAACGATGTTACGAACGCCGGCGGCTTCCAGAACGGCACGCACCGTGTTACCGGCGATCAGACCGGTACCTTCAGCAGCGGGCTTCAGGAGAACCTTGCCGCCGCCGAATTCGGCGTACACTTCGTGAGGAATGGTGCCGTCTACAAGAGAGACGGGCTCCAGATTGCGCTTGGCGGTTTCAGTAGCCTTGCGGATGGCGTCGGCAACTTCATTGGCCTTGCCGAATCCGAGGCCTACGCGTCCTTCCATATCGCCGCTCACAACGAGAGCGGAGAAGGAGAAGCGGCGGCCGCCCTTGACGACCTTGGCGCATCGGTTGATGAAGACCACCTTCTCAAGGAGCTGGGGACCTTCTTCGACAGGGGCTTCCTGATTGCGACGGGGACCACGACGGGGAGGACGGTTGCCACGATCACGGTTGAACGGGCGTTCTCCGCGTTCCTGACGCTGCACCGGAGCGGGGGCCGCGGCCTGTACTTCCGGAGTGCCCGGATTTTCTGTTTGATTCGTCATTACCTTGATCGGAGATTAGAATTTAAGTCCGGCTTCACGGGCGGCGTCGGCGAGGGCCTTGACCTTTCCGTGATAGATGAAACCACCGCGGTCAAAGACCACTTCGGAGACGTTGGCAGCCAGCGCACGTTCGGCGATCAGGGCGCCCACCTTGGCGGCGGTAGCCTGATTGGCGAGTTTGGCAGGAGAGGCCAGAGCGGCTTCCATGGTGGAGGCGGAGCAAAGGGTCGCGCCCTTTGTGTCGTCGATCAACTGGGCGTACACGTGGCAGTTCGAGAAATGAACGGCCAGACGGGGACGAGAAGAGGTACCAGCGATTTTCTTCCGGATGCGTCGATGAACGCGGTTCCGGAGTGCCTTGCGATTGAGTGTGCTCATAGTGAGATATTTCTATGCAGGTTGATTCCGGGTTACTTGCCGACGCTCTTGCCTTCCTTGCGGCGAATGACTTCGCCCACGAAGCGGACACCCTTGCCCTTGTAGGGTTCAGGGGGATAGTAGCCGCGAACTTCAGCCGCGAACTGACCAACCATTTGTTTGTCCACACCTTCGACCTTTACCTTCGTGTTGTCGGTAACGGTGATGGTGAGTCCGGCGGGGATGGGTTGAAGGATCGGATGGGATTTGCCAAGGTTGAGGTCGAGGACGGAACCCTTGACGGCGGCACGGAAGCCGACGCCGATGATTTCCAGTTCCTTGACGAAGCCCTGGGAAACTCCCTGGATCATATTGTTGAGCAGAGAACGGCTCGTGCCATGGAGGGCACGATGCGTACGGCTTTCGGAAGCACGGGTAACGGTAAGAACGTTCCCTTCGAGAGAAGCGGTGATGCCTTCGGGAAGAGTCCACTCAAGCTTGCCTTTCGGGCCTTCGACGGCCACGGCGCAACCAGAGATGTTCACCTTAACCTGGTCCGGCACGATGATGCTTTTATTACCAACTCGGGACATGTTATTGTGTAAATCAGGGGTTACCAGACAAGGGCGATCAGCTCGCCGCCTACATTCTGCTTGCGCGCCTGCGCACCGCTCATAAGACCCTTGGAGGTCGAGACGATGGCAATGCCAAGCCCACTAAGAACCCGGGGGATCTCGGTCGAGTCGACATACTGGCGGCGGCCCGGCTTGGAGCAGCGCTTGACGTCGGAGAGGACGGGTTTCCCGTTGGAGGAGAACTTCGTCTTGACCTTGATTTCCTTGCTTTTGCCTTCACCTTGGACTTCGTAGCCCCAGATGTAGCCTTCTTCCTGAAGGATACGGGCGATTTCGGCCTTGATGTTGGAGTGAGGAGCGGTAAATTCTTCACGGCGTGCCATGGAGGCATTCTTGAGGCGCGTGAGGAAGTCTGAAATGGGATCGCTTAAAACGGCCATGGTATTAGTCTTGGGTTAGGCGTTTTTCTGTTCTTCAGCCTTTTTGTTGTCGCGGAAGGGCATGCCCAGAGCGCGCAACAGTTCGCGGCCTTCTTCATCGGTCGGAGCCGACGTTACCATGATAATGTCGAAACCGATCTGACGCTTGATCTGATCAATTTCGATTTCCGGGAAGATGGACTGATCGGAGATACCCATCGCGTAGTTGCCACGTCCGTCAAAGGACTTGTAAGGCAGTCCGCGGAAGTCGCGGATGTTCGGCGCGGTGATATTGATGAAACGATCCAGGAACTCCCACATGCGGGGGCCGCGAAGAGTCACGCGGGCGCCGAGGATTTCTCCCTCACGCAGTTTGAAGTTCGCAACGCTCTTGCGAGCGTAAGTCACGGACGGCTTTTGTCCGGTAATCTTGGCGATTTCGATAACGGCATCTTCGACAGCCTGCTTGCGGTCGGGATGCTTGCCCATACAGGAAGTCACAACGATCTTCTCAAGGCGAGGGATCTGATGGACATTCTCGTATCCAAATTTTTGCTTGAGCGCCGGTGCGACGCTATCGCGGTATTTCTGTTGTAGAGTCGGTGTACTCATTATTAGCGGGTCAGCTCGGTGGTTTATGGCTTAAGCGCGGGACAAAGTCTCAGGGACTTTAGCCCACTTTTTTCACATTGGAGATGTGAATCGGGCCGTCCAGTTCCTGGATGCCGCCTTCCGGATTGGCTTCGGAGGGTCGCACGGCCTTCTTGATTTTGCGTACGCCTTCGACAATGACAGTCTGTTTGGCTGCATTGACGGACAGGACTACGCCGCGCTTGCCCTTGTGGTCTTTACCGGCAATGATCATAACTTCATCGCCTTTTTTCACGTGGGTCTTCATGTGTTCGTTTGGTTGCGCTTTCGCGTCTTGTTCTATTCCCCGCGAAAAACGCGGGGGAAAGTAGATAATATGATGGGAAGGCCTTCGTCAAGCCTTCCCATCAAAAAAACAGGATTTTTTCTCCGAACGGGAGAAAAAGTGGAAGTTAGAGAACTTCCGGGGCCAGAGAGACGATCTTCATGAACTTCTTTTCGCGAAGTTCACGGGCGACCGGCCCAAAGATACGGGTACCGCGGGGGTTGTTGTCCTTGTCGATGATAACGATGGCGTTACCGTCGAAGCGGAGAACGGAGCCGTCTTCACGGCGGATCGGGTATGCAGTGCGGACGACTACGGCCTTGACAACGGAGCCCTTCTTGACGGAGGCCGTCGGGATGGATTCGCGAATGTGGGCGGTGATGATGTCACCGATGCGAGCGGAGCGGGTGCGCTTACCGATCACACCGATCATCTTGGCCACGCGGGCGCCGGTGTTATCGGCCACCTGCAACTGGGTTTCCATTTGGATCATAATAGAATGCGGGGTAAGAGGTTCGAATTAGTGGGTCAGCACTTCGACCAGCTCCCAGCGCTTCAGGCGGGACAGCGGGCGGGTTTCAACGATACGCACCTTGTCGCCAACCTTGGCAACTTCCTTCTCGTCGTGAGCATAGAATTTCTTACTGTGCTTGACGATTTTCTTGAACTTCGGGTGCGGAACGCGGGCGGTGTACACCACAACGATGGTCTTGGCCATGCTGGTGGAGGTCACAAGACCAACGCGGGTTTTGCGAACGCCCTGGGGCTTCTCTTGAGTTGTTTCGCTCATCTTGATGAAGGGGTATGGTAGTTAACGCCCGGATCAGGCCTTGGCCTCAGCCTTGGCGGCGTTTTCGCTTTGAATGGTGAGAGCGCGAGCCAGATCCTTGCGGACCTGATGGATGCGCCGGTTGTTTTCAAGCTGGCCGGTGGCCTGCTGGAGGCGGAGAGTGAAGGTTTCTTCCTTGAGTTCACGGATGGTAGCGGCAAGCTCCTTATCCGAGAGAGCGCGAAGATCTTTGGCAGAGTTCTTGGACATGTTTCAAAAAAAGGTGAAAGGTTAACCTTGAACGTGACCACGCGTCACAAAGCGGGTACGGAGACCGAGCTTGTTGGAAGCGAGGCGGATGGCTTCGCGAGCGGCAGATTCGGAAACGCCGCCGACTTCGAACAGGATGTTGCCGGGGCGAACCACGGCGACCCAGCCTTCCACGGCGCCCTTGCCTTTACCCATACGGGTATCCGGGGGACGGGAGGTGAAGGTTTTCTGCGGGAAAATGCGGATCCACACTTTACCTTTACGCTTGAGGTAACGGTTAATGGCAATACGGCAGGCTTCAATTTGGTTGTTGGTGATCCAACCGCGATCGAGGGTCTGGAGACCGAAATCGCCGAAAGCGACATAGGTACCGCTGGTAGCGTTGCCACCGCGGTTGCCGCGGTGCATTTTACGGTGTTTGACCCGTTTGGGCATCAAAGGCATATCTTATATCCTCCTTGAGTTAGTAGTGAAACTATCCGTGTGATTAACCACGGGGATGATTGCGGCGACCGCGGCCACCTTGGTTCTGATTCGGGCGAGCTTCGCGTTCTTCGCGCTTGTTCACCCAGCACTTGATCCCGATGATACCGTAGAGGGTACGAGCTTCGGCGAAGCCGTAGTCGATCGGGACACGGAGAGTCTGCAACGGCACTTTGCCTTCGCGGTACCATTCGGCACGGGCAATGTCGGCGCCGCCAAGACGACCGGCGCAGCGGATACGGATGCCGTCGGCACCGAAGTCCATGGCGGTCTGCACGGCGCGCTTCATGGCGCGGCGGAAGGAGACGCGGCGTTCCAGCTGAACGGCGACGTTTTCAGCGACAAGCTGAGCGTCGGTTTCAGGCTGGCGGATTTCGATAATGTCGATTTTGACATTGGCGCTTCCGCAAATCTTGGTGAGTTCAGCCGTCATCTTTTCGATTTCGGCGCCCTTCTGACCGATCACGAGACCGGGACGGGCAGTATGAACGGTAACGCGAACGCTGTTCCAGGCGCGTTCGATCGTGATGCGGGAAACGGCTGCACCTTTGAGGTAGTTCTTGATGTAGTCGCGCATCTGGAGGTCTTCGTGGAGCTTGGTGGCATAGTCAGCACCAGCAGCGTACCACTTGGAGCGCCAGTCTTTGGTGACGGCGAGGCGGAAGCCAATCGGATTTACTTTGTGACCCATGATATTAGAAAGTGATGAGTTTATTCCTGGTTGGAAACAATGACCATAATGTGCGAAGAGCGACGGCGGATCGGATTCGCGGATCCACGGGCACGGGGCATTGAGCGCTTGAAGGTGGGACCTTCGTCGATTCGCACAGATGATACGATGAGGGTATCAGCGGAGAGTTCGCAATTGTTTTCCGCGTTGGCGACGGCAGACTTGAGAGTCTTGATTAACAGCAGAGCCCCCTTCTTGGGGGTGTACTTCAGAATATCCGCAGCCTTGCCGACAGGCAGGCCTTGAATTTCTCGGGCAACGTCCCGCATCTTCTTGGGAGAGATGCGTGCATTTTTATAGACGGCTTTCACTTCCATGGGTATGTATTCCTCTAGGGTGTAAGTTGAAAAGTGTTTATTGATCTTGTGTCTTGACTGCAGCAGAATCACCTACCCGGACAAGCTCGGAGGGGGATTCAAGTTTTTGGATCAGCGCTCCGCTGATGTTCTTGCGAACATCGCTGACGATCGCCTCGCCAATGATTTGCTCCCCGCGAGTCACCTTGAGCGGAGTACCCACTCTCAGTCCCTCGGATGAGCCAACGTTCAGCACCAGGAGTCCGGATTCGGAATCTATGCTTACTATGCTGGCGTTTGACAAGGAACCGGCGCCTTCGCGGACAGGTTGTTGCCTTAATCCAAGCACCATGTCAAGCTCGCGTAACTTCGATTCGACATTTGCTCGTGTTTGGGAGTCTTCGGCAACTGCTTGTTTCATGTAGGCAATGATCGTTCCGGAAAGACGGACGGCAGCTTCCTCCACCTTCCTGAGACGTTCATTCAGCACTTCCAGATCGGCCGTGGCCCGGACGAGGCGCTCTTCGCTGCCGCCTATTGAGGCGGCTCCGCCAAGAGCTTCCAGCCGACGCCGCACTTCTGCGGATTTCTCCGCATTTTCCGCGGCTTCTTTCTGTGCCTGAGCGTAAGAGGCGCGCAAAACGGCGTTTTGCTTCTCCAGGCGCTCAATTTTGTGCAGCAATTCAGCCTCTGTACTCCCCTGCTCCGCTCCGCAGGCTCCGCTCACGCCGACCGCAAAAACAGCGGCGGAAAGGAGCAGGCGCGAAACAGGGGAAACGAGAGACATGAATGGTCAGTGGCTCAAGTGTTATCTCTTGCCGATACCGCCGTGCGCCTTGAAGATGCGCGTCGGGGCGAATTCACCGAGCTTGTGGCCCACCATGTTTTCGGTCACGTAAACAGTCGCAAAGGACTTGCCAGTGTGAACGAGGAAGGTAAGACCGACGAAGTCGGGGATGATCATGGAGGCGCGGCTCCATGTCTTGAGGGGTTTGCGGTCGCCGGATTCGAGCTGCGCGTCGATTTTGGCGAGCAGTTTCTGGCTAACGAAGGGTCCTTTTTTAAGTGAACGTCCCATAGAAAAAACTGGTATGTAGTGTTACTTGTTTAGCGCTTCTTGGACTTGCGGCGCTGAACGATGAAGCGATCGCTCGGCTTACGGAGACGACGCGTCTTCTGACCCTTAACATGACCCCAGGGGGAGCTAAGGTGCTGACGAC
>CAZNVW010000054.1:0-14983 GCA_964576595.1 uncultured Verrucomicrobiales bacterium
ATCTCGGGGAAAACTGGGGCGAATGGAGCGGCTCCTCCAACAACCGGGCGACAAGAGCCCGGCATCACGCGGCCAAAGTCGTCAAATATTACCCCAGACCCCAGGTCGCCGAGTTGTATCTGGAGGCTTCGGCGCTGGAAACGGGCCAGGAGCTTCTCGTCTCGGGGCCTTCCACCGGAGCCGTCAAGTTCATCCTCTCTTCCATGAAAAAGGACGAGCAGGGGGAAATGATTGATATTGACCGGGCGGAAAAGGGAGACACCGTCTTCCTCCCCGTTCCCGAAAAAATACGCAAAAATGATATTGTCTATCTGTTGAAAAAACGTCATTTGGGAGAATCCTGACCGCCCCTTCCTTCCTGCACACTCTTTTTCCCTACTGCCATGGAACTATTCATCACCCTTATTTTGATTCTTTTGATCGGCGCAGGAGTGTTCATCCTGATCCGCGCCATTGAAGTGGGGGGGCTCAAACAAAGGATTGAGAGCCTTGAAGAGCGAGTGTCTCAACTCAGCCGGCAGGCAGAACAAAAAACCGCCGCCAGGCAGGAACCCCCTCCGTCGCCTGAGCGGATCGATTCCGCCCCGGTTCCGGCGCCCGGGCAAGCCGCACCGGAGACAGAGCGCGAGGAAGCGGTCAAAAAGGCTCTTTTACAGACAGACGAAGTTTCCGCTCCAAAACAGCAGCCCGCCGCCGCCCCGACCGCGGAAAAAGAATCTGTCGGACAATCCTTACCGGACAAAACGGCGCAAAAAACCGAGTCCTCGCCGGCCCCCTTTTCCGTCTCTCTGGAGTATTTTGTCGGGGCCAAGCTCTTCGCGTGGCTGGGAGGATTCGCCCTGTTCCTGGGGCTGGGCTTTTTTGTCAAATACAGCATCGACAACAATCTGGTCTCTCCGGAGCTGCGCGTCGGCATGACGTACGCGGGCTCCCTGGCCTTACTGGTCGCCGGCTTTTTCACGAGAGGCAAAAAATACGCCATCCTCTCCCATACCCTGCTGGCGACGGGAGTCCTGGTGCTTTATCTGGCGACATGCGCCGCCCGGCTCTTCTATGAGTTCCCCTCCTTCACGACAAGCGTCACGGGCGCGGCCCTGATCGGCACGACCCTGCTCGCCCTGATCCTCTCCGTAAGACTGCGAGCGCAGGTGATCGCCATCCTCGGCCTGGTCGGCGGCTTCCTGACTCCCTGGATTCTGGCTACCGGGCAGGATCACACCAATACCCTGTTCTGCTACATTTGCCTGCTGAACGCCGGGCTGATCACCGTCATCCGGTGTACCAAATGGCACTACCTCTCCCTGCTGGGCGCAGTCTTTACCATCGCCCTGTCCCTGGCATGGGCAGACGCCTGGTCGGGCAGACATTTCTTCGCCCTGTTCAACTTCTCCTGGGTCACGCTGGCCTTGTACACGGCCAACGCGTTCTTCGCGGCCGGAAAGGAAAAACAGGCCCTTCTGTCCCGTATCGCCGTCGGCGTATTGACGGCCTTTCTCTCCCTCATTCTCCTGATTCTGATCATCCCGACGGGCAAAATCAGCGAAATACAGCACCTCCTTCTTGACAGCGAATACAACGTTTCCCTTGTCTGGGTGCTCCTCTTCTTTGCCATACCGGGCGCGGCGCATGCCGTCGCGGGCATCCGATCCCCCTTTGCCAGGGGACTCTTCCCTCTCTCCACCCTGATTCACCTGTCCTGCCTGTCTCTGCTGCTCAATCTGTCACAAAGAGAGCCCCTGCTGACCGGCAACGGCGTCGTCTTCTCACTCGCCCTCCTCTTCGGCCTCATCCACTTTGGCCTGGGGCTGAAATTCAATCTGATGACTCCCCCCGGGAAGGAACGCCTCCATCCCGCCGGATGTGTCTCCGTTTCCCGCCTGCCAATTTTGCTTCTGAGTCTCTTTCCCGCGGGATGGGCCTTTGTCTCCTGCCTGCTGGTCTTCCTTCTGCCCCCGGCCCTGCAAGCGACAAACACACTCCCTCCCACGCTCCAGCTCTGCCTTGCGGCCATCTTCTCCCTCCTCTTCCTCGCCTCCTCGCTGATCCGGGGCAAGGATATCCTCCCCCTCTTTGCACTTGCCGGAGCCGTTCTCAGTTCACTTGTAATCTGTTCCGCAGTTCCCCATCTCGCCCTCTCCGAATGGTTGTGGGTTCCCGGCACCGCTCTTGCCCTGCTCGTTTTCCCCTTCCTTTTCTCCAAACGCTTCCAGTCCTCCAACCTCGCCTGGAGCGCCTCGGCCTATTCGCTGCCGCTGTTCTATATGCTGTTCCGCAGCAAACTGCTGGATACCGTTCCCACCGGGGAAGCGTGGACGGGAGCCCTTGCCCTGCTCTGCGGACTGCTCACATGCGCCGGCGCGCTGAGAGTGAGGCAAACAATGCCGAAGGAATCTCCTCTCAGAAACTCCCGGCTATCGCTCTATTTCGCCGTCTCCCTCGGCTTCCTGACCCTGTTCTTTGGGGAACAGTTCCGTCATGAGTACCTGACCGTCGCCTGGTCGCTGGAAGGAGCCGCCCTGCTCTGGCTCTATCTCAAACTGCCCGAAAAAAGACTCGTTCTCGCAGGAGCCCTGCTCCTCATCGTGTCGTTCCTCCGGCTGACCTTCAACGAGGATATCCTGTCCTACCATCCGGCCTCGGGAGTCATCCTGTTAAACTGGTACCTCCCCGTCTATGCCCTTGCGGCGGCCTCCTGCCACGCGGGAGCGCGTTTCCTCCGCAAAGCCGTCCCCCCCTGCTGCGCCGATCTCTCCAAACTGCTCGACACGCTCGGCGCCATTCTCCTCTTTGTACTGGTCAATCTGGAAATCGCCGACGCCTATACCGCCCCGGGCGCAGATACGCTCGCCTTCCACTTCGGCACCTCGCTGGCATGCGATCTGACCTACTCCATCGCCTGGGGCATATTCGCCCTGTGCCTGCTCCTCTTCGGCCTCTGCAAAAAG
The DNA here is from genome assembly GCA_964576595.1 of uncultured Verrucomicrobiales bacterium. Lineage (GTDB taxonomy): Bacteria > Verrucomicrobiota > Verrucomicrobiia > Verrucomicrobiales > Akkermansiaceae > CAZNVW01. The sequence continues at coordinate 2,946 of CAZNVW010000054.1, forward strand.
GTACGTCCCGCCCGCCTCTGCGGCCTGATCCTGCTGGCGGCCACCATGCTCAAGGTATTCCTGTACGACCTTGCCGCACTGGAGCAATTGTACCGGGTAGGCGCGCTGGTCGGACTGGCCCTGATCGCTCTGGCCGCCTCCTTCCTGTATCAGAAGTACAACGCCCGGCACTCCGGCGGCGGGGCTCTGCCCCCGACTCCCTGAAAGCGCCCCTGCGGCCTGCGCCCCACTTGTGTCTTGAAGCCTTAAAATAATCTGTTAACATCCCGCCCGTATGTCCGCTCAGGAACCCTTCTCCGCCTCGCCTCCTCTTTCCTGCCTTGAAAAACCCCTGCCCCTGGGAGGATTCACCGGAACGCCCGACGAAGTGGAGCAGCAGTGGTACGACCAGGTTTATGTCGGCTCGGGCGACCGAATGAAACAGCTTACCTGGCGCGCCGTACTAGCCGGCATGACCATCGGCTCCATCCTCTCGCTGACCAACCTGTACGCCAGCCTCAAAATGGGCTGGTCCTTCGGCGTCGCCCTGACGGCGGGCATCATCTCCTTTGCCCTCTGGAATCTTTTCGTCAAACTGCGCCTCTCCAAGTCGCCCATGACGATTCTGGAGAACACCTGCATGCAGTCCTCGGCCAGCTCCGCCGGGTACTCCACCGGGGGCACTCTCACCTCCGCCATAGCGGCCATGCTCCTGCTGGAGGGCCACCACATGTCTCTCCCCCTGCTGCTGGGCTGGGTCTTCTTCCTCGCCGTTCTGGGCGTGACCATGGCCATCCCGATGAAGCGGCAAATGATCAACATCGAACAGATCAAATTCCCCGACAGTATCGCCACGGCGGAAACGCTCAAAGTCCTGTACTCCGAGAGCGGCAAGGCCATCGGACAGGCCAAGGCCCTCTTATACTCCGCCCTCTTCGCCTCGGTGAACGCCATCGGCATGGCCCTCGGCGGAGAAAAGTGGCTCGACAAGTTTCAGGAAAGTTTTCTGGGCACCTGGTACCACCGCACCGTTTATCTGAAGTGGGACCTCATGTTCATCGGCGCCGGAGCCATCGTCGGCATGAAGACCTCCCTCAGCCTTTTCATCGGGGGCACCGTCTGCTGGATGTTTTTTGTCCCGTGGCTGGAAACCCAGAACCTTCTCGCCGTGGGGGCAGGCTACCGGGACGCCGTCGGCTGGACGCTCTGGGGCGGTACGGCCTGCATGGTCGTCGCCAGCATCATCTCCTTCCTCTTCCAGTGGAAAAGCATCGCCCGCTCCTTTTCCTCCCTCGGCTCCATGTTCTCCATGAACAAAAAGAAGGACGTCGCCGACATTGAAAAAGTGGAGACGCCCATCTCCTGGTTCATCATCGGTCAGCTCTCCTCCCTGATCGCCCTGGGCTACCTCGCCCATGTCTCATTTGGCGTCAACTACTGGCTGAGCACTCTGGCGGTTTTCATGTCCTTCTTCCTCGCGCTGGTCGTCTGCCGGATCACCGGGGAGGCGAATATCACGCCAACGGGAGCCATGGGCAAAGTGACCCAGCTCGCCTTTGGCGCGATCTCCCCCGGCCATGTCACGGCCAACCTCATGGCGGCCAATATCACCGCCGGCGCGGCCTCCTCCTCCGCCGACCTGCTTGTTGACCTGAAAGTAGGCTACCTGCTCGGAGCCAACCCGCGCAAGCAGTTCATCGCCCAGTTCTCGGGCATCTTCCTGGGCACCATCGTCTCCGTACTCGCCTTCCGCACCCTGGTGCCCGACGTGGCGACCCTTCAAAACTTCAACGCCCCCGGAGCGCGCACCTGGGCGGCGACCGCAGAGGCGCTCAGCCTGGGGATCAGCCACCTGCACCCCGTCAAAGTGTACTCCATTCTCCTCGGCAGCGTTCTGGGCGCCATCCTCGTACTGGTTCCCCGCTACCTCCCCCGGAGCGGCAAATGGCTCCCCACGCCGATTGGCTTCGGCCTGGCCTGGGCCATCCAGTGGAATGACTCCTTCCTCTTCTTCCTGGGGGCGCTGATCGCGTGGTACGTCGATCGCAAATGGGCCTCCAAATCGAAGGAATTCAAAATCCCGACCGCTTCCGGCATTATCGCGGGAGCATCGCTGACGGGCATGGCGATTCTCTTCTACCAAATCCTCTTCCCCTGATCTTCCCCCTTCCCCCCTCCATGAATCATTCCGAAATACGGGACATCCTCGAGAGCACCGAGGTACAGCCCAGCAAGGCGCTCGGCCAGAACTTCCTGTGCGACGCCAATATCGCCCGCTGGATTGTTGACCAGCTCGAAATCACCCCCGAAGATTGCGTTGTGGAGGTCGGCCCCGGCACGGGAGCCCTGACCGGGCATGTAATCGGCCGCGCGCGGAAAGTCATCCTCGTCGAATTCGATTCGCGCCTCGCCGCCTATCACAAGGAACGTTTTGCCGGCAACCCCTCCGTTGAAGTTCACCACGCGGACGGCGCGCAATGGGACATACGCGGCCTGTTCAAGGAACGTCCCGTCAAATTTCTGGGCAACCTCCCCTATTCCGCCGGCGGCGCGATTTTGAGCAACTTCCTGAGCCGGCCCAGCCCCATCGACAAAGCCGTCGTCATGCTGCAAAAGGAATTCATCGACCGCATCCTCGCGACGCCCGATGACGACGCCTATGGATTGCTCTCCCTGAGAATCCAGATGAACTGGATACCCAAGGCGTTGAAAACCGTCCCGCCCGAGGCGTTCCACCCGCGCCCCCGCATCGACTCCACCGTCATGCTGCTGGAAAAACGCCCGTCGGATCAATTCCCCCCCTACGACTCCCGGCTGATGGACGAGCTGATGCGCAAGGCTTTTGCCCAGCGGCGCAAACAGATGAAAAAACAGATGCCCCCCGCCCCTGCGTGGGAGACCGTATGCTCCCGGCTGGGGCTCTCCTCCACCGCCCGGGCCGAGGAACTCAGCCTCTCCCAGTGGATTTCCCTGACCCGACTATACGACCCCCATCCTCTCGCAGATATCCCGCAAAAAGACGACGAGCGGCTCGACATCGTCAATGACGACAACGAAGTCATCGGACAGGGAAGCCGTAAGGAAATCCACGAGCAGAACAAAAAGCACCGGGCCATCCACCTCTTCGTCTTCACGAAAAAGGGAGACCTGATCCTCCAAAAACGCTCCCATCTCAAAGACAGGCACCCCGGCGTCTGGGACTCGCCCGCCGCAGGCCATCTGGACGCGGGAGAGAGCTATGACCAGGCCGCCCTCCGGGAACTCAGGGAAGAACTGGGACTCGAAGACAACGACTTTCACATTACCGGGACTCTGCCCCCCAGCCCGGAAAACGGCTGGGAACATGTGGAGCTGAGAACGCTGACGACTCCGGCAAAACTGTCCAGAATCCAGTTTCCCGCGGCGGAAATAGAAGCGGTACAAGCCTTCCCCCCGGCCGAAATAAGGGCCTGGATAGAGCGGCGTCCCCAGGACTTCGCCTCCAGCTTTCTGGAATGTTTCCGCCTGTGGGACACCTCCTCCCGCTCATAGAATCCTCTCCGCAGGGAAAAAGAATTCCCGCGCTCCACTCGCGGCTTGCAAATCGCGCAAGGAAAAGAGACTATAGCAAAAACATGAACGTATCAGAGCTCTCTCCCGATCAAAAAAAACGTATTGCCTCATGGGTGGAAGAAGGTCTTGACCTGAATGCCCTCCAAAAAGCTCTCAATGGAGAATTCGGCTGGAAGCTGACGTTCATGGACACCCGTTTCCTGATTCTGGATCTCGGTCTGGAAATCCAAACACCGAAAAAGCAGGAAGCGGCCCCCGCGCCCGCCGAATCTGCCCCGGCCCCGGGAATCACGCCCCCTCCCGCCCGGGAAACGGCAGCCCCCGCGGCAGGAAAGCTCGAACTCTCCGTCAAGGAGGTAACGCCCCCCGGCATGCTCATCAGCGGCGTCGTCAAATTCCCCAGCGGAGCCTGGGGCAGCTGGTTCCTCGACGGCCAGTACAGAATCGGCATCGATCCCGATGCGGCGTCCGCCGAACCCACCGAGCAGGACATGCTCCTGTTCCAGCGCGAAATACAGCCCTTTCTCAGAAATCATCTCGGAGGCATCTAATTCTACTCTCCTTTCATGGAAATACCGGATGACCTCATTGAATCCCTTTTGCCCGCAGTCAGAGAACAACTCGACAGCGAGCAAACTCCCTACGTCAGGGAAGTCTATGAGTCTCTCCAGAGCAAACACGGACTTGAGCCGGAAGACGCCCTGGAACTCATCGCCCAGTCTCTCGCCATCGTGCTGAACAGCATGATGCTGGGAGGCCGCCCCTTCGACACCAAACAATACAAGCAGCTCCTGTCCGCCCTTCCGGCCCTGCCGGATGAGTCCGGCGAATGATCATCATCCCGATCCGTCCCGGGTGCAGGACTCTTTAACATTACACGAACTGACATGTCAGAAAAAGAACCGTCTTCCTCAGGGAAGGCCAAAACAAAGGCAGCCTCCAAAACTCCCAAGAGCACGGAAGCCAAATCCACAGCCGCCAAAAAGGCTCCTTCCGCCAAATCCACCAAGGCCAAAGCCAATGCCGAGGCAAAAGCCGCAGCCAAAGCCGCTGTAGCGGCCCTGGCGGCTCCGGACAAGGCAGCAGCTCCCGCCAAGACGCCCCGGGCGGCAAAGGAAGCCAAACCCGCCAAAAAAACAGCTACCCGCAAAACAGACTCAGCCAAAAAAGCGGAAGTCAAACTGGAAGCCAAAACGGCCCCGGCGGAAAAAATGACCGAGCAGCCGGGACCGGCCAAAATTACCAAGGCGCCGGAGCCCGTCGCTCCCCAGCCCCTGCCGCCCCTCTCCCCCAAGGGAGTGACCCGCATCAGCACGCCGCCCTCGGTTAAAAAAGAGCAGCAGGCCCGGGAAAACAGAGACCAATCTCGCGACAACCGGCCCTCCGAATCTCAAAAGGAATACCGCGACAACAACCGGGAAAGCAGAGACCAGGGCAGAGACAACAGGGATCACCGCAACAACGGCAACCGTTCCCAGAGATCTGACGACTATCCCTTTGCCGCGCCGGAAACCGTCGGCGGAGGAGACGCCTCCGGCAACAAGCGCAACAAGCGCCGCCGCAACCGCAACCGCAATGGCCGGGGAGACCAGCCCCAGCAACAGATGACCGGCTCACAGGACGCGCCCAAGGTCGATACCAAAAAACTCGCCCGCAAAGCCTGGAAAATCTTCCTCGGAGAAATCACGGAAGACGGTCTCGCCCTGATGGACGACCAGAGCACCAAGGAAGTAGCCAAGCGCGCCTTCCGCGTCGCGGAACTCTTCCTTCAGGAAGAAATGCGCCGCAGCCAGCCGCGCACGCCTCTCCAGGCCATCCAGCAGAATCTCGACAACCCCGAAGAAGCGGAGCGCGCCTCCTCTCTGGGAGAATCGGAAGAACCGCTGACGGAAGTGGAAGAGTTTGGCGGAGACGACGAGATCACGCCGCCGTCCTATGACGACGAAGACGACTTGAACGCCTGATTGGGACTCCCATCCTTCTTTTAACAAGCGGCGGCGGACCAGGAGATTCTCCTCAATCCCCGCCGCTTTTTCGTCCCCTGCCCCTTCCCCGCAAAAAAAAACGCAGACCGGAAAAACTCCGGCCTGCGTCTGAAATCAACAGAGAGTGATGCCCGGCTCTCAACCAAACTTCACTACGCCGTCCACCAGCGTCCTGGTCACCTGGAAGTCCTGATCGAGCAGGACAATATCGGCGGCGTATCCGGGAGCGATGCGGCCCCGGTCGGTCAGGCCCAGTCCCTGGGGCTGATTCCAGCTGGTGGCCTTGACGATTTCGGACAGGGGCAGCTCGGAGAGACGGGCGACATTGGACACGCCGACATTGTAGCGCAGCGTACTGCCGGCGAGCGCGCCGGTCTCCTTGATACGGGCCGCGCCGCCCTCTACGATGACGGGCAGACCGCCCAGAGAGCTCTCTCCATCGGGGAGCCATGAGGCGGCCATCGAGTCCGTGATCATCATGAGCTTGTCGATGTCGGCCACCTTGTAAATCAGGCGGAGCATATCGGGGCAAAGGTGGATGCAGTCGCAAATGTGCTCCATCTTGAGCATGCGGTCCAGGAACCCGGCGCCGACCATCCCCACCTCGCGGTGGTGCAGGGGCGTCATCTGGTTGCAGAAGTGGGTCAAATGGGTCAACCCGGCGGCCTGGGCCTCCTTGACCTGAGCGTATGTCGCCGCGGAATGGGCTGCCGAACAGCGGATGCCGATGGCGGTCGCCTTGCGAATGAAGTCAAGAGAGCCTTCCATTTCGGGGGCGATGGAGACCAGGAGCGCGGGAGCGATCCTGTGCATGCGCATCAAATTCTCAAAATTGGGCTTCTGGAGGAAGGCGGGGTTCTGCGCGCCGCAGCACTTCGGATTGACAAAGGGGCCTTCCACATGGATGCCCGGAGTTTTGACAAACTCCTGATTTTCCATGTACTGGGCGACGACGCGGCAGACATTTTCCAGAGTCTCCTGAGCCAGCGTCAGGGTCGTGGGCAGCCAGGTAGTCACCCCTTCTTTCAGCTTGCACTGGGCGATAGTGCGAATCCCTTCGAGGGAGCCGTCGCACACGTCAAAGCCGCCCGCGCCGTGGGAGTGGATGTCAATAAAGCCCGGCATCAGCATTTGGCCCCGGGCGTCGATCACGACATCGGCGGCGGGGAGGGAGGAACCGTCTTCAAAAATAGCCGTAATCTTCTTCCCGTCGATTTCCACGGCCGCACCGGCAAGATCCAGTCCGGGAGAGATGATTCTCGCGTTCTTGATAAGAGTTTTCATGACGGTCAAAAACTAGCACCTTTCCCTTCTGTTGGAAAGCATTCGTTCCCGAAAATACGTCTGCGGCCCCAAAGAAAAACGGCGGAAGAATTTTTCCTCCGCCGTGTTCCCGAATAATTGCGGGCGACCTATTTCCTTTTGGAAGAAGAGACGCCTCCTGCCTTTTTGCCGCCCGTTTCCGCGGTCTTGCGCGCGGGAGACTTGCGAGCCGGTTTCTTCTTGGCACCGGCCTCTCCGCCGTCCGCTTCGCCCTTCTGGGCCACCTGGGCCTCTTTGCCGCCCTTGCGGACGGGCCGGGCCTCGCGAGGCTCAAATTCAAAGCCTATCTTGCCGGTCTTGGCGTCAAACACCAGAAAGGCGTTAAACGAGCGTTTCGTCCGCTGGGAAACAAAGCCCTTCAGCAAATCGGACTTGCCGGAAGACAGCAGCTTGAGCGTTTGCTCGCGGGGAATCTCGCGGGATAAAATCTTGCGGGAGATAGACAGCCCCTTCGGCTCCTTGGGATACACCAGAGACGGGATTTTCCAGGCCTTTTCCGTTTCAAAAACGGCATGGGCTCCATGATTCAGAATCTCCCACTCCCCGATTTTCTGCTCCTCTGTCAAAGTCTCCGCCGAGTCGCTCTCCGGCTCGTCTTCAGCTTTGAAGACGACCTTGAACTTTTCATCCAGCTTCAGCGCGGCGTCAAAGCGTTTGCCGAAACGGGAGGTAAATCCCTCCAGCACAGGCGTAATGCCCTTGCTGATCAGCTCCTGCGCCTCCTGCTCGGAAATCTCGCGGCCGGAAATAACGCGGCGCACCGAAAAGCGGCAATCGGGAGTACGGCAGGAGAAAGAATCCATCGTCGCGCGCAAAGTCTTCGCGCCGCAGACGGGACAGGCGACGGGCAAATCCTCCAGCTCCACATTCTGCTGCTGGTGTCTGTACTGCTTGATCCGCTCGACTATCTCACCGGTCAAGTGCTTGATTCCCTCCATGAAGGACGGGCGATCGAGCCTGCCCTGCTCCATCTGCTTAAGCTTGTACTCCCATTCTCCCGTCAGTTCCGGAGAGGTGAGCGTCTGCAACTTGATTTTTTTCAACAAATCAATCAATTCCATCCCCCGGCGGGTCGTCACCAGCTCCCTGCCGTCGCGCGCAATATATTCCTGAGCGATCAGGCCTTCGATAATGGCGGCCCGCGTCGCCGGAGTACCCAGACCGCGCTCCTGCATGGCCTCGCGCAGGCCCTCGTCATCCAGCATCTTTCCGGCGCCTTCCATGGCGCTGAGAAGCGTCGCTTCATTGAAGCGTGCGGGCGGCTTGGTCTGGCACTGCTCCACGGCGATATCCAGCACGGCGGCCTGTTCTCCCTGCGTGATGGAGACCAGATCCTCCTTGGAAGATCCGGCCGTACGCCCGTACACGGCCAGCCAGCCCGGAGACACAAGCACCCGGCCATTCGTCGCGAACGCGTCCACAAGGCTCCCGCCATGGTCGATGCGCGTCACCCGGCGAGTGTCCAAAAACTCCGCGGGAGGGAAGAAGACGGCCAAAAAGCGGGCCATAACCAGCTCGTAAAGACGCAATACGTCTCCGCTCAGAGCGGCAAACGTCCCGGTAGGGATAATGGCGAAGTGATCGGACACCTTGCTCCCGTCAAACACGCGCTTGTTCGGCTTGACTCTGCCGTTGTCGAGAATGTCCCGGGCATAGGAGGCAAGCGGCCCGTCATTCCCGGCGATAGCCTGGATCGTAGAGGAGACCTTGCCCATGTAGTCGTCGGGAAGATAGCGGGAATCCGTTCGGGGATAAGTCAGCACCTTGTGCTTTTCATAACACTCCTGGGCGAGCTGCAAGGTACGCTTCGCAGAAAAACCGTACCGGCTCGACGCCTCTCGCTGAAGGGTAGTCAGGTCGTACAACTGGGGGGCAATCTGCCGGACGGGCTTTGTCTCTTCCGTCACGACGCCGGACTTGCCCTCGCACCGCGCCTTGATCTCATCGGCGGCGGGCATATTCCAGATACGCTCCGCGCGGGAGTGCGGCCGGGCGTCGTCCTTTTTCCACCCCTGGTCAAACCACTTGCCGACATAATTGCCGGCAGAGACGCCGAAGGTGGCGACGACCTCGGCGTAGGGCTCGGCGACAAAATCCCGTATCTCCTTTTCCCGTCGGGCCAGAATCGCCAGAGTCGGCGTCTGCACGCGACCGGAAGGCGTCATATTAAAGCCGCCCCGCGACTGCAAGACCGTCAGGGCGCGCGTACTGTTCAACCCGACCAGCCAGTCCGACTCGGAGCGGCACTTGGCGGCGTCGGCGAGAGGCTGCATCTCCTCGTCGGAGCGAAGCGAATTCCAGGCGTCCATAATGGCCTGATCGGTCATGGACTGCATCCAGAGACGCTTCACGGGCAGCTTCCACTTTCCGTACCGTTCCAGGTTACGGAAGATAAGCTCCCCTTCGCGCCCGGCGTCACAGGCATTGACCACTTCGACAATGTCCTTGGCCTTGGCCAGCTTGAGCACTTTTTTCAGACGATCTTCGGACTTGGAAATAGGCTCCAGTTCAAAAGAGTCCGGGATGACCGGGAGCACTTCCAGCTTCCACGGCAGGGACTTGCCCTCCGCCGTAACGGGTTTCCGCTGCTCCAGCAAATGGCCTACGGCCGACGTGATCACGAGCTTGTCGTTTTCGAAATACGTTCCGGTCTTGTCTTTTGTAAATTTGCCGATGGATTTGTTCTTGCCGAGGACTCGGGCAAGGTCCGATGCGACACTCGGTTTTTCTGCAATGACAAGGATACGGGACATGAAAAGGGAAAAGAAAAATTATTGGATGTGCATTGGTAAGCCCGTAGAGGGGGGCACTGTCAATGCAAAACTGCCGGATTACACGAAAAGCGGGGCAACCGGCCCATAGGCCTATTGACAAAAAGCCGCCCTTTCCTCTCATGGGGAAGGGGCGGCCGGAGAGAAAAAACGCGGACTTACTTGGATCTCTTGCGGACGTACTCGGGAAGGAGCACCACCTTCTGCCTGTCGGGGCACTTGGTCGCGCTGTTCCAGACGAAGAGATTCAATTCACTCCCCTTGGGTTGAGTCTCAAGCTGGTACGCCCGGACGGAAACCCACTGAGAGGTTTTGGGGTCCTGGCGATACAGCATGGCCCGTGTCGAGACATAGGAGCCCGGCTTGTAATTGTCCGGGATAAACACCTTGGATTCTCCCGGCTTCAAGACAACGACTTTGTCCTTGCCCAGTCTGAGATTGAGCGTCTCGGTCGTGAAATTTCTCAAATCGACTTCTCCCTGCTTGAAGGAAGACTCGTCAATGAAGATGAGAGACATCTTCTCGTCATCCACCGGCACCAAGAGCCCCAGTACCTTGTCACCCATTCCCGTGGGAAGCGGGGCGGACAAAAGAAGGTTGGAGAGCTTCCCCGTAGCCTTGTCGAACGCGGGCTTGCCTTTGGTCAAAATAACCTTTCCGCCCTTGGGGAAAGGCATGCGCTTGCCCGGCAGACCCATAATGCAGGGCAGGCGGACGTATTTGTCCCGGTCCAGAATGATATGAGGCTCTTCTTCGCTGCTGACTCCGGCGTTCTGATAGACGAAGCGTATGCCCTTTTGATAAACGATATTCCCGTTCGCGCCCGGAGCGCCGGGGGCAGCCCCGCCCTCCTGCGCTTCACCTTCTCCCTCACCCGTTTTGGGCGCAGGAGAGGAGGGTTGAGCCGGAGGAGTCGCCGGCGAAGGGGTGACAGCCAGAGAGGTGGAACCGGCAAGCAGGGCGACTCCAAAGAGTCCTAATATTATTTTTTTATATCCGGTCATGGCGGAGGTGGAGGGGTACATGAATGAAAAGGGAGCTTAAACTTCATCGGGATTCAGCCAACGGAAGGAGATGATCTTCAACTTGCGGCCAAAGGCGCGGTTCGTCTCGTTCAACTGACTGTCTTTCAATGCTCCTGTTTTTTGATCGTAAACAATGGCGGGAGTTTCCGGGCTGTCGCTGGGGTCCACATAATCCACGGTTCTCTGAACGACGGCTTCGCACCAGGCGCGGCCTTCGATCTTCGTCCCGGAGGGGTCGCAAACCTGACCGTAGGCACGCACGGTAAAGGTGTCGTCACGGACTGTCAGGGTATTGCCCAGAGCAGACAGGATGTCGGACTGGATAAGATAGCCGGGAGAGGCCGTCTGTACCGACCCGGCCGAAGCGGACGGGTTGGGATAGCCGGTATAGGCGTCAAGAGACAGGTTGTTCTTGAAGTTGTCGTTCAAGCCCGCGTTGTCGATGGCGGACTGAAGCGCTCCGCTCAGTCCGAGATCTCCGGACGCGAGGCGTCTGTTGACAAACTCGCCCATGTTCAGGAAGGGGCCTCTGAGTTTGACCTGGCGCACGATTTCCTTGGCCAATTTGGATATATCCGAATTGGAGTTGGGAGAGGTGGACGCCGTCAGTACGCGAAGGTCGGGCCAGGAGGACCGGTCATTCGGAAGAGACAGTTTGAGGAGCGGCTGGTCATACCGGCTGGTATTGTCGGAGGCGATGCCGAAGCGGGACAGGTAAACGGAGTCCTTGCCGCTCTCCGTCAGAATCTTGGGAGAATGGCTGTTGCGATCCATGTAGAGGAGCTTGCGGGCCTTGAGGCCGTTCAAGACGGCTTCCCAGGCGGCCTCGGAAGTGGAGTTGACGTTGAAGGCGCCATCCATCACGAGATATTTCGCGGACTTTTCCCAGTTTTTATCGCTGCCGGACTTCAGTTCATTGCGAATGGTCTTTTCATCAGCCGTTCCCGGACTCAGGCGAAGTCTCTTGTTCGGCAGGAGTTTCGAAGAGTCGGGGCTGGAAGAGAACGAGGTTTCTAGGAAACGGCCCAGTACTTCATCCATGCCGACCGCCGAGCCGCCAAAAGAGGACGGCCGCTTGGCGATGGAGGAGGCAAACCAGGTGTCCCACAAGGCGTCATTGATCATGAAGCCGTGATCCCAGTAATCGGCCATATCCTTGTCCTGCGTACTTTCATTGTAGTAAACGGAGTCCGCCGGGATCATCGGGTCGGCAAACGAGTTGCCTATGCCTACGCCCGGAACGCCGGACTGGTAGGCAAAGCGCTTGGCGCGCTTGCCCTCAAGGCTCCCGTTAAACGCGACCGAATTGTCGCTGTACCATCCCGGAGTCAAACGGGGGCCCGCGCAACCGGGGTTGTACAGCGCCAAATCGGTCGGGGTTTACGGGAGCCGTGGGGGGGTCG
>CAZNVW010000055.1:0-14669 GCA_964576595.1 uncultured Verrucomicrobiales bacterium
GCCTGGAGATAGAGGCGGGCTACCAGAGGCAGATCATGATCAAGATGCCAGGTCCGCTTTTTTTCAAACTCTTCCTTCAGAGCGCCGATATAGGCCTTGTGCCTGATAATCCCGGTCAATATGTCCGTTTTGGTCGGAAAGTAACGGAAGACCGTCTTTTCACACAGTCCGGCCTTTTCGCCGATCTCCTGCATGCTTACCCGGTGGAAGCCCCGCTCGCTCATGAGCTCGATCGCGGCCTCGAGAAGGTTTTTTCGCGTCTTTTCCTGAGTAGGAGACAGTGTCTTCATGTCTGTCTGTGTAACAGGCATTTTTTGCGAATCAAGCCCTGTTTTTGAAATATGAAAAACTTTTGAATAAAGGGGGAGGCCTGGGAAGAACTCTCCCTGGTGTCCCTAGGGGAGAGTCCTGATGCGGGAAGCGAGTCTTAACTCAATTGGTTCAGATCGTCCTTATGGAAAAGATGGATTTCCCCAGGCTTGCCGTTACGGATTTTTTCTCCCCAGGCGGGGTCGGCCAGCAGGGCGCGGCCGACGGCGATCAGGTCGAACTCTCCCGCTTCGAGGCGTTGGGCGAGATCGTCCAGATTGTGGCCGTGTTCATCTTTTTGATCCTTGTGGGAGGAAAACAGGGAGGTAAACGTTTCATCCAGACCGACGGAGCCTACGGAAATGACGGGCTTGCCTGTGAGTTTTTTGGTCCATCCCGCCAGATTCAGGAGAGAACCTTCAAATTCGGGCGTCCAGAAGCGGCGGGTGGAGCAGTCGAAGAGATCGACGCCCGCCTCGACGAGAGGATGAAGGAAGTCGGACAGCTCGCCCGGCGTCTCCGCCAGACGGGCGTCGTAGTGCCCGCTCTTCCATTGGGAAAAGCGGAAGACAAGGGGAAAGTCCGGCCCCACCTCGTGCCGGACGGCCCGGATGATGTCGCAGGCAAAGCGGGTGCGGCCGACCAGATCGCCGCCGTACTGGTCGGTGCGGCGGTTGGTCTCCTTCCAGAAAAACTGGTCGATCAGGTAGCCGTGGGCGCCGTGAAGCTCAACGCCGTCAAAACCACGCTTTTGGGCCTCGCCCGCCGCCCTGGCAAAGGCCTGGATAACCTCTTCTATTTTGGCGGGGCTCATGGGGTCCGCTGTTTGCTTCAGCGTGGCGACGTCTATCCCGGACGGGCCGATGGGCGGCAGCTCCGGATGAGGAAGATGGTCTCCGCTCCGGGGGCGGGTCATGCCGACATGCCAGAGCTGGGGAATGATTTTGCAGGGAGTTGTGTGTACGGCCTGTACGACGTGGCTCCACCCGGCGAGGGCGTCCTCTCCGAAAAAGCGGGGGTAGCGGGAGTCCGGCGAGGCGCTCGGCTCGTCTATCATGGTGCCCTCCGTCACAATGAGCCCGACGCCGTTTTCCGCGCGCCGTCTGTAGTAGGCGGCTACCTCATCCGTGGGGACGCCGCCGGGGGAGAAGCCCCGCGTCATCGGCGGCATAACGAGCCGCGTCGCCGTGTCCAGCTTTTGAGAATGAAAGGGCTGAAAAAGAATAGATAGATCTGATGTGGAACCGGTTGTTTTCATTGCAGGTTTATGGAGGTGTGATACAAAAAGGAGGTTTTACAAAACCTATTGTAGAACTCTTTGCCCGACGTAAAAGGGAAAAGAAGAATTATTAGAGTCAGCCGGCCTTCGGAAAAAACGGGAAATGAGGAGACCCCTATGTATTCTATGAAGGGATGACGGGCCGAAGTGTGAAATCCAAGTTCGGAGGACTTCCCGGAAAGAGAGGAAATTTTATTGTTTAACCTGGCGGCGGAATACCGGGTAAACTCTTTTCTTTTATCCTGAAAGGAGTACCCTTCCATCCGTCCCGGAGAACCTTTCGAAAAAAAGCAACCATGCAAAAAGCAAAGACTTACAGTACCTCATACGACCGTACGCCCAAGTACACGGTCAAGCAGGTGGCGGATATGATGGAGCTGTCTCCCTATACGGTCCGTTATTACGAAAATTCGGGATTGATCCCCGAGGTGGACCGCAGCGGCGGCAACGCGCGCCTGTTCTCCGATTACGCCCTGAGCTGGCTTCGGCTGGTGCATTGTCTGCGCATGACCGGGCTGCCTATTGAGGGAGTCAAGCATTACATCGACCTGTGTCTGGAGGGGGACTCGACCATTCCGGAGCGGGCCGAGCTTATCTTCAAGCAGGAAAAAAGTCTGCGAACCCAGCTCCGCATGTTGAAAAAGCAGATGGAAGTCCTGAAATACAAGAAAAAATTCTATCAGGATCTTCTGGAAAACCACCGCCCGGACGATTGCAACCCGGTGAATAATGTAGAGGCATGCGAGCCTCTCATTACGCCTCGCGGCGATTTGTACGGGGAAGAGGATTAAGAAAGTCTCCCGCCGCTTGCGGGGCGGCGGGAGACTCGTTCCTCTATTCGAGATATTAAAGGCAGGATTGGAAGGTCTCCCTGATCCTGTCCAGCCCCTGGCGCAGGAGGGCTCTGGGGCAGGCCAGATTGAGGCGGATGAAACAGGTCTCCGTTTCTCCGTACATTTCCGCGTTGTTCACCTTGAGACTTCCCTGTTTCAGGAGGAGCTCCGTCACCTGTGAGGAGGTTTTGCCCAGAGCGGAGCAGTCGATCCAGGCCAGATAGGTGCCCTCCAGAGGCAGGAGGGGGAACTGCGGCAGGTGGCGGGCGAAGTACTCCCGGAGCAGGCTGTAGTTCTCGTACACATAGAGATTCAGCGCGTCCAGCCAGCCCTCTCCCTCGTTGTAGGCGGCGGTCACCGCGCCGGCGGCGAAGCAGTTGATATCGCACACCTCATTTATGTTGAGAACTTTGCTTATCTTCTTCCTGAGTGATTCATCGGCGGCGACAATCTGGGCGGCCTGGATGCCCGCGATATTGAAGGACTTGCTGGGGGAGACGCAGGTGACGGAATGGAGCAGGGTCTCCTCCGACAGGGAGGCGAAGGGTATGTAGGTGTGCCCCGGATAGACCAGCTCGCAATGGATTTCATCCGCGACGACCAGCACCTGATTGCGGCGGCAGATATCGGCTACTCTCAGAAGCTCCTCTTTTGTCCAGACACGGCCCGCCGGATTGTGGGGATTGCACAGCAGCATGAGCTTGACCGCGGGGTCGGCGGCCTGTCTTTCCAAATCGTCAAAATCCATACTGTACCGTCCCTCCCTGTAAAGGAGAGGATTGGCCGCCAGCGCGCACTCGTTGTTGCGTATGGAGGAGAAAAAGCAATTGTACACCGGCGTCTGCACGAGCACCTTATCGCCGGGAACCGTCAACGCCTTGATAATGGCCGACAGGGCCGGGACGACGCCCGTCGTATTCAGAATCCACTCCGGGCTGATCTGCCAGCCGTGGCGGCGGGCGAACCAGCCCGTAATGGCCTCATAATAGGCAGGGAGCGTTTTGGCGTACCCGAAAATACCGTGCTCTACCCGCTTGCGGAGAGCCTCAATAATGGCCGGAGCCGTGCGGAAGTCCATATCGGCCACCCACATGGGCAGAATGTCTGGCTCGGGGGCGGTGTCCCATTTGTAGGAGCCGGTGCCCCGTCGGGTAATGATCGTGTCGAAGTCGTAGTGCATAGGAGAAAGGAGCGGAAGAGGGGGAGGGGAGTCTTTGATCTCTGTGCCGGGGAGGAATGGGGAGAGGCCGCTTTACGCCATGACCTCCCCGGTTTTCATACTTCCCCCAGAATCATTCAGGATTGCTTGCGAGGCAAGAATTTCATTTGTCATTTCAGACGGATTTTCCGGTTCATCCGGCTCTGTCGGTTCGTCCTGCCTGGGAGTTTCCCTGCGGCGGGATGACTTCCGAAGGGGCGGCTGGAACCGCTCCTCCGTACCGGCGGGCCGGAGGCAGGGAAACGCGCTTCCCACTTCCGGCCCGGAGGGGATTATTTATAGGAATCCCGGTAGATGGCGACGCAGTCCTCAATGCTGAGGGGCTTGCGGTCGCATTCGAACAGGAAGCCCATGGTGTCTTTGGCGTTATGGGCCATTTTTTCAAACTCGTCGGGCGTGATGCCGTACTCAGACATGCTCAGATCGGCGACGCCGCAGGCCTCCTGCAGCGTGGTCAGGGCGGTGATGAAATCCCACGGCCGCCGGGCGTCGGGCATACCCATGACCTGCGCCATGCGGACAAAACGCTCGTCGGCGACGTGACTGTGGATCAGGTGGGTGAAATACGCCCGGCTGATCATGATGAGCCCGGCCCCGTGCGGCAGCTCCTGATGATAGGCCGAGAGAGCGTGCTCCAGAGAGTGCTCGCTGGTGCACCGGCCGACGCACATGACGTAGCCGGAGAGAGTATTACCAAAGGCGACCCGCTCGCGGGCCTCGAGATCGGAGCCGTCCCTGACGGCCTGGGGCAGATAGCGGCTGATGTTTTCTATCGCCGTCAGGGCGTACATGTCGCTCATCAGATTGGTGCCGTTCGAGACGTACCCCTCCACACTGTGAAACAGCGCGTCAAAACCCTGGAAGGCGGTGAAGAGGGGCGGGACGGTCAGCATCAACTCAGGATCGACAAGGGAGAGAACGGGGAACAGGGACGGGTGGAGGAAGCCCGTTTTCTCGTGCGTCTCTTCATTGGTAACGACCGTGCCGGGGTCGGCTTCGGAACCTGTGCCGGCGGTCGTGGTGATGGCGACGAGAGGCAGGGGCTGACGGGTGACTGGGAGCCCCCTGCCGGTGCCGGAGGGGATGTAGTCCCAGTAGTCGCCGCCGTTTGTCGCCATGAGAGCGATGGATTTGGCGGCGTCCATGCAGCTGCCGCCGCCGAGGGCGATCACAAAGTCGCACCCGTGCTCGCGGGCGAAGACGCCCCCGGCGTTGACGGTGGAGCGGAGCGGATTCGGCTCGACCCTGTCAAACAGGGCGTACTCGACCTCGGCCTGATCGAGCTGTTCCGTCAGGCGGTCGAGATAACCGTGCTTTTTGGTGGAAGTCCCGTTCGAGATCACGACCATGGCTTTTTTGCCGGGCAGGGATTCCTCGCTCAGGCGGTTCAGTTGACCAGCTCCGAAAAGAAGCCGGGTGGGGACATGCATGATAAAACTCATTCTTTTTGTTCGTTTGGGGTGAAAGAATCGCTTCCCGCCGCATACATGGGCAGAAGCGTTATCTCTATCGAACACCTTACAGTTACTTTAAGGGAAGAATTGTTTTTTATTATTTTCGAAAATATTCCTTTTTTGTGTATAACCTATTTAATGCAAGTGATAAATATTTTTTATCATACGCCATTCATCTCCCGTTTTTTTATGGGGAAGGAGTGTTTAGGGAATGAAAAAGATCTTTTTTGAAAAAGAGAGAAAGGCGAAATGAAAAGGTAATCCTGCTCTGGGAAAACTTTATGGTGAGGAAATAAATTTATATAATTATTCTCAAAAAAACGATCACTTTTAGAATAAATGGCGGGCTCTACAAAATGAAAATAGTTAGCTCTTTTCTTTGAGAAAAAATTCCCGATTATAGGAAAAATTGTTTGCGATGAGATTCCTTGCCCTGATATTTTTCTTCATAATTGGTTGCGCATCTTCTGTGTATAAGGAAGAGGCTGTTCTTTTCTCCCATTTTTTGAAGGAAGAGAACTCCGGGAGTATTTCATTTGCCGACAAATCGAAAGTACGGGCGAAGGAAAGAATGTATGCCTCTTTTCCCCATGTGGACGCATCCTATCTCATTTTATCTGAAAAACGGCGGGATAAAGGAGGGAAGAAGCAATATTTCACTACTGTAAGTGAGGGAATGGACCTTGTTTATGTCGAATTCGGAGAAAAGAAAATATCACCGAAGTTACGCGAGGAAGAAGGAAAATTAAGGGGCGCAGTCAATAAAAAACTGGGGTATGATAAGCTGGAGGATATTCACGAAAAGGCTATTTTTGACTACAGAAGAGAGGCTGAAGAAAATTTTGACAGACTTTTTGAAGATAAATTCGGGGACAGAAATGCGTTGGAAGAATTGAAAGCCTTTGTCGATGAGTACGCGGAAGTTTTTTTTTGTTCTAACCGAAGAAGATCCCGACGAATACCAGCAATTTTATTTGGATAAGATCGCGGAATATAAAATGTGCTTTTATATCGCGCTGACCCTTTCCTTTCAGAAAAATTATTAATCGTCTCTTATTCTTGCATAAAGAAGAGGGATTCCGGTCTGCCTTTTTCGCAACGGCATAAAGACGGAGGCAGTTGCGCCGTCTTTTTACAGGGATGATTTCCGCTCGTTCAAATGCGCGGTGATGGACTGGCGGAACGGGGGCACCTGCTCCAACCGTTCCAGGCACAGAATCCGGCAAACCTCCCTGAACTGAAGATCAAGGGGGGCGTCGTGGTGCGATTGAAGTACTTGACGGACGGCTTTGTCGAGGACGACCTGCTTTTCCAGAGCCTGCAAGATGGCCTGACGGCCTGACCCGGCGTCTCTGGTCTCGTCCCAGGCGGAGCAATAGAACCCGACCCCGTCCAGAGAAAGAAGCTTTTGCAGGGACGCCTCGCATTGTCCGGGGCTGACGTAAATCGGGATGTCTCCCGGTACGGGGATCGCGTCTCCTGTAAACAGAACCTTTTCCTCCGGGAGCAGGAAACACTGCGAGCCGTGGGAGTGGCCGGGCGTGTCCATCGCTTTCAGGGAAATGCCGTCTCCGCAGGCGATCACGTCTCCGTCCTGGAGGAACACATCGATGGCGACGGACTCATTCAGCAGGGAATAAAAGTTGGGAATGGGCCTGTCCCGGAACTGGCGGTCTATATCCTCTATCCAGTCCCGCTCTGCGGCGGAGGCATATACCGTACAGCCGGAGAGTCTCTTGATCTCGGCGGCTCCGCCGATATGGTCGGGGTGCGAGTGCGTCAGGAAAAGCTTGTCTATCTCCCGCACGCTCCGGCCCTGCGCGGCCAGATAGTCCGCGATCAACGAGCCCGACCCGGCGACCCCGGCGTCAATGAGGGTGATTTTCTCCCCGATCAGGAAAAAGACGTTTACAAAACGGAGAATCTCCGGCGTTACCTGGAAATCGATTCTGAGACAATGAACAAGGGGCGTTATTTTCATAAACCTTCGGCAATGAGGGCGGTAGTATGGACGGTTTCCGTACGCAGGGACATAATATGGCGGTACCCCTCGCTGGCGAAGCAGGCATCCAGCCGCTCCCGGCTGGGGAAACGGATGACAATCAGCCTGTCGGGCGCCGGCTCCGGGGAGAAGGTGGTGATCTCCTCCGTCCGCACCAGATACTCGCCGCCGAAACTCTCCACAATCGGTTTGACCTGCTCGATATAGGCGTCGTAGGGCGCCCGGTCCTTGTCCTCGTCAAGCCGGATGGTGACTATGAAGTACGCGCTCATATTGTTTTTTACGCTAAACGGGATCTGGCTGTAAATCCATGACAAATCCGGTCATTGGGATTGGGCGCTTATTTATTATTCTGGGGATAGATCACGTGAAGAGGGTACAGGATTTGTGGGCGTCGACAGATGCCTGTGAACATTTGCCGAGGACAGCGAGAAGGGAATAGGGGGGATGAGAACAAGGAAAGGGCTGGCACGGGGGGGGGAAGTTGTGGCGAGGCAAGGGAATTTTAAGAATCGACAGGATGAAATGCTGAAGATAGTAACATTTTGTTAGATTAATATCTTATCTTTTTCTTGAATGAAACTTGCCGGAGAATAATTTATATGCAATTGTGTGTCTACATTTATGGTGTACAAACTGATTTTTCCTGCTTTCGTTGACGATATGCTTCATTCCATACCTCCAGGACGAACCCAAGTAATCAATGTGACAGTGGTTTCAATTGGTAGGAGAATCATCGATGGGGGAACAAATGGGCGGAGTATGGACTGTATTCTATTCCGGAATTGTCGAAGATATTGTTGCAAGAATTCGGAAAAGAGTTCAATGTGAGTAATTTTTATGATGCTTTCTCAATTTTTAAAAAATAATTATGAATAAAAATACATTGTGTTCTTTTTTTAAGGAAATTTTTATGATTTTTAAACAAAAAGAGGATTGCGTTAAAGAATTGCTTGATAGTAAACAAAAAACTCTTAATCCATCTTCGTTAGATAAAAAGGACAAATCATATAAGACTGTAGAAGATATAGCCTGTCGTCTGCAAAAAAATGATGCGCAGAATATTGCTGTAACAGGACCTTATGGATCAGGGAAAAGTTCTATTCTCATCTCATTAAGAGAAAATTATCCACAATATAAGTATCTGAATATTTCTTTAGCAACACTTAAATCCTATAAAAAAGAGAAAAGTGAACAAAATAATACTGAAAAAGAGAACGATAACGAAGAACTCAATCGATTGATCGAGTACAGTATTTTACAACAATTAATATATAGAGAAAAACAAGAGGTTATCCCTAACTCTCGATTTAAACGAATTTTTCATATTGGAAAGGCTAAAACATATGCTATTGCTTTCGCGGCTATTGCCTTTTTTATTGCTTTTATAGTAGTTTTTGAACCCAATATTTTCTACATTGCATGGATATCCGATTTGTTCAGTGCCGCATGGTTAAATATAGTAGCTGATATTTTGGGGATAATTTACATGATTTCCATTTTATTTTTTGTTGCCGTCTTTTTTATTCGTTCTTTTAGTAAGTTCAGATTAAATAAACTTAATCTTAAAAACGGTGAAATAGAAATAACAGAAAACACATCCATATTCAATAAACATCTTGATGAAATTCTTTATTTTTTCCAAGTAACAAATTATAATGCTGTCGTCATTGAAGATTTGGATCGTTTTGATTCTCCCGATATATTCTTGAAATTGAGAGAATTAAATGTTTTATTAAATGAATCGCAAGTTGTTGGTCGCTCTATTGTTTTTATTTATGCCGTCAAGGATGATATATTTTTAGATTCTGAAAGATCTAAATTTTTCGACTATATAACAACTGTTATTCCTGTTATAAATCCATCAAACTCAAAAGATAAACTTAAAGAAGAACTTGAATTACGTGGATATAATGATATATGTGATTTTCATTTAAAGGAAATTGCTTTCTTTATTAATGATATGAGATTGCTTAAAAATATAGCAAACGAATATCATCAATATCGTGAAAAAATAGAAGAAAATTTGTTGCCTCAAAATCTTCTGGCAATGATTGTATATAAGAATTACTATCCACGTAGTTTTGCTGAATTACATCGTTGTGAAGGAAAGATATATCAATGCTTCCAACTTAAAAAGATCCTTGTTGAGAAACTAAGCAGAGGAATAAACGATAAAATAGAAAAAGCCAAATATAATAAGGATTTAATATTACAAAATAAGCATCTCAAAGAAAAGGAATTACGGCAAATATATATTGATGAATATAGACGTAGAAAGGATAATTGTGTAAATTTAGAAATAGACGAAATTCCTTATTCTTTTGATAAAATTGTCGATGATGAAAATATTTTCAATATATTGATATCTAAAAAATCAGTATTATATCATTATTATTGTTATCATTATGGTAATTCATATATATATAGAGGTGGCCCGATTGATGTTGAATTTTCTGACATAGAAAAAAAAGTAGATTCGATGCATAGTTATATGCAACGTTTGAATGCGTTACGTGAGAATTTTGATGTGGAACCATTGGAACAAGAAATTTCAGATATTCATTCTCTGTCATTTTCAGATCTACTGAATCAAACAGACCTGGAATCGTGTTCTGAATATCAATCTCTAAAAATGGAGCCTATGGAAGAATTCTTTTTATTGAAAGGCTATATTAATGAGAATTATTATGATTATATTTCTTACTTTTATGGTAAAACAATGTCTCATCATGATTGGAATTTTGTTTTGAGTCTAAAATTAAAAAAACAACTTTCCGTCGATTATCATATAGATAATGTCGAAAACTGCATCAATGAAATTCCTGATTATGTATATAAAACAAAATCAATTTTAAATATTGGAATATTATCCTATTTGACATCCAATTATGAAAAAAATAAGAGGAAATGCATCCGTTTAATTAATACAGCGGTCAATACAGAAGCATGGGATTTCTTGATAAAATACTATCAATCAGGTTATGTTGCTGATGATGTTTTTTCTTATATGTTTAGATTAAGAGCCGATTTGTGGAATACTTTTGTAGATACTAAAGATGAATATCGTGATGTCTTGATAGAGATATGGATGAGGTATGCAGAGCTCGCGCATAAGACAAAGGAAAGCATTAATTGGCTGGAATCTCGTTATTCTTTTCTGACGGATAGATTGGAAATATTTAATATTCATCACATTAAAGAAATTATTTTTTCAGGAAAACATCAATTTTCTGATTTAAACGCTTCGTCAGGTGAATTGATTGATTATATTGTTGAAAATGATTTTTATGAAATAAATTCACATAACATTTCTACTATAGTTAATTATTTTCTGTGTAGGGATTCTGTTGTTTTTTGTGGAGTAAATATGACGGACGTATATAATACCGGGAATAAGTCGATTATTGCTAGAATTGAAAATAATATTGAGTTGTGTCTGAAAGAGGTTTTTATTTCGCCTTCATCTAAAAATGAAAGCAAAGAATCAATTAGGCGTATTTTAGAATCAGATGATATAAATGAAACGTTAAAATATTCCTATTTAAATGATCAGTCTAATTCCATAGAGTTGGAATTGCTCACTACAAAAGAAGCAAAAATATTAGCTATAAAACTTTACATTATCATCCCTGATTGGGATTCTGTGTATCACTACTGCAAACTAATGGGATCTGTAACTGATGAATTAGTTTGTTTTATTGAAAAATTCGCAGATGAATTAGTGATGTCTCATTTTTCGACAGATGATATATCGCAGGAATTATTTATTCGCTTGATAGTGGAAAATGTTTTATCTCTTGAATTTTATAAAAAGATATTGCCTGCATTTGAGAAATTTAAATTAATAGATACGGATTTCTCCGCACTTTCTTCTGATAAGGTTTGGCTGTTACTTACTTGTTGCATGTTGCAATATTCGGATCATAATACAAAGATGCTGGCAGAATATTTTGAGGTAACGCTATTGGCAAGATATTTGATTCAATATAAAGATATGTATTTAAAAGAAACTGAAAAGATTAACTATACTAAGGAATTGGCTGAAATTTTAATGGCATCTGAACTATTGGCAAAACAAGAGAAGGGGATGATTGCTCCCTGTTTTGATCCATCTATTTTTAGCGAAAATGTACAATTATCTAATGATGTTTTATTGTTGAAAAAAGATGATATTGATTTAAGTTATGAATTATTAATTTCTATTCTTGAAAATTCAAATCAGTTGAATCATAAGATATTTATGATCAATCGAACCATTCTAGAGCGAAATTCTGGAAAAGAAGAAATCACGGAACTGCTGAATACATTGCCGGAACCATATAGGATCATTGCCATGCGAGGTAAAAAGCCGACATTGCCTCATTCTGCAGATGTGGAAAGGTTAGTTGAGACTCTTGATAAAATTGATTATATATCATCATATTCTATCAATGAAAAAGGTATTCGTGTGAATACGAAAAAATGAATTAAAAAATTGCTCCTTTTCAAGGTTAATGAATATTTCCTAGTATTTCTATTCAATAGAATATTTTTTATGAATGGTATTTTTTGAAGCGCTAACAACTTCTTTGGATAATTGTAAGCATAGAAAACTTCGTCACTACATGGAGCTTTTGATTACTTCATTGTTTTATCTAAGCTGTTCTATAAGAGGATGCCCTGTTAAAAGTAGGTGTAGTATTCACATATTCCACAAAAATACTATTTTTTGTGGAATATGTGAATGTTTTTATTTTAAAATTATATGAAAAGGTTATTTATTTTTTTTTGAGCAGCGGGAGCATGGCTCTTTTTCAAGTTCTTGCGCATATTGTTTGATTGTTTTCCCTTGAAATTTAGCTATGCCCATTAAATAAGATATTTCTCCATGTCCGAGTTCTGCTGTGCTTCCATCAGGTATGATAGGTAAATTCATATCGGCGTCCGTTTTTAAATTCCATTGACCTCCTACATCGGCAATAACATTGGAACTATCGCCAAAAATTGCGTTTGGTAGAAATGCGATCGCTTGTCCTGCTGTTGTAACTGTAGCTCCGATGATATTTATGGGATATTCCAGAAGCTCCCAAGCTTTATTTTTTCCAATGTGAACATTATTGACTTTATCAACCCAATCTGCTTTCTGTGAAAAATTAATCCATCGTGCAACAGGAGGTTTTTCGATTCGACCTGTTTTTCCATTATTTTTACTTCGGCTTACCGGATCAACCGTGAGTAAATAAATGCAGCCACATGATTTTTTATAGAATTCTTGTTTGGAAAGTAAAACAGAGAGTTTATAGGCAGTATCGCCGCCCCAGCTGTGTCCAACTAAAACTATGGATTCATTGGGGTTATCATTCCATATTTTTTGAATAGTTGAGATGGCATTTTTGCTTTCATCATGAAAAAATGTATAGTCTGCTCCTAAGCCAGAAACATATATATCTTCATTATTTTGATTTTTAGTAAGGAATCCTATGTTTTTGTTTTTCATGTCATTTTCATTATATCCTGCTCCTCCAATGAATATTATGGCTAACCCCATAAAATCAATGGATCTTTGATTGTTATTTCCGGTAAATTCATATAAATTAATTCCATCTTCTTCTGCAATAGGATCACGGTTAATCCATCTGCCATCCAGTGGGTTATAGTGGCGGTAGTTGTAGTAAACGAGAGCCAGTTCTGAGTCGTAGTGTTCGCTGGACCACTGTATGGGCTGGTCGACGCCGATGGCGGTAACCGCTCCGTAGGGAGTGTAGTCGTAGGTGGTGGCGATGGTGCCGTCCGCCTTGTAGAGTTCCGTGACATTTTTGGTCAGGTCGTGGCCGTAGGTGTACCATGTGCCGTTTTTGCGGAGGGACAGGGGGCGGGTGGCGACGGGTTCAGAGGGGTCCCAGTGGAGGAACCAGAGGGCCGGAGCATTGGCGCGCGTCAGGTCGAGGGCGGCGATTTGCAAATAGCCCCGGTAGAGGTAATGCTGGTGCAGGGTGACGGCGCCGTTGACGGTGACTTTTTTCACGCAGCGTCTGCCCATGTAGTCGTAGCCGTTTTCGATGACGGTGCTGCCGTCCGCGCTGGTGAAGCGGGCGGGACGGTTGTCGGCGTCGTAAACGACGGTCCAGTCTCCGGTGGCGGTGCGGAGGTCGGTCTGGTTGCCGTCGGCGTCATAGGAGGGAGCGTAGAGGTCAGCGTCGCTTCTTGAGAGGATGGTGTACTGGTTGAGGCTGTTGGTGCCGTATGTGGTTTCGACAGTTTTTTCCTGAGCGGTTTTGCGGTTGCCTATGTTGTCGTACCCGTAGGAGTATTGATCCGTCCCCAGGGCGGCCGTTGTGAGTTCGCTGCGGGTGTTGTAGCCGAAGGCGTCCTGCCGGCTGGCACCCTGCCGGGAGCAGGTGCGGGCGGAGGGACGGCCGAGGGCGTCGTAGGTGTAGCCGCGCAGGACGACATTGGTTGCCTCCCGCGTGGTATTGAGGGAGACGGGGAGGTCGCGCCGCGTCTCGTAACTGCGGGTCGTCAGGAGGCCGTTGGGGTGTGACAGGGTATGGAGCAGGCTGGAGCCCGGCAGGTAGGCGTATGTGAATATTTTCTCCTCCGCTCCTTGCAGGAAGGAGGCTGCGTTCAGGCGGCCGTCCGCGCCGTAGCGCCAGGCAACCGTGTCGAGCGCGCTGCCCGGTTTGGACAGGGCGTAGCCCGCGGAGCGGCCAAAGGAATCCCGGGTTTCGGTGACGGTGTGTTTGACGCCGGCGACGGTGACGCTGTCGGTGTCTTTTTCATTGTAGATGTTATAGACGATGTCGCGCGTGCCCTGGGCGTCCGTGACGCGGTAGAGGTTGCCGATGTGGTTCCAGGTGAACTGCCGCGCCGGGGTGCCGTCGCTGTACTCGATTTTAGTGCAGAGTCCTTTGGCTGTATCCCATGTATAAGTTGCGGTGATGCCGCGGGCGCCCGTTTTTGTGGCGATGAGATTGAGGGGGGTGTAGGTCATATCCTCCTGGCTGCCGTCGGCCCATGTTTTCCGGGTGACGATGCCTGAGGCGTCGTGATAGGCCCAGGTGGTGGTATCGCCGTCGGCGCGGTCGGAGGGATCGGTTTCGATATCCCCTTCGTCGGCGCGCCATGTGGTGAGGGAGACGAGGCGGTCGGCCTGGTCGTAGGCGAAACGCGCGGGCTGGATTCCCGTACCCCATTCGGCGATTTTGCGGCCGCGGAGGTCATAGGTGTAGCGGAGGGGGTGGCCGAGCGCGTCGGTGATGCAGGAGGGGTTGTCGCAGCAGGGGCAGTATTCCGTTGTAATGGTGTGGCCTGCGGCGTCTGTCTCGCTGACGGGGCGTCCGGCGATGTCGGTGACCGTGACGGAAGTATTGCCGCGGCCGTCGGTTCGCTCGATTTTGAGGCCGCTGGCGGTCCATGTTCGCCGGGATGTGACGGTGACTCCGGCATGGTCTGTTTGCGAGACGGTGTAGCCGTCGATCACGGTGACGGCGGAGTCGATGGCCGAGGCGGGGACGGTTTGCCTGCTGGTGCGGGTCGGGCCTTCTCCGTATTCAATCCAGTCCTTGGTGATATTGCCACGAGGGTCGGTGTG
>CAZNVW010000056.1:0-14129 GCA_964576595.1 uncultured Verrucomicrobiales bacterium
GTATTACTCCGTCCTTGTGTAAGATGTTGAGGCGGCATTCCCCTCTGTATTTGTCCATCCACGTCAATCATCCGAAGGAGTTGACACAGGAGTCCCGGGCGGCGATGGAGATGCTTGCCGATCATGGTATTGTGATGGGGAGTCAGAGTGTGCTGCTCCGTGGGGTGAATGATTCTGCCGAGGTGCAGATGGGTCTCATTCGCAAGTTGCTTCTCTGTCGTGTTCGTCCCTATTATTTGTATCAGTGCGATTTGATTTACGGGTCTTCGCATTTCAGGACGGGTATTGAGGAGGGGCTGGATATTATGGACAAGTTGCGCGGGTTTACGACCGGATACGCCATTCCCCAGTATGTGGTGGACGGCCCGGGCGGCGGCGGCAAGATTCCTTTGAATCCCGAGTATATTCTTTCCGATGACGGTCGTACGGTGAGTTTGCGCAACTACAAGGGGCAGCATTTTACTTATCCCAAGTCGGCGCTGCCTCCCCAGGGAGATTTGAATTCGCTGATGGAAAAGGCGGAGTCTCTTTTGCCCGGAGAGCCGGTCTGATTTTTTTTCGAGGCTGGGTGCGGAGGTTTCGCCGTTTTTGCGCAGGAGAGCGGTTTGTGAAAAAGAAGAATTAATCTAATTTTTTATCTCTTCTCTTGCTCTAACGGATTATTTTTCCTAAGGGACAGGTATGTCCAAAGATTGTTTCCTGATTGGCAGAGCGTGGGATGACGCGGGCAAGTTTGCCCTTCGTTTGACTCTTGCTGTTGTGATGTGGCCTCATGGGGCGCAAAAGGTGCTCGGTTG
The DNA here is from genome assembly GCA_964576595.1 of uncultured Verrucomicrobiales bacterium. Classification (GTDB taxonomy): domain Bacteria; phylum Verrucomicrobiota; class Verrucomicrobiia; order Verrucomicrobiales; family Akkermansiaceae; genus CAZNVW01. The sequence goes on from CAZNVW010000056.1 coordinate 798, forward strand.
GTTCGGCGGGGGTGGCTTCTCCGCCACTTATTCGACGTTTGTCGATAAGATGGGTATTTGGGGGCCCCTGGCTCTGGCCGCTATTTTAACGGAATTTCTCGCGCCTGTTTTTGTTCTCGCGGGGTTGTTGACTCGCGTTGCCGCCTTGTTCCTGATGATCGTGATGTCTGTCGCCATGACGTACAACTGGCACAACGGGTTTTTCATGAACTGGTACGGGAATCAGAAGGGAGAGGGGATTGAATACCAGCTTCTTTATATAGGCACGGCTTTGGCTGTGGTGCTGATGGGAGCCGGGCGTTTTTCTTTGGATCATAGGCTTCTGAAGAAGGTTTTTTGCCGGAATTCCGGGAATTGAGTGGTCGGGAGGAACGATAAACAGGGAAGAGATTGATGAAAAAAAATATATCCGAGCAGCTGGTCGATTTTTTGGATGAGGCCGGGGTCAAACGCATTTATGGGATTGTCGGCGATAGTCTGAATCCTCTGACAGAGGCCCTGCATAAGAACGGGCATATTCAGTGGGTGCATGTGCGCCATGAGGAGACGGCCGCCTTCGCCGCCAGCGCAGAGGCCCAGATGACGGGGGAGCTGGCCGTTTGCTGCGGGAGCAGCGGGCCGGGCAATTTGCATCTCATCAACGGGTTGTTTGATGCGCACCATAGTCATGCTCCGGTGGTGGCGATTGCCTCTCATCTGGCGCTCAGTCAGGTGGGCAACGATTATTTTCAGGAGACGCATCCCCAGTTTTTGTTCAAGGAGTGCAGCGCCTATGTCGAGCTGGTTTCTCTTCCGTCGCAAGTTGTCCCCATTGCCAAAAACGCGGTCAATACGGCTCTGACAAAGAGTGATGTGGGCGTCATTGTGTTGCCGGGCGATGTGGCGGGGCACCCGGCGGATGAGTCGGATTCTTCCCGCATTCTTCCTCCTCCGCGTCCCGTCATTCGTCCGAATGAGGCGGAGCTTGAGGCGTTTGCCGAGCTTTTGAACCGTTCTTCAAAGGTTACTTTCTTTTGCGGCGCCGGGTGTGCGAATGCGCATGACGAGGTGGTCAATCTGGCGAAAAAGCTCAAGGCTCCCATTGCTTATACTTTTCGCGGGAAGGAAATCATGGAGTATGACAATCCTCTCGCGATCGGCATGACCGGGCTTCTGGGCTGGGGAGATGCCTACCGCGCCATGCACGAGTGCGATTTGCTTGTGTTGTGGGGTACTGATTTTCCCTACAGTGCGTTTTTGCCTACCCGGCCGGTTGTCGTGCAGGTTGACGTCCGCGCCGAGCATCTTGGCCGCAGATGCCGTCTGGATATGGGGCTGTGCGGCGATGTCAAAGCCACCATCCAGGCGCTTGATCCGCTGGTGGAGGAAAAGAAAAACCGGGAGCATCTGGATCTTTCAATCAAGAAGCAGGGCAGCGCCCTGAAGCGTATTAACGCGTATATTGAGGAGAGTCAGTCTTCTTCTCCGATTCGACCCGAGTATCTGACTACTGTCGTCAATACTTATGCCGCTCAGGACGCTGTTTTTACGGTTGATACGGGGACGCCGAATATTTGGGCGGCCCGCTATCTTTGCGGGACAAAGGGACGGCGTATTATCGGTTCTTTCAAGCATGGTTCGATGGCCTGCGCCCTGGCCATGGCATTGGGCGCGCAGATGTCCAGCCCGGGCCGTCAGGTGATTGCCCTGTGCGGAGACGGCGGGCTCTCGATGCTGCCGGGCGACCTGATTACTTTGAAGCAGTACAATTTGCCGGTGAAGCTGGTGGTGTATAACAACGATTGTCTCGATTTCATCAAGTTGGAGATGCAGGCGGTCGGGCTGGTGCCTCGCCAGATAGATTTGCACAATCCCGATTTTTCGCGAGTGGCGCAGGCGGTAGGCCTGCATGGGGAGCGTGTGGAGAATCCCGCCGATTTGCCGCAGGCGGTCAAGCGCATGCTGGAGTATGATGGCCCGGCTCTGCTGGATGTCGTCGTCAACAGCAATGCCCTGGCTCTTCCTCCCCATATTACGCTCGACCAGGCAAAGGGCTTTTCCCTGTCTCTGGCGAAGCAGGCCCTTTCCGGAGGGTTTTCGGATGTGTGGGAGACTCTGGCCGGGAATCGCAAGTTGATGTAATTGTTTTATTTACTATTCCCTCTGCTGCCGAAATTTTGGCGGCAGAGGGATACGGCTTGACTTGGCGGGGCGGAGTTATAATATATTCTCCAATAGTTCACACCTATGAGATCCGCCGCTTTTGCCTGTTTGAGCCTTTTGTTTGTTCTGGGAGCCGTCTCCGTCGAGGCGCGTACCTGGGTCAACACTCAGGGCAAGAAGGTGCAGGCTCATTATCTGACTTCCGACGAGGAGACTATTACTCTGGTGCTGGCAAAGGATGGGCGTGAGGTCGTTGTCAAAAAGGCCCAGTTTTCTCCCGAGGATTTGAAGTATGTGGAGGAGCAGGAAGTCCTGTTGACAGTACCCGCTTACGAGGAGGGCGCCAAGGAGGGAGGCAAGAAGTCTTCTTCCCAATGGCAGAGAGGGATTTGAGTTTACCCTCCGGCAAATGACAGGAGAGCCTGCGAGGCAGGTCTTCTTTTTTATTTTTTTGATGAATGGAACTTCCGCTTGTTTGCAAGCGGAAATTGAATGGAAACAGAAAGCCCGGGAATTTTATTCCCGGGCTTTCTGAATTTTTCAAAGGGGAGGGGTTGTCTTATTCCTTGTACTGGAACTGGCTGTCCGGGATGACCGTTTGTTGTTTGCCGGGGGCAGTCCATTCGAATTTGAGGGACGGTTTCGCCGGCCCGTTTCCGTGTACGTAGCCTATGCGCACAGGGTGGAGGCCCGCCTTCAAGTGGACGGGGGTTTTCCCTGTTGGGGCTTTGCACTCGGTTGTCGCAATGGCAGAGGAGGAGTCGACTTCCGTTCCGGGTTTGTAGGCGAAGTCGGCATCGACCAGGGGCATGTCGTGCAGGCGGATGAAGGCTTTGGAGCCGTCGTTGGCGTCGGTGGAGACGTGGAAGGTATAGTCGCCGTCTTCCGGGATGTCCAGGTAGCCCTGCCAGGAGACGGTAAAGTCTCCTTTGAGAGAGCCGGGCAGGGAGACTCCTTTGACGGGTCGGGTTTTGGCTTGCGCGGGCGCGGACTGCGCAGAGGGTACCCAGGGGAGGGCCTGGGGGTAATCCAGCGACAGCAGCAGGCCGGGGCGTGTGCCTTCGACCGCTACGCCGGGGACGGGGGCGGAGTCATAGGGGCGTTTGGCCTGGCAGCCTCTGACCTGGTTGTAGTAGTCGTAGGGGCGGCGTATGGTGAGCGCCTTGTCCTTCATCTTTTTTTGCAGGGCGTCGAATTTGGGCGCCGTGCCCGCCAGGTTGTTCAATTCCTGCGGGTCCTTGATCGTATCGTAGATTTGGAAGTCATCGTCCTGTGACTTGATTTGCATGCGGACTCCCTTGTAGTCATCTACCATGATCATTTGCATTTGTCCGCGGGGCGCTTTTTTGTGAGCCGGGGCGAAGTCCTTGTAGTTGGGCGTGTTGCCGGCGTAGTTGTATTCCGTGTAAACGATGCCCGGTTTCTGTTCCCCCTTGCCCGTCAGGGTGGGGAGGAGGTATATTCCGTCGCAGCGTTCCGGGACGGGGACTCCCGCCAGTTCGGCAAAGGTAGCCATCCAGTCATGGAATTGACCGGGGGTATTTGTCACGCCGCCCGCAGGGATGCCCGCAGGCCAGCGGACAAGGGCGGGGACTCGGAAGCCGCCTTCCCATGTGTCGCGCTTGATGCCGTCGAATGGGCCGTAGGAGCGGAAGAATGAGGGGTTCTGGGCGATGCCCAGGAAGCTGCCTTCGTTGTGGGGGCCGTTGTCCGAGAGGAAGACGATCAGGGTGTTGTCGTCTATTTTCAAGTCTTTCAGGAGATGGATGATGTCGCCGACACCCTCGTCAATGCGGGCGATCATGGTCGCGTGCCGTTTTGCGAATTCGGGCCATTTTTGTTTGGCGTAGCGGGATTCTATGTACGAGTCCCGTTCTCCGTTGGCCGTGTTGATGAGTTCTCCGGGCTTGCCCAGCCACTGGAGGCCTCCCTTGAGGCCGCCTCCTTTGGGATAGGCCTGGGTGGGTATTTGCAGGGAGGCGTGGGGGGCAATGTAGGTGAGGGCCAGGAAGAAGGGTTTGTCGGAGGCTTTTCGCGTGTCAACGATCCATTTTTTTGCCCGTGCCGTCAGCAGGTCCGTAGAGTAGCACTTGGCGCAGTCTTTGGTGATGACGGTGCCGTTGTCCCAGATCCGGTTGATTTTGTCAGGAGAGCGGGAGTCTGCAGGGTCTTCCGCCGGGTAATGGCGGTGTCCCGCGATATGGTCGAGATAACCGAAGAAGTAGTCAAAGCCCCGTTTTGTGGGGAAGGCGGTGCTTTCTTCCGGTCCTCCGCCGGATTCCCGCCCTCCACCCAGACCCCATTTCCCGATCAGGGCGGTGGAGTACCCTGCCTGCTTGAGTACGGTCGCCAGTGTGTGGGAGTTTTCGAGGGGCATGTCGAAGGTGTTGTCACGCACGACCCGGGCGTTGCCCTGATGGACGCCGGAGAACAGGGAGGCTCTGGCGGGAGCGCAGACCGGGGCTCCCGAATAGTGTCTGCGGAGCTGTATGCCTTCCGCCGCCAGTTTGTCCAGATGGGGCGTGGTCATGGCGGGTTCTTTACCTTTGCGGTCTTTTTGGTAAAAGCATCCCAGATCCCCCCATCCCATGTCGTCGACGAGTACGACGATGATGTTGGGCTGTCTGGTTTTACTGTCCTTGTTACTTTTGGCTGCCTGAAGGGGGATCAGGAAGAGCGCGCCCAGAACAGTCAAAAACAATTTAGAAAGCATGGTTCAAAAAGGTAGAATGGCGAACGCTTCAACACAAGCAGGGAATCGGCGTCGGGTTCATTTTTTATTTTGAGTTCTCTTTGAGGTCGTTGAGAGACCATTTCTCACGCCATTGTATTTTCATCCGGTCTCCGTCAAATTCGATGGGGAGCCATATGTAGCGGCCGTCAATGGCATTGTCGGGCGTCCATTGATCAGCCATGAAGATGTAGTCGTTCCGGGAGCCGGGGGCTTTGAGGATATAGGTGCTTTGTCCCCGGAAGGTAGTGTGGGCGTCCGGCCCGGTGCAGGGATTGCCCTGTTCTGTCCAGGGGCCGAGGATGGAGTCGGCCACGGCGGATCGCGCCGTGTTGGGCGCCCACCCCGTACAGCCGGAGGCGATGAAGTAGTATTTGCCGTCTTTTTTGCAGATGGCGGGAGCCTCCATGAAGCGTCCCGGGAAGGCCCGAACGTATTTGCCGGAGTGAGACAGGTAGTCGTCGCTCAGTTCGGCAATGTGGGTGGTGCCGTTTTCTTCCGAAGAGTAGATATGGTAGGCCTTGCCGTCATCGTCAACGAAGAGGGTCATGTCGCGTGACATCTGCCCTTGTTTGAAGTCCCGTTTAAGGAAGGCGTATTCATTGGTGCCGGGGGGGAAGGCGCTGCTGTTGAGCCGGGGAGCTTCGGGCGCTTTTTCCAGGGTTTTCTCGCTTTCGGGCATATTGACCGGCCATTTGCCGGGATTGACTCTTCCCGCGCGGACGAATGTATAGGGGCCCGCCGGCTTGTCCGAGACGGCGGTTCCCGCATAGGCGGAGGAATAGCCTTTGTTTTTGAGTTCCAGATGAAACCACATGACGTATTTCCCTGTCTTTTTGTTAAAGATGACTTTGGGACGTTCCAGGATGCATCCGCGGGTTATGGGGTGATCCGGGGCTTCTTCCACTTTCAGGGCGATTCCTTCATCTTTCCAGTTGTACAAATCTTTTGAGGAGTAACAGTGGACGCCGACTTCGGCGTTATTGCCCGCCTTTCCTGCTATTTTGTGTTCTCCGAACCAGTAGTAGATTCCTCCGTCTTCCAGGAGGCCTCCGCCGTGGGCGTTGATATGTACACCCCTGTCATCCGGCCAGAGCGCCTTGGGCGTGAATTCTTTCAGAGGTTCTGACGCCTGGAGGGAGGAGCAGAGAGGGAGCAGGAACAGGGAGAGAAGGAGCGGAGAGAGTCTTTTTTTCATGGATGCGTCAAAGGGGTAAAGGACAGGAGCGGGCTTTTAAGGAATACGTTCACGAGAAGGTTTTCTAGCAGGTTTTTTCCCGCCATGGGGCTTTGCGGAAAAAAAGACCGGGAAAAATCGTTCCTTGTACTTGATTTGTCCGGTGCGGATAGGAGAACATACGGGCGTCATGATCTATCTCGACAACAACGCGACCGCCCAGCCCCATCCCGAAGTGATTGAAGCTGTCCGGGAATGCCTGGTGAACAATTGGCAGAATCCATCGGCTCATTATGCTTCCGCCAAGGCGGCGCACGAGGTCGTGGAGAAGGCTCGCGAATCGGTGGCCGCTCTTGTCGGAGCCCATCCCGACGAGATTGTGTTTACTTCCGGCGGGACGGAGGCGACCAATACGGTGCTGAATACATGGATTCATGGCAGGAACGATAATCAGATGCAGGGCCGCAATGAACGCAACGGCTACGGCAGCGATTGCGCGGTGATCGCGACGTTGACGACAGAGCACCCCGCTACGCTCCGGACTCTGGAGGCGGGGCGGCAGTGCGGGAAATGCGCTACGCTGCATGTGGAGGTGGACCGGAGGGGGCTGCCCCTGATAGATGTTTGGGAGGAGGCGCTTCAGGATGCCACGGGCGCGACGTTTTGCATGGCAAATAATGAGACGGGGGTGATCGTGCCGACGGAGACGCTGGTGAATATTTGCCGCCGCTACGAGATTCCCGTGCATGTCGATGCCGTCCAGGCTGTCGGAAAGATGCCTTTGAATCTTGATGGCCTGGGGGTGGATTACGCCTCCCTGTCATCCCACAAGATTCATGGCCCCAAGGGGGTGGGCGCGATGTTTGTACGGCGGGGGATGAGCATACAGCCCCTGATTTACGGCGGAGGGCAGGAGGGCGGCTACCGCTCCGGTACGACCAATGTTCCGGGGATTGTCGGTTTCGGCGCAGCCGCCCGTATCGCTCTGGAGCACATGCAGGAGCGTATTGCCTATGTGTCCTATTTGAGGAACAAGTTTGAGATGGAGTTGCTGAAGCACATTCCCCGGATTTCCATCAATGGTCATGACGCGCCCAGGCTGCCCAATACGTCCAATATTACGTTTGAGGGCTGCCCTTCGGAGGGGATGATGCTATTGCTTGAGATAGAGGATATTTGCTGTTCGGTCGCCTCCGCCTGCAAGGCCGGCAATCATACTCCCTCCTCCGTGCTGACCGCGATGGGGCTGGACTCGGCGGAGGCAAAGTCCAGTCTGCGCTTTTCCTTCTCTTCCATGAATACGGAGGAGGAGGTGGACCGGGCTATCGAGGTGATTGTCTGCTCGGTAAATTCTCTGCGGGAGGTTCAGTCCTCCCACAGCGGCCCCGTGATTGTGTACAAGCCCTGATTCGCCCGGTTCTGCCGGGTGGGTATGGTCAGGAGACAAATTCGACAGAGCCGAAGCATTGGGGGCGGTGAAAGTCCGGCTCTCCCTCACACGGTTCCGCGGTCGTCAGGAATATCTGGACAGGCGTTTCCTGAATGAAGGTTGCGGCCAGTTTGCACCCGTCTAGCGCGTCCGCTCCGGGCTTGCCGCTGACGATGGGGGCGAGGTCGTCCAAGGGGATGCGGGCCATGGTCAGCCAGGAGCCGTCATTCGTTTCCGAGAGGGAGGAGATGCCGCGGGGCGCGGGGATGGAGTCATCCGCCCGGCGCGCGCTGCGGAAGGCGCAGGCCCACCACGCTCCGTTGGGAGACAGGTTGAACTCCCAGTAGGCCCCCGTGCCCGGGTTGAGCAGGAACCATTCCGCTACGTCGTATTTCCAAAGTTCCGGGGTGAAGGTTCCGGGCATTCCTTCAGGGTGGAATCGGGCCGCTTTGCGTCTTTCTGCGAGGAACCACAGGTGCTCCTCGTCCAGGCCGAAGGAGAAGAGGACGGGCGGCTCGACGGAGTTGCCGTACCAGTCCCGGGCAAGTATTTGTCGGGGCAGTGATTTGAGCCAGTCGAATGAGGCTTCGGAAGGGTGGAGATGGAGCGGGATATTCATCGTACGAGGGTAGCCGTCTGGTGGGTCAGTCCTGTCCGTTCCTGCCCGGCGGCGGGGGCAGGGGAGGAGGGTTATGGGATGAGTCGGGGGAAGCGGGAGCCGATTCAAAAAGGTTGACGCGGGGGAACATGGTGTAGAGACGGCCTGCGCGGGGGCCTACGATGGTCAGCGTCACGAGTCCTTTGGAGAGGTGCTGATCCAGTTGTTCCAGGTTGTCGATCGGGACGTTGTCCACGGCGACAATGAGGTCGCCCTGTCTGAGGGCCGCCGCCGCCTGCGTGTTGGGCGTGAGGGTTTGGACGAGTACTCCTCTGGCTCCGGCAGCATACTCGTCGAGCGTCAGGTTTCTCAGGCCCATGCCGAGGATGCGTTCCATTTTTTCGATGCCTTCCTTGACGGGGGTGATGTTTTCCGCCGGGACGCCCGCTTCGGTGACGGTCAGGGAGACGGGGGGCAGTATTTTGTTTCTTCTCCAGAGGAGGATTTCCACTGTTTTGCCGATTTCGGACTCGTGGATCATTTTCAGGAGCTCTCTGGCGTTATCCACTTCTTTCCCGTTGTATTTGAGGATGATGTCTCCGATTTCCAGGCCCGCCTGGGTCGCGGGCGAGTTCTCATGCAGTTCGTTGACGGCGACGCCTATGGGGGCGTCGTATTTCAGGAGCCGCCTGATTTGGGGAGACAGGTCGGCCAGGGAGAGGCCTATATAGCCGCGGATGGGTTTGCCGTATTCGCAGATTTGTTCAAAAACGTTTTTGACCAGATTGGAGGGGATGGAGAAGCCGACGCCCTGGGAGCGGGCCGTCTGTTTGTCATTGGAGTAGATGGCGGCGTTAATGCCGATGATTTCTCCCCGTATATTGACCAGAGGTCCGCCCGAGTTGCCGGGGTTGATGGCGGCGTCTGTTTGGAGCAGTTCGCTTTGAAGGTCGCCGAAGCTTCGTTGTTTTGCGCTGATAATTCCTTGTGTGACAGTTTCTCCCAGGCCAAAGGGGTTGCCGACGGCAAAGACGATTTGCCCGACTTTTACTTGGTCGGAATTGCCGAAGGCGAGAGGCGTCAGTTCTTCGTCGAGATCTATTTTGAGAACGGCCAGATCCATGACTTTGTCTTCACCGATCTTTTTTGCCAGGAAGCTTCGCCCGTCAAAAAGAGTGACCCGGATGAGCTGCTTGCCTTCAATCACATGGTTGTTGGTGATGATATGTCCCTCCTTGGAGACGACGACGCCCGACCCCAGTCCTCTGACGCGGGAGTCCCTGACTCCTGAGCGGGTGCCGGGGAGCGCCTCGCGGCGGTAGATGCGCCCGACCGTATCAAGGCTGACGACAGAGCGTACGACTTTGTCCGTGACCGTGGCGTATTCCTGATTGAGCTGGGTGAGCAGGGGGATTTCCGATGGCTCGATGGGAGCTCGATCCGCAAGGGTGAATCCGCCGGAGGCAGAGGTTTTGTCATCGTTATTGGACGGTGTAACGAGCCACCGTACGAGGAGGACGGCCAGGAAGGCCAGCAGGAAGATGCCCAGCAGGAAGGAGAGGCGCTTTATGTTGTCTTTCAGGGTGGAAAACATGCGGTGAAGGAAGAGATTGTTTAGCCGGGCTGTTTTGCCCGGAGCTGCCAGTCCCGTACGATGGGGAGATCCGCTTCGGCCCAGTCCAGCGTGTCGCACTCGTCGGCGGTTACCTGTTTCAGAGCGCGATGTTCTTTGGCGTAAGGTATGCCTTCGCAGCGGCAGAGGAAGGGCATCAGGCGGATGACCGGCCCCTGCCCGTAGTCGTGATCATAATGGGGCATGACTTCGAGGATGGACAAGGCACAGTCCAGTTCCTCGGCTATTTCCCGCGACAGGGCTTCACTGGGCAGCTCGTGCGGTTCCACTTTGCCTCCCGGGAATTCCCATTTGCCGGCATGCGCTCCCGTGGCGCGCTGCGCCGCCCAGACTGTACGCCGTCCCCCGTCTTCGCTCTCCAGGAGGGCGCAGACGACTTCGATAAAGGATGCTGCCGGTTTACTCATGATCCTGCTTGCCCGGGGTGATATTTTTCATGGGCGGATTCTGGCTGCCGCCGCGTGGTGTATCATTGAACTTGTCGAGGAGTGGGACGATGCCCCCGAGCAGGGTGAGGAAGGAGGCGATCGGGGAGGGAATGGCTGTCAGGACGCCCAGAAGCACGCCTTTGGTTACAGCAAGCGACCATGGGTCGCCGTACTTCTTTTTCTGCATTACCGCGGCCCACAGGGCCATGACGATGCCCACCGCAATGGATACGGGGAGGGCGGCTCCCATGGAGAACAGTTCTCCGCCGAACAGAAGCCAGTCTATCAGAATAAAGGCCGCCGCGACGGTCGGATGTATGCCGAGCCGCCGTAAGAGGGAGGAGGCCGGTTTTTGTGATTCCGCCGCCTGTTTGGCTTTTTCCGAAAGAGGGGAAATGTTCATGGCAAAAACTCTTTGCCGCACTATAAGGGGAGGATGTCCGGATTTCAGCAATAAAAAACGGCGTCCTTTATCAGGAACGCCGTTTTGAGAGAAAAGGGAGTAAAAAATCCTTATTGAGCGGGCGCAGGCGCCGGGGTGGAAGGCGCGGCCGGCGTCGTCGGAGCAACGGGGGCGGCGGGAGCCGGAGTCACCGGCTGGGGAGCCGTCTGTTCCTGTCCTTCAGTCAGTTCTTTGAGAAGCTCGGTATTGGAAATCCTGGCTTTTTCCGCTTCGGCGGCTTTCTTTTCCTTCGCGAGTTCAATTTGTTCGACGGGGATAGTGCTCAGCGCCGATTTTTCCTTGTCGCTGCGATGTACGATCAGCAGGGAAAGGGCAAAGCTCAAAATCATGAACAGGGAGCCGAGATAGACCGTCCCCTTTTGCAGAACGTCTGTAGTGCGGGCGCCAAAGGCCTGGTCGGTGATGGCCGCGCCAAAGGCTGCACCGAGTCCTTCCTGCTTCGGACGCTGCATCAGGATGATGCCGAGCAGAAGTACACAGACAACGATTTGCGCGACAAAAATAAGATTGATGCTGATGTTGAGGAAATCGGCAATGATCATGGGACGCGGATTTTAGCGATGCGTTCTTTTAATGTAAAGAATTTACGAGGGGATATTTGTCCCGCCCGGAAATACGGCTCAGGAAATGATCTCGTTGTGCTCGTTGCACACGATTTTTTGGGGCTGAATCCGGGTATCGGAGAGGGCAAAGGTCATAATGGTGACGCGCTCTCCCGCCTTAATGAGGTGGGCGGCGCCGCCGTTCATGATGATATTGCCGGTGCCGGGAGGGCCGGACAGGGCGTAGGTCTCCAGGCGGTTTCCGGAAGTCACGGAGGTGACGAGAACTTTCTCGTTGGGCCAGATGCCTGCGGCGTCAAGAAGATCCTGCGGGATTTCGATGCTGCCTTCATATTGAATGTCGCCGCGCGTAATTTTGGCGCGGTGGATCTTCGATTTCAATTGTTGCACTAACATGACGACAGAAGCGGTACTCGAAATCGGCTGTTTTGTGAAGCAAGAATTCGCTTTTTTGTGAGGTAAGACGAAATAGGGCGGGTCAGATTCCGGCTTTTTGTTTTATCAGCTCCCGGGCAAGGGCCTTGTCCCGGGCGATTTGTTCTTTCAGCTCGTTCAGGGAGCTGAATTTTTTTTCGTCGCGGATAAAATCGAGGAAGGAGACGTGAAGTTCCTTTCCGTACAGCGTGTCCTCCCTGTCCAGAAGATGGACTTCGAGCAGAGGGGCGGCGGGTTCCCGCTCCACGGTCGGTCTGAGGCCCAGATTGGCGATGCCGGGGCATATGGTCCCGTCGGGGAGGGTCGCCTCGACCAGATAGACCCCGCAGGGGGGGAGCTGGGCATTTCGGGTGTCCAGATTGGCCGTGGGGAAGCCGAGCTGGCGCGCGAGTTTTTTCCCGTCGATGACTTTGCCGGCGAGCGTGTAATCGTGCCCCAGCAGTTCGGCGGCTTCGCTGAAGCGACCGCGAGCCACGGCGTGTCGTATGGCCGTACTGCTGATTCTCCTGCCCCGTTTGTCGAGTACGGGCGGTATGGCGTGTACGGAGAAGCCGTAGTGGGGAGCTTCCCGCCGGAGATAGTCCAGGGAGCCGCTGCGGCCTTTGCCGAATCTCCAGTCCGTGCCGACGGAGATGCTTGCCAGCTGCATTTCCCCAGCGAGAGATCGAAGGAAATTGTCTGCCGTCAGGGAGGCCAGGCCGGAGTCGAAGTCAAGCAGGATCAGGAGATCTATGCCGAGGTGGGAGAGGAGGGCTTTTTTCGCCTCTGTGTCAGACGACAGCAGCCTCGGGGCTTTTTCCGGGGAGATGAAATCCAGCGGGTGGTTGGCAAAGGTCAGCACTGCCGCCCGTCCCCCCAGTTTGCGTGCTTGTTCCACGGCGTGGCGGATCACGGCCTGGTGTCCGAGGTGGAGGCCGTCAAAGGCTCCGAGGGCCAGATGAACCGGCACCTGTATCCGGGACAGCTCGTTGAGGGAACGTATCGTTTCCATGGCCGGAGGTCGGCGTGCCCGCTTTTACGCTCCTCTCATCAGGGAGATTTCCGACAGGGAAATCAGGGCCTTGTACAGGTCTTCCCTCGGAGCGTTTTTGAGCGTGTCGATTGTGATGGCCCGTTCCAGGGTGAACTTGCCGGAGCGGGTGCGGCGCAGTGCGCTCAGGTGCCCGCCGCAGCCCAGTTTCATGCCGATGTCATGGGCGTAGGAGCGTACGTAGAAGCCCTTGGAGCACTGTACTGTAAAGTCTATTTCGGGCAGTTCGAAGCGGGAGAGCTGATAGCCGGTCACGTGGACGGCGCGGGGCTCGCGCTCCACTTCCTGCCCCTTGCGGGCGAGTTTGTAGAGCGGTACGCCGTCTTTTTTGATGGCCGACACCATCGGGGGGATCTGGTCAAAGGCTCCCATGTAGGCGTTGAAGGCCTCTTCCACCTGTTCCCGGGAAAAGGCGGGCACTTCCCTGGTTTCCAGTACTTCGCCTTCCTTGTCCTGGGAGGAGGTGGTCACGCCCAGAGTCAGGGTGCCCTGATACTCCTTGTCTTCCGCCATCAGCAGATCCTGTATTTTTGTCGCCCGGTTGACGACCAGCATCAGCAAGCCCGTCGCCATGGGGTCAAGTGTGCCGCAGTGGCCTATCTTTTTAATGCCCAGCGAGCGGCGCGCGATCGCCACGACGTCGTGAGAGGTCATGTCGGGAGATTTGTCGATGAGCAGTACTCCGCTGGGGGCTGTATTGGGG
>CAZNVW010000057.1:0-14106 GCA_964576595.1 uncultured Verrucomicrobiales bacterium
AGTTCTCGACTTATGCCACTTGGTGGATTCGCCAGGCCATCACCCGGTCTATCGCCGACCAGGCCCGCACGATCCGCATCCCCGTGCATATGATCGAAACGATCAACAAACTCATGCGCGTGCAGAAGCAGCTCGTACAGGAATACGGCCGCGAACCCAGCCCCGAGGAAATCGCCGAAGAAATCCACCTCCCCGTCGAGCGTGTCCGCGACGTCCTGAAAATGGCCCAGCAGCCCATTTCCCTGCAAGCTCCGGTGGGCGACTCCGATGACACCTCCTTTGGTGACTTCATCGAGGACAAAAGCGCCGAGAACCCGATGGAAGAAGCCTCGAACGCTTTCCGCAAGGAGAAAATACGGGACGTGCTGGACACGCTCACCGAACGCGAGCGCGAAGTCATCGAACAACGCTTCGGCCTCCGCGACGGCAGCCCCCGTACCCTGGAGGAAGTAGGCCGCCAGTTCAACGTAACTCGTGAACGTATCCGCCAGATTGAGGCAAAAGCGCTTCGCAAATTGCGTCACCCCACCCGCTTGAACAAGATCAAGGGCTTCCTCGAACTGACCGAGAACTAGGAGCCTCCTCACACCATTCCTTTTTCAGGGGCATGCCTTTACGGACATGCCCCTGCTTTTTTGTGACAGGGGGGCAAAGCTTCTTCTTTTTCGGATAAGTAAACATGATCTTTCGGATTGCCCGAAACGGGCGGGCATCCTGCTTCCTGCACCAGGGCAGGGAGGGAGAGTGGAATCTCTGAATCTCCCTTCCAATAAACACCTCTTGACCGCCCGGGACAGTTGCACAAGGAAATACCTGTTTTTGTCTTAGCAATCGAGTCACCCTCCCGCTTCCTGTTTGACGGAGAAAGGCTGTTTTGAGATAACCGGGGAGATGTTAAAACTCCTTGAGAAATGGAAAATGGGCCTGATATTGGTATGCGCGGTACTTTTCTCCGCCGCCTGCATGGCGGAAGGCACGGTTTACCCTGATGCGGGCGAGAGGCGGCAATCTCCGGGAAATACCCCGTACTACATTGATCCCGTGAAAGGGGACGATTCGGCAACGGGAGAAAAAAACTCCCCATGGAAATCCTTTACTCCGCTCAACAAGCTGGTGCTGAAACCGGGGGACAGAGTAGAAGTCGTCGCGCCCGGTCCGTTGACATCGACCCTGTATCCTGCCGGCGGCGGTACGGCCCGGCAGCCGGTCGTCATTCGCTTCGCTCCCGGAAAGTACGACTGGATGAGAGAGGACTTGCTCACGCGGAAACTGATGATTTCCAACACAAATGACGACCCGAACGGAGACAAGGCCATTGCCATGGAACTGAAAGACCTGAACCATGTGCGCATTGAAGGGGCGGGCGCCCGGTTCCTCTGCCGGGGCAAGATGGTGGAAGTCCACCTCGACCGTTCCCAAAACATCCGTTTGTCCGGCTTTGCCTTCGATTACAAGCGGCCGACCGTTTCCGAATATACCGTGGACAAACTCGCGCCTGACCATGCCTTGCTGACCGTCCACAAGGACTCCGACTACCGGATTGAAAACGGGAAACTGAAATGGATCGGGGAGGGCTGGGAAGCGGACCCCGGAGGCTACGGGCAGAAACTGACGCGGGCGCCTCTCAGACTTGTACGCTCGAATTCTCCCCTGGGAAGCGTCGATTCCGTCGAAGAATTATCGAAAGGAAAACTGAAAGTCACCTTTGGAAACAACCCCGGATTCGAAGAAGGGGCCACCTTCCAGCACAGAAATACAAGACGGGATTGCGTGGGCGTATTTTGCAACAACTCCGAGAATATCATCTGGGACCGGGTACAATTCCATTTCATCCACGGCATGGGAGTTGTCAGCCAGTTTTCAAAAAATCTGGCATTCCTCAATGTGAGAATGGCCCCGGCAAAAGATTCGGGGAGAACCTGCTCGGCCTGGGCGGATATGCTTCATTTCTCCGGCTGCGGCGGCAAACTCCTGTTTGACGGAATCTATTTTTCGGGAAGCAATGACGATGCCATTAATGTTCACGGGACACACCTGCGCATCGAGGAGATCCTTGCTCCCAGAAAACTGAAAGTCAGATTCATGCACCCCCAGACCTATGGATTTGAAGCTTTCCGCAAGGGAGATGAGGTAGAATTCATCCATCGCAAGACACTTCTTCCCTTTGGGAGCGCGAAAGTGTCTGACGCGGAAATGTCGGGGGAAAAAGACATGATACTGACTCTGGACAAGGATATTCCAAAAGACCGTCTTGAAGAAGGCGATGTGCTGGAAAATGTGACCTGGACGCCGTCCGTACATGTGAAAAACTGCTTTGTCGAGGCGAACCCCTGCCGGGGCTTTCTCCTGACGACACGCCGTCCCGTCATTGTAGAAAACACGACATTCAACCGCATGGGCATGCGGGGCATCCTCGTATCCGATGACGCCTCCAGCTGGTTCGAATCCGGAATGGTCAAAGACCTGACGATACGCAACAACACCTTCATTGACTGTGAAGAACCCGTTATTGACATTCACCCGGAAAATCCGGAAGCCAGGGAGGGAGAGCCGGTCCATTCCAATATCAAAATACAAAACAATACCTTTTACATGAAAGGGAACCGGGCCGTCTTCGTGAAGAGTGCGGACAACGTCCTTGTGGATGGCAATACGATCTACTCGGCTGAAGGAGGGAAAAAAGCGGAAGACTTTGTCCACAAAAACGCGGCTACAAATGTAAAAGTCGGCAAAAACGAGGTGAAAAGCGGGAACGCTCCCGTGGACGTCGCGCCCTGATTGTAGAGGCTTTTATACGCCTGTACTCAAAAATAAAATCCTCCTCTTCTGACTGCAAAAGCATCTTTCGGGATTACCCTAACCGAAAGCAGAAGAGGAGGAAAACTGTATAAAGCAGAGGCTCGCTTATATAGAGTTCTGTTAACTTTTATAAACAAATTTTAACGGATTGCAAATCCGCTGTCAAATTTTAAATATTGTTTTTACAACAAAAATAATATCTATTGTTTTGTGATAATAGATAAAAATATTATTATTTAATAATTATTTTATCACTAGATATATTTATTTTTAAAACAAAAAATCACTTCTTAAATAAACATAATTGCATTATTTGATATTTTGTTTTTAGGAAAAAGGAAAAATAATTTTGTTCATTGTGTTTGATTTCATTACAATCATCTCGTTTTAAATCATTTTTGATTAAATTTACAGCGGATTTGCAATCCGTGTTTGTGCGTATTTAATTTATTTAAGATAAACTGATTATGTATTTTTCGACGTCCTTTTTCGAAGCCGTTCTTAAGACAATAAAAATAAAAATACAGGAAATTTTTTCCTGTATTTTTTTGAAGAAAGACAAGAGTCTGTTTACTTTTCCTTGAAGTAGGGGGCGAGCGCCTTGGCGAAGCGTTCACCGAGATTCAGCAGACCGAATGTTCCCAGGTGCACGTCATCCTTGGGGGAGGGCGTATTATAATCGCTGTGGAGCATTTGAAGATCGTCGGCCTCGACAAGAATCGCTCCGGGAGTGGCGGCTGTTTTTCCTGACGTTTCCGAGACATTCCTTTGTGCCTGCTTGACGATCTCGCGTCCGGTAAACCGCTCTGCCTTCATGGGCATGACAGTGCCATAGACAAAAGGCATCGTTTCGGAATGGAGATCCTCCCTGACGCGCTGAATGAAATGCTTCAGATTGCTTTCATAGGCACGGGAGTTTGTTATTCCCGCCGTATCGCGCGCGTCCGCCTCTCCCTGCTGCCAGACCATGCCTCGTATGACGGGCGTGTCTCCCTGCTTTTTAAGCTCATCCAGCCCCTTGTTGACGGTCTGGAGAAACTTCTGATATTCGGGGCCTTTTTGATCGGCCGCCGTTTTTCCCGGGTTCCACTGACTATAGAGATTTGAACCGGAAAGGCCGTGTTTGATCAGAGCTATTTTTTTCCCCGGAAATTGTTTTTGCAGGCTGGTACCCAGGCTGAGCTCGACGCCGAAACGATCCGGGCTTTCAGAAGCGGGACAAAGCGGTTTCCAGACTTCCCCCCCTTTGCCGGAGTTAAGATAGCGCGAGTAGAAAATGCGCACTTTGGGGTTTGCTTTGAAGCTGGCGGGCAGATTGCTGACTCTGCCCTGTCCGGTAGTATTTGACTGCCCTCCGATCAGGATGACATTTACCTGCTCGGATTTCAGGGAAGGGAAAAGGAAGGTCAGAGAAAGGAGAGAAAGGCAGAGGAGTTTCATAATAAAGGGAATGGTTTTAAAGGCTATGTTTCTTCAGAAATAATTCAAACTTGTTTTACGGGAGACAGGCCGTAATGGGTTTGTATGAGGAGGGGGCGGAGGCTTCGCTGGAAACATGCGGGCAGAAGATGATCTCCGATACTTCTTTTTTGAAGAACAGGCCCTTGTGAGGGCTCGCATTTTGTTGCCGGGAAAGGGTGCGCGCCTTCTCCCTTTAGCTGTTGCGAAGGCAGATAGATTGTTCCTTTAATGGACTGCGGCAATGTTCAGGGGAAAGCGCATCGCGCCTTTTAAAGGAAAAAAGCAGACAGGAAAACCTGTCTGCTTTGGAGAGAGGAGAGAACGCGCGTGTTACTCGCCGCTTGCGTTGCTGATGTCGTCTTTTGTATTATTGCGCCCGTCCTTGCCGATCGACCAGATGTCGAAGTCGGGATTCCTGGCGTTGGTATTCCCTTCATTGAAACCCCGGCGATAGCGGTAGGGCTGCCCCCAGGGGTCGAGGATGACATAGACGTTGTTGCGTTTTTCCACCAGCCGGTTGCCTTTTTGGCCTTTGGAGATATTGGGGTCCAGATCATCGTAGTAAACGACGGCCCCCTCATCCGTCTTGCCGTCGTTGTCGGCATCGCCGAACAGGACGCGGTAGAGCTGGTTGGAGCTTAGGGTGGGGTTCTTGGCGTCTTCCGGGATCAGGCCGGTATTGGTCTTATACTGCTCCAGAGCCATGTTGAGACGGCCTATCGTGACCTTGGCGCCTTCTTCCCGGCGCTTGGTTTCGATATAGCCCACCCCGCCGATGACGAGGCTCATCAGGATGACGATGATCGCCACGACCACCATGACTTCCACAAGGGTGAAAGCCTGGCGGCGGGAGCGAATGAGAGAAGGGGAAATCATGGTGTTCAGAATTCCGTTTTCCGGTTTACTGCATCTTTTGGATGACTTCCAGAAGGGGCATGAACATGGCGAAAACGATACCGCCGACGACCACGGCGAGGAACACGATCATAATCGGCTCCAGCATGGAGGTGAGGGCTGTTACGGCGTTGTCCACTTCATCGTCGTACACGTCGGCGATTTTCAGGAGCATGTCCGGCAGCTGACCGGTTTCTTCACCGACGTCCACCATGGAGATCACCATGGGAGGGAATATTTTGGAGGCGTTCATCGGGGTGACGATGGATTCCCCCTCCTTGACGGAGTCGTGTACTTTGGAGATGGATTCCGAAATGATGACGTTGCCTGCCGTTTCCTTGGTGATGTTCAGAGCCTGGAGGATGGGGACGCCGGAGGTAACCAGTGTACCCAGAGTACGGCTGAAGCGGGCGATCGCGCTCCGTCTCTGGATTTCACCGAGGAGCGGGAGGCGGAGTATGGTCGCGTCGATTTTTTCACGGCCCTTGACCGTTCTGCCATAGGCGAGGAAGCCGATATAGGCGAGGAAGCCGCCGCCGAACAGGATGACCGCGTTCGGGATGAACAGGGGCGCTTCAAAGAACCAGGAGCTGAGGCCGAAGACGAACTTGCTGATCATCGGGAGCTCAATGCCCATGTCCTTGAACATGCCCTGAAATTTCGGAACGATGACGAGGAGAAGGAAGATCATGATGCCCACTGCAATGAACAGAACGATACAGGGGTAAACCATGGCTGACTTGATCTTGTTTTTCAGCTTCTGGGCTTTTTCCTGATATTCCGCGAGACGCAGGAGGACGATTTCGAGCACACCGCCGAGTTCCCCCGCCTTGACCATGTTCACAAAAAGCTTGTTGAACATTTTCGGGTGCTGGGCCAGCGCTTCGGAGAAGGTGCTGCCGCCCTGCACGGCGTCGGCAATGGCGTTGATGGTGCTCTTGAGTACCGGATTCGGTTCCTGTTTGCCCAGTACGGTGAGACTGCGGAGGAGGGGGAGGCCCGCGTCGATCAGCGTCGCCAGCTGGCGGGTAAAGATCATCAGGAGCTTGGGCTTGATCCTGCCGCCCACTTTGCTCTTCTTGCCGCCCTTGCCTTTGCCTTTGGCTGCCGCTTTTGCCGCAGGGGAGGAGGCCGCGCCCGTTCCGGCGAGGGCGATCTGCTTGGGATAGAGGCCAAGCGTGCGGACCTTCGCAAGAGCTTCGGGTTCCGAATTGGCATCTACGAATCCGACTTTTTCTTCGCCTTTATGGTCAAGGGCGGAGTATTGATACTTGGGCATGGATGTGATGTGTTTGAGAGGTTTGATCTGATTCTATGAGGGAGGGAAGCTCTTGACGCTCGGTCTTTAGGTGTATTTGAGTACTTCTTCGATGGTTGTTTTTCCTTCGTAGATATTTCTCAGGCCGTCTTCGCGCAGGGTGGACATGCCCAGCTCAATCGCCTTTTGTCTGAGGACGACGGAGGGAGCGCGGTCGGTAATCATGTCTCTGAGGACATCGTTGATGTCGAGCAGTTCGTAGATACCCTTACGGCCCTTGTACCCGGAGCCGCTGCATACGTCACAGCCGCGCCCGGTATAGAAGTGCTTGTCGCCCAGCTCGCTGGGGGAGACGCCGAGCTGGTTCAGAACGGTTTCGGAAGGCTCGTAGGAGCTCCGGCATTCCTTGCAGATGGTACGTACGAGACGCTGGGCGAGTACGCCCTCAAGAGAGGCGGCTACCAGGAAGGGCTCGCATCCCATGTCCACAAGACGGGTGACCGCTCCGGCCGCGTCGTTTGTGTGGAGCGTGGAGAGCACCAGGTGACCCGTCAGGGAGGCCTGGATGGCGATCTGCGCGGTGGCCATGTCTCGCATTTCCCCCACCATGATGCGGTCGGGGTCCTGACGCAGGAAGGCGCGGAGGACGCGGGGGAAGTCCAGCCCGATGGCTTCGTTGACGGGGATCTGGATAATGCCGTCGATGTCGTATTCGACCGGGTCTTCCGCGGTCAGCACCTTGGCGTCAATCGTATTGATTTCGCGCAGGGCGGCGTACAGGGTGGTCGTCTTGCCGGCGCCGGTCGGCCCCGTGACGATGAAAATCCCGTTGGGCTTGTGGATGGTTTCGAGGATGTACTCGTGGATGTGCTGGGGCAGGCCGATCTTGTCCAGATTCAGGTTGACCGACGAGCGGTCAAGGATACGGAGCACCACGCTCTCGCCGTATTGGGTCGGGAGGGAAGATACACGCATGTCCACCGAACGCCCGTCGATGGTTTTCATGATTCGCCCGTCCTGGGGAACGCGCCGTTCGGCAATGTTCATGTTGGACATGACCTTGACGCGGGAGAGGATGGGCAGGGCGAGGTGCGCGGGCGGAGGCTGCATTTCGTACAGGGCGCCGTCCACACGGTAGCGGATCTTGAACTCCTTTTCGAAGGGCTCGAAGTGAATGTCGGACGCCTGCTCCTTGATGGCCTGGTTGAGGACGAGATCTACATAGCGGACGATGGGAGCCGAGTTTGCCTCGGATTCGCCGTCTCCGGAGATCTCGACATTGCCGAGTACGGCGGAGAGGTCGCTGAGCTGATTGGCGATGTCGCTGAGTGCGGACTGCTGCTGCCCGTAGCACTCGTCCAGCTTGGCTTCGACGACATAGTCAGGGGCGACATCAACGACGATTTCCCGGCCCAGGGCAAAGCGGAGATCTTCCACTACCTGGGGGTTCAGAGGATCGACCAGACAGACATGCAGGCCCTCCGGGCCGTAGGTGATGGGGAGCGCGCCGTGGAGCTTGGCGGTGCCTGCGGGAATGAGGTCAAGGATTTCCTTGGGCGGGGTATAGCCGGACAGATCGACCAGCTGGGCGCCGATTTCGGAAGCGATAATGGGCCAAATGTCATCCTTGTTGCTGATGACGCCGAAGTTGACAAGGACTTCGGCAATGGGCTTGCCGCTGCTGTTTACCTCCTGCCGGACGTCTTCCGCGAGGAAGTCGTCAATGAGGCCCCTGTTTTCAAAAAGTTCTATAGCTTGATTGAGATCCATCTGAGTAATGTGCCGAAGCTGAAGGTGAGGGGTTAATCGAAGTCTCCCATGGTGACGTTGACGACTTCATCCGCCGAGGTGAGGCCGGAGAGCACCTTTCGTACGCCGTCTTCCCGCAGGGTTCTCATTCCCAGCTCACGGGCTCTGCGGCGTAGCTGGGGCGTCGTCAGGTTGTCGTTGATCATGTGGCGTACTTCATCGTCGATGGTGAAGACTTCAAAGAGACCCATACGGCCCTTGAAGCCGCCTCTGCGGCAGCTGTCGCAGCCTACGGGCCCCATGACGGACCCCGGAACGACGCGGGACATGTCGATATTCAGGGAGCGGGCCTGCTTTTCCGTCAGATCGACGGGGGCCTTGCAGTTCGGGCAAAGCTTGCGGACCAGTCGCTGGGCCATTACCGCGCGAACGGCGGAGGCGATCAGGAATCGCTTGATGCCGATGTCGGCCAGACGGGCGACCGCGCTGGGCGCGTCGTTGGTGTGAAGGGTGGAGAAGACAAGGTGACCGGTAAGGGACGCGTTGATGGCGATGTTGGCGGTCTCGGCGTCACGAATTTCCCCGATCATGATGATGTTGGGGGCCTGGCGGAGCATGGCCCTGAGGGCCGCCGCGAAAGTCATGCCTACATCCGCCTTGACCATAACCTGGTTGATGCCGGAGAGCTCGTATTCGACCGGGTCTTCCACGGTGATGATCTTTTTGTCCGGGCGGTTGATGTGGTTGAGACAGGCGTACAGGGTCGTGGTTTTACCGGAGCCGGTGGGCCCCGTCACCAGAATGATGCCGTCGGGCAGAGTGATCAGATGCTCGAAGGTCTCTTCATCGTCGGAGAAGAAGCCCAGCTGGGGAAGACCCAGAACGAGGGCGGACTTGTCCAGAATACGCATGACGATACTCTCTCCATGGTTGGTCGGGACGGAGGAGACACGGAGGTCAACCTGCTTGTCTCCGACCATCATCTGGATACGGCCGTCCTGGGGCAGCCGCTTCTCCGCGATACTCATCGTACCGCTCATGACCTTGATACGGGCGATGATGGGCCCAAGGAGCTTTTTGGGGTGGGTAGCCGTCTCCACCAGCTTGCCGTCCACTCGCAGACGGATGCGGAGGCGGTCTTCCATCGGCTCGATATGAATGTCACTGGACTTTACCTTGAAGGCGTCCAGAAGAGTCTGTGTGACCAGGCGGATGATGGGGGCGTCTCCGTCGCCTGCGTAAAGGTCTTCCTCATTGCCGGAGGAGACGCTTGTCCCCTGGGCGTAGCTGGTTTTGAGAACGCTCTCGATGGCTGACGGTTTGGCGCAAACAAAGTTGATTTCCCGTCCGACAATCTGGGGGAGACTGTCGAGAACCTCGAAGCTCAGCGGGTCGGCAATGGCTACCGTCAGGGCGAAGCCGTCGTCCCCCATGCAAATGGCCTTGAAGCGGGAGGCCGTTTCCTCATTGATAAGATTGACAGTCTCAAAAGAGGGGGGCATGTCTTCCAGACGGACATAGGACATGCCCGCCTGGTGGGCGCACATTTGCGCCGCGACTTCTTCCGAAAGCTCGCCCGTTTTGACAAGATGATCCAGAACGCTTTCTCCATAAGAGAGTTCAGACCGTACCTGATTCAGACGATCCGGAGAAATATGACCATTTTCGACGAGCAGTTCTATGACGTATTCTTCGCTGGAGTACACGAGGGGAAAGGGGGTGATGTAAGGGACTACCCGCCCGTAAACGGTCGGGACTAATGTTTCCCTACAACCTTGCAAAAATAATGTCTGCTGTCAATCAGAGAGGTTTGAAAAATGTTAACTTGCCTTTTCCGGAACTCCGTTTTTCATATTTTCTCCGGCGGGCGGGAAGTTTGCGGAAAGCATCGCTCCCCCTATTCGGAATTTCAGCGCTTCCGTCAGACAAAAAAGCCCTCCGTTTTCGAGGCCGGGCCAGGAGAAAACGGAGGGCTCCGCAAGGATGCGGGCGTATTTTACTTCTTGAGCATGGCCTTGTCGTAAAGCCTGTTCGCGTATTCGTGATTGGGATGCTTGTAATTCATATACGCTTCATGCAGGGGGTGGCCGGGGTCTCTCTCCATCTGGAGCGCTTCTTCCCGGGCGCTGGCGGCCTGGGAGGAGTCGGCGCCCTTGAGCGGCGGGTCGCCCAGCAGCTCTCCCACATGATTCAGGAGGCGGATAAAGTCGGGATTGGAGCCGATGCGGGGATCTCTCGACAGCTGATCGGGGGCGATCCCCGCTTCCCGGCTGAGCCTTTCGAGCGTAGAGGATGCCGCGGCGATTTTATGGGAGCAGCGCGCTCCCCACAACTGGCGGAGAGCGTCCATGCTGCTTTCCTGCTCTTCCCTCTGCCTTTCTTCCATCAGCTCTCTTTCCTGCTCAAAGTGCTTTTCCTGAGCCTGGGTGAAGACCTCCGCCACGGCCTGGAGCGCCGGCAGGGGGATGGCGTACTTGTGGGCGGTTTGTGAAATTTCCGAGGCCAGATCATGATCCCAGCAGAGCTCATGCCCTTCCTTTAGCTCGGGGGGCGTCAATTTGTACTCTTCGGGATTCTGGGGAAGGCCCATGAACTGGCGGAAGCGGCTCATTTTTTCTTCATCTCCGGCTTCCGGGTAGGATTTCATTTTTTCCAGCTCGGCATAGCTTTTTGCGAGAGCTTCCGGCGATTTGAATTTCCTGAGCGTTTTTCCCAACTCTGCCAGAGATTCATGGCCGTTCCACCACTCTGGGGCGAATTGGCCGTTCTCATCGAGAATGTGGGCGCCGGAAGGCGGGGCGGGGAGGGGGGCTCCGTTTTCCGGGGCGGTAGTATCGCGGCCGGCGGTGTTTTCGGAAAGAAGGGTATTCGCCGTTTCCGCAGGCGCGGGCGACGGGAGATCGCTGGCGGTGCCGGCCTGCTCGTCTTCTCTGATAGGGGATGATGGTTGATGCATTATGGTATGTATGGTTTGTAGGGTAGGGAAAGGGGAAAGGAATCAGGTCTGGACGCCCCAGAGAATTTGCAGCTCCCGGGATCTTTTCTCGTCCATTTTTCGGAAGGCGGTCAAAATCCTTTTTTGGGCGGCAGACTGCTTTTTCTTGAAAGGGCTTTTGGTGAAAATCGTGCGAATTGAGTCGGTGAGAGACATCATAAGCCGGGCGGGATTAATTGACGCAGGCGTAGAAATGGGCGGAGCGATACTGTTTCATAACCTCCAGCAGGGACTCCCGCTCATACACCCGGTTCAGCCGTCCCGTATCCTGATCGCCTCGATGGTATTTGATCAGTTTGGTCGTTATCTTGTGACGTTCCGTCAGCCGCAGCAGAGTCGTATTCGATACTCCGAGGAGCATGGCCGCCTCCTTGCTGGTAATGTAACCTTCCGGGAGCTTGTCCTGAGGTTTGGGGTAGGAGTTCAACAGGGGCAGCACCTGATTTTTGTTCCAGAAGAGCAGGGCCGGACCCATAAGAGGCTGGCGAATGAGCTTGTAGGAAACATGCCTCCGATGCAGATACTGTCTGACGGCCGAGGCGGAGATGCCGAGCTTCCTGGATATTTGCTCGGTCGTGATGCCCCAGTTGGCCGGTACCTTTGTGTCAATGGGCCTTTTGGGCGCAGACCCCTTTCTTTTCTCTCCCGTTCCATTGACGGGATCATTGTTTTTGTGCAGGGGAGAATCCGGAAAGATGAGACCGGGATGAACAATTCGTTTTGCGATCATGTTATCGGAATGAGTTGTGATGGATTTTTGGGCTTTGAAAAATCGTCTGATGACGGGATATTATATGCCCCAAAACAGAATATTTTTTGTAAGGAAAGGACTTGCGTATGGGAAAATGTTCCTATTTTTTGTATTATGCTTATTATAAGAGTATTGTGTGCCCTGTTTGTTTCCCTTTAGTTTTAGAAAAAAGATATTTTTTTATTTTTTTTTGAAAAATAGAGAAAAAAACAATACCTATGTTCTCTGACGAATCGCCATCTAACAAGGAAAAATGAATTATTTTTTGTGTATTTTTGCGTTATTGAGATGAGGCGAATAACGATTTTTTCTGGCAAAAGGCACAAAAAAAGACCGGCCTCGCAGAAGCGAAGCCGGTCATAAAAGGGGATGAGGCGGGTATTAGCGCACCGTTACTCGCGGATCCTTTTCCAGAACCTCGGCGAGCGTATCCCAGCCTTTTTCCGTCTGGAGCTGGAACATTTGCATATAGACCGAAGCGACGCCTGCAGGGTACTTCTCAAAAAGATGATCCACGGCGACCGCCAGCTTGTCTGCGGGCAGCTCGTCAGGGAGGACATCCACAACACCGTGCCCGTTATGCTTGATCTCCAGATCATTCAGGAAGTCGATCAGCATGTTCTGGTGCTTGCGGAGAAGCCAGACCTGAAGAAGGTGGTCTCCGATTTCGACAGAAGGAATCCACTGCAAGTTCTTGTGCAGCCAAGTATATTGCTCCTGAACGGGCTTCTGCTGGACATACTGGGGGCGGATCTTTTTGAGGGCGGCCAGTTCTCTGACGGCAGCCCGGTAAACGGCGCGCTCCTGGTTGCGCATCCAGTCGAGAATATCGTTTATCGTTTCAGTATCTGCCTTTTGGAAAATGTAGTAAGCTTTCATGTGACGCGGAAATAAGAAATACTATCCTTTACGCAATTGTCCAGCTTTGGCGTTGCCCGCAGCTCATTTTTTTGAAGGGAAGGGGAGACTGGCGTCTTTTTTGACCAAAGCGCAGAAA
Source organism: uncultured Verrucomicrobiales bacterium (assembly GCA_964576595.1). GTDB lineage: Bacteria > Verrucomicrobiota > Verrucomicrobiia > Verrucomicrobiales > Akkermansiaceae > CAZNVW01. The sequence goes on from CAZNVW010000057.1 coordinate 12,905, forward strand.
AATACTTGCAATAATGCGACGAATGAAGTTAACTCTCCCCGCGCCACTTGTTCGTGCCACTGTAGCTCAGCGGTAGAGCAACGCATTCGTAATGCGTGGGTCGTCGGTTCAATCCCGACCAGTGGCTCCATAGACATTGATAAAGCCTCGTTAGCTCAGTTGGTAGAGCAGTTGACTCTTAATCAATTTGTCCACGGTTCGAGTCCGTGACGGGGTACTTTGTCTAACTCTATGGAGAATCGAATGTGTAGAGCGCAAAAAGGGGACTCCCTTTTTACAGGAAAGATTAAAGGCCTCGTTAGCTCAGTTGGTAGAGCAGTTGACTCTTAATCAATTTGTCCACGGTTCGAGTCCGTGACGGGGTACTTTCTTTCCTGCCTGTTTTATTTTTCCAGAATCGGGCCGTAGGTCTCGTCTTTTTTTCCGGGCGGGCGAGAGAGGTGATTGATTTTAAAAAGCGCGCGATTTTGGCGTGAAGATCACAAAGGAACTCCTCGCATTCCGCGAGTACGCACAGCTGATCGTTTTTGAAGATTCAATATCCGTACACTTTCTGTGTCGATAGTAGTACCTATGATAGGAGAAGCGGAAAATTTCCTGCGTTTGTTAGAAAAGAAAACATTTTGGGAGAGGTCGAAAGAGTGCATTTTTGTTTTCCTGAAGATAGCGCGGAAAAAGTAAAAGGCATTCACTCTAAGTCCATAAGAAATTATTTTTTAAATTTTTTTGAATATTTTATTTATTCATAAAACGGATTCTAAATCCGTTGTAAACAGAATAAATATCTCTGGAAATAATTTTTTTATTCTTGTTACCATTAAATTGCTTATTGTAAATACTTTAAGATATATTTCCCTCGTTTTTTTCTGATGATTTTTGAAAAATCCAAAAAATAAACGGGCACGTTTGCAACCAGTAAACTCAAATAATGAGCCCAAAAAAGAGAAGTAAAAATATCTTTTAACATATTTATAATAAGTATTTTACGAATTTAATAAAATATTTTTTTAATTTTTTCAAAAAAATGTTTTAATGTTAGAAATTTCAAAAAAACATTCCTAATAAAATTATTATAAATTGATTACATATAATAAACATACGGATTTAGAATCCGCTATCTTCGTTTTTGTTCGAAGAACTACAACAGTTCTCAACAAAAGAAACAATTTTCCCCTTCTCCGCCCCGGTCGGTAATCCCGGGA
>CAZNVW010000058.1:0-14087 GCA_964576595.1 uncultured Verrucomicrobiales bacterium
CGTTCGGGGATGGGCTTCGCTTTTCCGGAGGGAGAGGTCGGCGCGGGAGAGTCCATGTTCGGGAGGCGTAGGGAGGCTAAAGGGGGGGGGCGGAACCGCCTTGTCGCCAAGGCGGTTCCGGAGAGGGTTATTCGATGGATTTCAGCATGTTTTCACCGATTTTGGCCGGGATCGGATAATAGCCGTCCTTGACGACGATTTCCTGACCTTCCTTCGAAACGATGAACTTGACGAATTCCTTTGTCAGCGGGTCCAGCGCTTCACCGGGCTTCTTGTTCACATAGATGACCAGATAGCGGGAGAGCGGGTAGGTGCCGTTGAGGCAGTTCTCGTAGGTCGGCTCCACGGGGGCCTTGCTGCCATCGGCGATGGCGAGCTTCTTCACGTTGGAAGTCGTGTAGCCGATACCGGAGTAGCCGATGCCCTGAATGTCGGAGCCAATGCCCTGAATCACGGCGGAGGAGCCGGGCTGTTCCTTGACGGAGTCCTTGAAGTCTCCCTTTTTCAGGGCGACTTCCTTGACAAATCCGTTGGTGCCGGAGGCGCTGTTACGGCCATAGAGTGAGACGGACTTGCCCTTGAGGCTGTCTGCTCCCAGATCGCCCCAGTCGGAGATATCCGCTCCGCCACGCTTGAAAGTGGAGGAGAAGAGGCTGTCGAGCTGCTTGAGCGTGATGGAGTTGACGGGGTTGTCCTTGTTGACGAAGAAGCCGACGGCGTCGAGAGCCACCTTGATTTCGGTCGGCTTGTAACCGTACTTCGCTTCGAACGCGGCGATTTCTTCGCGTTTCATCGCACGGCTCATCGGGGCGAGCTGGGCGGTGCCCTGGGTCAGCGCGGGAGGCGCCGTGGAAGAGCCCTTGCCTTCGATGCCGATTTTGACGCTCGGGTATTTTTTGCGGAAGGCTTCCGCCCAGAGGGTCATCACGTTGTTAAGCGTGTCGGAGCCTACTCCGTTGAGGTTGCCGGAGATGCCGTCAACAACAGTGTAGGACGGGAGGTTCTTGTCCACTTCGGGCTGACCGGAGGCCAGGGCGCAAGGGGCGGAAAGAGCCACCATCAGGGCGGCGATTTGTGCAACAAGTTTCATATCACTTATATTTCGTTTGTGCCGGGATGCTCCCGACGGCCCGAGATAAACTAAAAATCGACCCAAGTAAGAAGAGATTGTTGGAAAAGAAATTGTCACATACGAAAGGTAGCCCCCCGTGTGTTTCTCTGGCATATCCTGTCCCGTTCAGATGACTATGACCGACCATTCATCTTCCGATACCTGCTCGATCGAGGTTGACTCCGTGGACTTTTTCTACGGGGAGAAACAGGCCCTGTTCGATGTGAGCATGCAAATCCCCCGCAACCAGGTGACGGCCTACATCGGCCCCTCCGGCTGCGGCATGTCCACTCTCTTGCGCTGTTTCAACAGGATGAACGACCGGGTGAACGGAGCCGCCGTCACGAAAGGAAGCATCAAGGTGGACGGTCTGGATATCACGTCTCCGTCATTGGACATCGTCAAACTGAGGCGGGAGGTCGGAATGGTGTTTCAGAAGTCGAATCCCTTCCCCGCGAGCATTTATGAGAACGTCGCCTACGGTCTGAGAATCGCCGGGGTCAAATCCGGCTCCATGATGGACGACGTCGTCGAGTCGAGCCTGAGAGACGCCGCTCTGTGGGACGAGGTCAAGGACAGGCTCGATGACTCGGCCTACGGCCTGTCGGGCGGGCAGCAGCAGCGGCTTTGCATCGCCCGCTCCATCGCCGTGCGCCCCAGAATCCTGCTGATGGACGAGCCCTGCTCGGCTCTGGACCCCATCGCGACCGTCAAGGTGGAGGAGCTGATGCACCGCCTTAAAAATAAATTTACGATTGTCGTCGTGACGCACAATATGCAGCAGGCGACCCGTGTGTCGGATCTCACGGGATTTTTCATGCTGGGCCGTCTGGTTGAGTTCGACCGGACGGAGAAGCTTTTCTCGACGCCGTCCCGAAGCGAGACGGAGGAGTATATCACCGGAAGATTCAGTTAAATTTTATGTCCCTGCATTCCCATACCTTGCGCGAGTTTGACCGGGCCCTTGTTCATTTGAAGGACAAGGTGCTCAAAATGTCCTCCTGCTGCCGCCTCTCCCTCAATCTCTGCGCCCAGGCTCTGCTGGGGCGGGATGATGAATCCGCCAACCGGGCCATTGCCGAAGATGAAGGCATAGACGATCTGGAGCTTGCCGTGGACCGGGACGGGCTTGCCATTCTTGCCGGGTTCAGCCCCGTCGCAAGCGACTTGCGCCTTGTGCTGACGCTGATGCGCCTGTCCGGCATGCTGGAGCGGATAGGCGACTGCTGCGTCAGTATCGCCCGGCGGGCCAAAAAGCTGAACAAGACTCCTGAAGTCCGCGCCTCCCGCTTTGCGGAGCCTGCCTTTCACATGCTGGGCGAGTATCTGGATGCCATGTCCACCGCCCTGAACCGCCGCAAGTTCGACCTGGTCAGGCAGGAGCTGGAGCAGGCGTCGGAGCGGGAAGAATTTGTCCAGGCTCTCACGCGCCGTTTTACCGAGATGGCCGGGCAGCCCGAGATCGGCATCGCCCAGCTGGCGGAGCTTATTTTCATCTCCCGCTCCCTGGAGGCGATTGCCTTCAACCTGCACAAGATAGGCAACGAGATCCTGTACATCGAGACCTCCGTTCGCGAGTATCTCAAGCGTTGAGCGAGTGCTTTTCTGAATGCGACGGCCTCTGTTTCCAGTTGGGAAGCAGAGGCCGTTTTTGATGATGAACGGTTTTGTCCCGGACTATTCCGCGATGGCCCAGAGGACTTTCAGATAACGGCCCTCGGGATAGGTGCTGAGATAGGGGTGGTCGTAGCCGGGGCCGGTGATGTCCAGGATGCGGAGTTTGCGCCCCTGTCTCTGGGCGGCCTTGATGACGATGTTTTCAAAGGCGTCGGGAGAGACCAGTCCCGAGCATGAGCAGGTGACAAAGAGGCCGCCCGGCTTGACGCACTGAAGGCCGAGAGAGTTGAGATCGTGGTATTTTTTCAACCCTTCTTCATATTCGTCGCGGCCGTGGACGAACTTGGGCGGGTCGAGGAGAACCGCGTCGAACAGTTCGCCATTGCGGATCATCTGCCGGGCGTAGGTGTAGGCGTCGGCGTGGACAAAGTTGACTTTGACGCTGTTGATATTGGCGTTTCTTTTTGCCAGGGCGATAGCTTTTTCATCCAGATCGACGGCGGTCACGTCTCCCGCGTTGCCGATGAGTTTGGCCGCGATGGAGAAGCCCCCGGTGTAGCAGCAGAGCTCCAGGAAGCTCCGCCCCTCAAGCAGGGAGGCCATGCGGCGGCGGTTGTCGCGCTGGTCGCAGAAGAAGCCCGTCTTGTGGCCTTCGACGAAGTTGATTTCAAAGGTAATGCCGTTTTCCCTGATTTTGACGAGGCGGACGGGTTCGCTCGGCGGCGCCGTATCGGGATCGATGCCCTCCATGCGGGCGATTTCCGGGTCAACCGAGACGATGTGCCGCTTTGTGCCGCAAAGGCGGTGCAGGAGCGGCAGCCACCGGTCGAGGCGTATCCATGCGCCCAGCGTACTGATTTCCAGAGAGAGCACGTCGTCGAATTTATCGACGATCAGGCCGCCGATGCCGTCGGAGTCTCCATGGAGCACCCGGTAGGCGTTGGTCGTTTCATCCAGTTTGAGAAAGTCGCGGCGAATGCGGACGGCTTCTTCTATTTTGGCGTCGAGGGCCTTCTCGGTCAAAAAGTCGCGGCCATGATGCATGATGCGGAGAGGCGTGCGGGACTGGGGATTCCAGAAGCCGGTGCCGAAGGGATCTCCGTTGCGGTCATAGACGTTGATGAGGCCGCCCGGACGGGCGTCTCTGGACGCGGCCCCAAGCATGCGGGGGAAGACGGCGGGGTTGTAGGAGAAGTACTTTAATTGCACCCAGGGGCCGACCCAGGCGTCGCTGCCTTCCGGAGCTTCCGCTTTTTCCCAGACGGGTGTTTTGGGGCCGCTGTCGAAGCGTCTGGCGGGGCGGTCTCCCGAGTACTCCCGGAAGGGACGGGGGCGTCCTTCACCCCGGTTGTCCGGGCTGTAGCCGCGTTCCCGGGCGGGCCTGTTGTAAGAAGGGCGGTCGGAGCAGCCGTCCCGGCGCGGGGCGCGGTCATTGAAGCGGGAGGGGCGATCGTCGCGGGAGGAATGGTCGGGGCGGCGCGAAGGGCGGGAAAAACGGGAGTCTGATGAGTTGTAGTCGGGCATGATATTGGAGAGAGTGAGCGCCCGTAAGGACAGACGCGGTAAAGGGGAAAAAAGGGGGACAGGGAGGCCGGCGGCCTTGCCCTGTCCCCCAAAAGCGGGTTATTTGCGTCGGCGCAGGGCGGGGGGGAGGTCCAGGTCTTCCCCGTCTATGAGGTCGCCCTGGTCTCCGGCGAATTTGCCTTTGGCCGTGCTGGCGAAGGGCATTTTTGCCTGCTCTTCCGCAGAGGGGCGGCGTCTGTCTTCAAACGGTTCTTTGTTGCGCTCGCCAGCCATAGCGTGATCGCGCTCCAGGATGCTGTCGAAGGCCGGGAAGGAGAGCTCCTCTTCTATCAGGCGTGCGGGTTCCGGACGGTGTGGGGCGGTTTCTTCGCGGACGGTTTTTTGCGGGAGGACAGGTTCAATCGTCTCGGGCTGGGCGACCGGCTCGGGCCGGGAGCGTGAAGGGAGCGGGGCATGCGGCATTTGCTCCGGCAGGGGAGCGGGGTGGAATGCCGGCGGTTCCTGTTCGGCAAGAGGCTCGGGGGTGGGCTCGAAGTCTGGCAGGGAGTCGGAATCGGCGCCCAGATTGGGGTCTTCAATAATGTGTACCCGGGAGAAGTCGGCGCGGGGCTTGCCGGTCGTGTTTCCCGCGAGCAGGAACAGGTGCAGGGAGTCATTCAGCTTGTCGTCTATGGAGACGCCGAAGTGAATATGGGACTCGGGCGCGAGGCGCTCTTTCAGGGAGCCCATCAGGGTTTGTATTTCCGCCAGGGAGAGGTCTTTGCCGCCGCTGATATGCGCGAGTACATGCGGGGCCTTGCCCAGGGACTCGCCTGTGGAGATCAGGGGGCAGTCAAATGCCTTTCTCAGGGCGACTCCGGCGCGGTCGCCGCCCGAGGCGGAGCCGAAGCCGAAGAGGCAGCGCCCCATGTGCGTACCGAGAACGGTTGCGACGTCATCAAGCCCGAGATGAATCAGGCCCGGTTTGAGAGTGAGGCGGGAAAGGGCGGCAATGGATTCCGATACCAGCGTGTCGGCCGCCGAGAAGGCTTCCAGAACGCCCTGCTCGGCGGCGATCAGTTCTCCCATGCGGTCGTTTTCAAAAGTCAGGAGGATATTGGCGTAGAGCGCCATTTCACTCAATGCCTCCGCGGCCTGTTTGTTTCTGCGCTCTCCTTCAAAGGAGAAGGGGAGTGTCGCGAAGATGACCAGAAAGGCGCCTGTCTCGCGGATTTTGCGGGCGATGACCGGAGCGGCTCCCGAGCCGGTGCCGCCCCCCAGGCCGACCGTCAGGAAGACGAGCCGGGCCGATTGCAGGCAGGACTCCAGCTCCTGGAGCCCGCTCTCCGCCGCGCGTTTGCCGAGATCGGGGTCTCCCCCGCAGCTCAGGCCTCTGGTCAGGGCCGCGCCCAGGGGCAGGCTGGCCTCCGCCAGGGAATCCTTGATAAGTCTCGCGTCGGCATTGACGGAGATGAGCTTGAGGCCCTCCGGGGCCTTGGGCTGCAAGTTGTTCAAAATATGCGTGCCGGCTCCGCCGATGCCGATGACGGCAATGGACTCCTGAGCGTCAAGCGCGGGCTGCGTGGGGGGGATGGTGAGCATGGGGGGACAGGAAAATTAATGGAACCAGCCCAGGAATTTTTTGAGCATGGATTTTTTTTGCACCGGTTCGGCCTCACGGAGCTGGGCGTAGCGGATGATGCCGATGGCAGTGCTGAAACGGGGGTCTTCCAGATAGGAAGGCGCGCCGGAAATATCGGCCCGGTCGAGCTGGAAGACGGAGGTGCCGAAAATATGGCCGGCCAGTTCCCCTATCCCTCTCATGAGGCTGGTGCCTCCGGAGAGAAAGACGCCGCCCGGCAGACCTTTTTGAGCCTCCTGAGGCAGGCGGCTTTTGACGATATTGAGCGTTTCCGCGACACGCTGGTGGATGATGTCGTTCAGGACGGCGCGGGGGATGGAGACTTCTCTCATGACGCCGTTTGCCGGGAGTTTTGCCATGCCGACGGCCTTGCTCGCGCTGAAAGAGGCGTCTCCCTCGGTGATTTTCAGGACTTCCGCGCGGGCTTCCGGAATCTCGGTAAGCTGGTGGATGTCGTTGGTGATGTGGTCGCCGCCGACGGGGATGCAGCCGGAGACGATCGGCTGATCATTCATGTACAGGCAGAAGTCGGTCGTGCCGCCGCCTATGTCAATCAGGAGGCAGCCCGCCTCGCGGTGCTGCCGGTCGAGCAGGGAGAGGCCTGTGGCGATGGGGGCGAAGACGACGTCTTCCACTTCGAGCGGCACTTCGCGCACGCAGCGGAGGGAGTTGTAGATGCGCGACTTGATGCCGTGTACGATATGGTAGTCGATGTCGAGCGTGCTCCCGCACAGGCCTTCCGGGTGGGTGAGCAGATCATTCCCGTCGAGCGTGTATTTGCCCGGGGAGCGGTGAATGACAAAGCTGTCTGAGGGCAGGGGCAGATCCTGGGCGATGCGCGAGACCTCGTCCATATGCTCGCTGTTGATGACGGTTTCCCCTTCCGGCAGTCTGTAGGTGCCCCGGTTGGAGACGCCCCTGATATGCGCGCCCGTGACGGAAAGATAGACGGAGAGGATGTCCGCGTCGGCGTGATCCTGGGCCAGGTTCCAGGCATCCGTCACACATTGGCAGGCTTGGGAGAGATCGACGATTTCTCCCTTGCGCACTCCGGCGCTTTTGACTTCGCCTATTCCGAGGAGGGTCACGGAGCCGTCCGGCTTGGATTCGCCGACGACCATGCACGTTTTGCTGCTGCCTATTTCCAGTCCGACATGGATTTTGCTTTTCGCCATAAAAAGAGATTGCGGGGCTTCCGGTTGGTTGCGGAAATACTAGAGTAAAAGGGGGTTGTTTGGCAATGAATCATCTGTCATGAGCAGGAAAAAGAAAGAATTCGCATCGAGCCTTTACCTGGACGAAAGAGACGGTCCGGTCACTTTTCATTGACAGGGGACGTAAAATAATTGTTTTATAACATCCGATCTTTTTTACTGGTTTAAATTAATGAAACGCAGGCAGGACGGGGAAAAATCGAGAGAATCTCTACTGAGGTCGGCGGCGCGGATATTTGCCCAATACGGCTACAAGGATGCAACGAATGAGCGGTTATGCCAAGCCTGCGGGATGAATGCGGCGAGCGTAAGTTATTATTTTGGAAGTAAAAAGGAACTCTATCGGGCGGCGTGGCTGTTTTCTCACAAGGAAGGGACGGCCATGTTTCCGATGGACGGGGGTGTTCCGCAAGACGCGACGCCCGAGGAGAAGCTGAAGGGGCGCATCCATACGATGCTCAATTTGTCTCATGATCAACAGTTTTACTGTGGTCAGATTATCCTGAAGGAATTCGCCAACCCGACCCATTTGCTGGACGATCTCTGGGAGGAGGTCGTAAGCAGGGGCCGCCGCTATACGGAGAGCGTGGTACAGGAGTTTTTCGAAGGGCAGGGGAGCGCGGATGAGGTCAATTACTATGCTGTGAGCATATCAGCCCAGTGCCGCATGCCCTATATGACCGAGCCGGGCACCCCCCACCGGGACATCGTTTCCGTCCCTCTGGATATAGCCGTGGAGCATGTGTACCGCTTTTCCCTGGATGCCCTTTACGCGAAGCGGGACAGGCTGCTCGCGGAAAAGGCGGCCCGTGAAGAGGCCGGGCCTTGCACAGGGAAGGTGAAATAGAATGCTCCCCTGTTACTGGATGGGAGCCATGAGCCGCGCTATACGGCACCCTATGCGGAAAAACCAGTTGTGCCGGGTAAACTCGCCCAGCGTGACTTTTTGAGATCTGGCGAAGTCTTCCTCCAGCATTTTTTTAACGTCTTCGGCGGTTTCCCTGTTGTGAATCAGGGCATTGATTTCAAAATTGAGCTTGAGAGAGCGGTTGTCCAGATTGGCCGTGCCGATGACGGAAAGATCATCGTCGATGAGCATGACCTTTTCATGCAAAAAGCCGTCCAGATAACGGTATATCCTGATGCCGTAGGGCAGGGTCTCGGGGTAAAAGGTAAATGAGGAGCCGTAAACGAGCAGGTGGTCCGCCTTGTTGGGCAGCAGTATTCTTACATCCACGCCCCGCAGCGCGGCTACTTGCAGGGCTGCCAGCACTCCCGAGCCGGGGACGAAATAGGGCGAGGCGATCCACAGTCTGTTTTGGGCGGCGTTTGCCAGTGCGATGACGGCCAGACGCCACGTCTCCATTTGATCCGCCGGGCCGGTAGGCATGATCAGGATGGACTTGTCAGCCGTCTCGGGCTGGGGCGCGCAGGGGATGTCCAGCACGTTTCCCGTCGCCCAGTGCCAGTCCTCCTGAAAGGCGAGCTGCACACATTGCACGGCGGGGCCGGTTATGCGGCAAAACGTATCCCGCCAGGCGCCGAGCGTTCCCTGGCCCAGATATTCATTCCCGACATTCAGGCCGCCGATCAGGCCCACCCGCCCATCGACCACGACAATCTTGCGGTGGTTTCTAAAGTTGATCCGCACGATGTTGGAGAACCACTTGCGTTTGCCGCCAAAGGGCGTAATCGTGATATTGGGATGGTTGCGGAAGGCCCGGAGATAGCTGTTGGGGAGTTTGCGCGAGCCTATCTCGTCAAAGATGAGGTAGATGTGTACGCCCTGCTCCGCCTTTTGCAGCAGGAGCTTTTGCAACTCGTCTCCCAGGCTGTCATTCTTGATAATAAAAAATTCGACAAGGATGAATTCTTTCGCCGAATTGATGGACTGGAAAAGCGTATCGAAGGTTTCCCTGCCGTCGATCAGGAGCTGGAGATCATTGCCGGAGGTAAACGGCAGATTGACCAGATCGGCCAGACACTCGCGCAGGGCGTTGCGGGGCGTGTCGTCCCGTCTGGTATGGGTGGAGAGTTTGTCGACGACGGCGTTGGTGAGCTTCCTCACCTTTTCATGGCTTTCCGTCCGGGAGCGGCGCGCTTCCACGTAACCGGAGAATCTGTTGCGCCCGAGGATGAGGTAGAAGGGCAGGGAGACGATGGGGACGAAGACAAGGGCGAATACCCAGGCGATGGCTCCCTGGGGAGTCCTTGTGTGCATGATCGCGTGAATGGCCGCCAGTATTCCCAGGAGCTGGACGAGGGAATAGAAGGTGAGCAGATTCAGGAGATCCTGGAACATGGCGGCAGCGGGGGCTATCGGGAGTAACGTTCCCAGAAGGCCCTGGTCTGGGACTCGTCGGGGATGATTTCAAGCAGGGTCAGGCCTTCTTCCGGTTCAAAGTCCAGATCGTCTATGCTGTGGACGGCGCGGTAATGGGCGTTCCACAGCTCGGCGAGCGGCTTCAGCTTCCAGTCATGCGGCTGGACGAGCCATTTTTGGAGCTCTTCTCCGATTTGACGGCCTCCCGGGAGGCGGTCGAAGATACGGCCCCCGTTGTTGTTGATGACCGCGGCGATGCGCTTGCCGGAGGGCAGCTGGGCGGACAGGGCCGGAGCATTGGAGTCGTACAGGGCGGTCAGGTCTCCGAAAAGAGCCCAGGCCGTTGCGCAGTCGGCGGACGCGCCGAGGAAGGTGGCGACCTGGCCGTCGATGCCGTTGGCGCCCCGGTTGGCCCGGACATTGGGCGTCTCGACCTGCTTTTGGGCGGTCAGATTCCACTCCCGGACGGGCATGCTGTTGCCGAGATAGATCAGATCTCCCAGAGAGGAATAGAGGGAAAAGTGGTGCACCAGAGCCTGCTCGCTCTCGGGGTAGGCAAAAATCAGCTCGTCAATCAGGCCGCCCCGTTTCCGGGCCGCGACCAGCGTATCCTGGGTATCTTCCACAGGGAAAACATCTCCCATGGCCCGGACGATGCGCTCCATGCCGCCCTTGATGACCCGGGAGGGGCGCTTTGCCAGGCCGGAGTACCCCGTCCTGGTCAGCGAGAAGACGTTGACGGAGGGCATATCCTCCAGATCGCGCCAGAAACGCCCGGTGGGGATGTCTCCGATGCGCAGGACGCAGGCGGGCGGGTTTTGCTTCAGCACCCGGTCTCCGTCATCCAGGGAGAGCTCGCCCAGCGCTTCTCTCAGGCCGCTGGTAGCGTCGGCGAGGACGGGTGCGCCGAGCTGCTTCAACAGCCAGAGGGTCGGGTCCTGGTCTTCCGGCTCAAGCCCGCCGAGCAGGACGGCGAGGCCTTTCCAGCAATCGTCTTTCAGGAAACGGACGAGTTCGCCGACATTTTCCTTGAACGGCAAGGGAGGGAGCTCTTGTATAGGCGCCAGATCAAGAGGGTGTACGGGAGCGTCCAGTATGGGCTCGGGCAGGCAGACATTCAGATGAACGGGGGCGTCGGGAAAGCGCGAACCGGCGGCGGGCAGTCCGGCCAGAGCCGTTTCTTCGACAAGGTCGAGGCTGAGGGCCGCGTAATCGCCGAAAAGGCCGGGCTGTATGATCGCCTGGGGGGCTCCCGTGCCCCGGAACTCGGGCTCCCGGTCGGCGGAGACGACGATTAGCGGGCGGCCCTGATAATGCGCCTCAATGACGGCCGGCAGGAGCTCGGCGACGGCGGTGCCGGAGGTCGTGACGATGGCGACGGGCATGCCTGTGGCCTGTATGCGGCCCAGGGCGAAGAAGCCAGCCGCCCTTTCATCAAAGTGACGCCAGAGCCTCAACCCGTTCGCCGCTGACAGATGCTTCAGCAATTCCACATTTCGCGCTCCCGGGCAAATGACCCATTCGGAGACGCCCAGTTCTGCGCAGCGAACGATGATCGATCTGGCTAATTGACTCATGCGGATGACTATATCCCATATACGGGAAAAAGCGAACGCCTAAATGAGAAAATGCCGATTGAGTCCGATCAGCCGAAAATGAATTTGATGGAGACGACTTCCTTTTCTCCGAATTCCTTCCTCAGCTTTTCCAGCAGGGGGGCGGTCCACTGGGTGAGGTGGTAGCGCAGGGTAGGCTGTAGCACCTTGACGAGAGCAACGCCGTTTTTGAGGCTGACAAGCTCCGCGTTATTGGAGATGAAGTCGCCTGCGGCGCGTTTCCAGCCGTCGATGAGCTGTTCTTTTTGTATGGCTCCCGCCTGTTCCAGTTTGAGCCTGGGGAGCAGTTTTATCAGGGTATCGTTGATGTGGCAGATCCCCCGGTGCTCATCAATGGGGAGCGGGGCCTCGAGCCAGTCAACGAGAGCCTGCTCCCTGGCGAGCCTGTCGGGCGACTTGTATTCTCTCCTGTGCCGCTGGCGGGCCGCTCTGAGCGCATCGGAGAGAGGCGTCTGGGGCGGCTTTGAGGGAGTGTCGGACGGGCCTGGGGAGGGGGACATGGACGGGGCGGACGATGAGGGTGAGATAGAGAGATTAGGCCATGTAGGGAAGCGTACAATAAAAAAACACCCGGAGAAGGAACTCCGGGTGTTTTTAAGAAAGTTTTTTGAACGGAGGCGAGTCTTATTCGCCGTCGTCGCCAATGGCTTCCACGGGGCAGCCTTCCATGGCTTCCACGCAGCTCTCAATTTCTTCCTGCGACTCGGGTTGCTTCAACACATAGGAGGTGCCTTCGTCGTCATCGCGGCCAAAGTTGGCGGGAGCGGTTTCACGGCAGAGATCGCAGTCAATGCAGTTCGTGTCGACGTAGAATTTACCGGGAACATTCCCTTTGGTCTTTTCGGTTTTATCAGCCATAATCGTAATATAACGGGTTGAAGATAGCATGATGGTTCGCCCCCCTTTTTGGCAATCTTTTTTTTAGGTAAGTCAGAAAATGACGCAAAGGCGGAGAGGCGTCTCCTTCATGCAAAAAGACGGCTCCGCAGCGGATTGTTTACAGGCTGATCCAGTGCAGAGCCGCGGGAGGTTCATTTAAGAACGGAGGGCTTTATTTTTTTGACGACCGGAGTGATTTTGAACTGCTCGCCATTGATGACCAGGGTGTAGGGGGCGTTTGTTCTCACATCCACCTCTTTCCTGCCGCTGTCATACACGATATCGGTAGTGATATTGGCGAAGCGCAGGTTCTTGATGCCGTGCGTGCCGTTGCTGGCTTTCAAGTTCCAGTCGATGCGTTTTTTCAGGCCGTTGATGTTATGGAATCCCATGACGTTTTCTATGAACATGGAGATGGGCCCCAGGGCGGACCACCCGCAAAAGTCCGGCCGCGCCGTCCTGCCATGCTCGGTCGAGGGGCGGTCCTGGGAGGGGCTGTAACATTCCCAGATGGTATGCTTGCCGTCAAATCCGGCAAGATAGACATTCAGGATTTGCCGGATAATGTTTCCCGCCAGTTCATCGGCCAAATCGTCATAGCCGTATTTTTCCAGTGACTTTGTGGTCATGTAGGCGAGAGGCATCCAGATGCCGCCTCTCCAGTAGTCGCCTGTCTCCTGATTGTACAGGGGGTGCTTGCGCGATAGCGATACAAAGGGATATTTGCCGCCCAGTTCGCTGAATCCGGCAGAATCGGTCTGCAGGTATTTGATCATTCGCGCGGCCTGTTCACGGGAGGGAATTTCCGCCATCATCACCCAATAGGAGGCGCATGTTTTTACCTTTGAAAAGGTGCCTGTTTTGCGCGACAGATCATAATAGAAACCATCCTCTTCATCCCAGTAATATTGATTGACGATCTTCTTCAGCGCATGGTAGGTCTGTAGCCATTTTTTCTGCTTTGCCGTCTGGCCGCGGCTCTCGTGGATACGGGCGATGCAAAGGGCGGAAAAAGCCTGCTGGGCCAGGGCATCCACCCACAAGATATCCGTATCCCGGTCTGACGCGGGATTGCGCGGGGTATTGTCCATGCCGGAGGCGCCGCGCGACCAGGTGAACCCCGCAAAGGGATCTGTTTCCCGGTAGCCGGGCTCGTCTTCCGCAATGAATTTACCGGAGGGGGCGATGCGTACCACGCCTCTGACAATACTTTGCGGGCTGGCGTTTTTTTTGTGACTGCCTTTTTTGGCCGTCTGGAAGAACTCGAAGTGCTTTTCCAGAAAATTCTCCTTGTCCATTACCTGCTCCATGCGCTTTTTATCCGCAGACATGACATAGTTGCTGTACTCCGCCCAGGCGAGTATGGGCGGATTGTCGCACAGGTGGACTTTCAGGCCGGTCTCCGCCTGTTTGTGGATGGGGTGGTAGATATTGTCCAGCGTTTGCAGCCCCGGGAATACGGAGGGAGCGTAGCGGGAGTAGAGAACCATGAAGGCGGAGTCCCATATCCAGATCTGATCGTCATAGACATTTTCGTCCAGATAGGGGGAGGCGGGCAATTTTATGGGGGAAAATTCCCCGGTACGTATGCGCGACGCGGTGATTTGCCAGGCCGCGTTATATAATTTGACCAGATTCTTGTCCGGATGGATCACTTGGGGCACGGCCTTCGCCCAGTCGACTTTTGCGGCGTCACGATTGGCGGAGGAAGGAGTCCATTCCGGAAAGTCGGAGGATGGCTGCTGCGCGCGGGCGTTGCCGGCTATGAGCAAGAGCGACAGAGCCGGGAGAAGTATTTGCGGGAATGTCTTCATAATGTAAGGTTTGAAAGAGTATGTGAAGGCAGGGGAGGGGGAGGGGGCGGGGGCGGTAGGTGAGCAGAGGGAGCTGTGCCGCCTTACGTCGGGCTTTGCCTGCCTGACTATAAATCCTTCAGGGGGTAAATAGATAAAGTATTTTTTACAATATCCTGTACGAGGAAATGAAGTAAATTCTTTTCCCTTTTTTAATAAAAGGAAAGTTTCCGTTAAAATAGCCGGGAGAATTTTGTGGCGGGCCTCCTTGACATCAGGCCCCGTTTTTTTGAGAAGCGGGCATAAAAAAATCCCCCGGAAGTAAATACCGGGGGATTTGATTGGTAGGCCCGGAAGGAATCGAACCTTCATTTTCGGTACCGGAAACC
>CAZNVW010000059.1:0-13739 GCA_964576595.1 uncultured Verrucomicrobiales bacterium
TCCCGGAACTGACGGAAGAACAGCAGGAATCACTGGATGAAGACGAAAGCATCCTGCTGACCTCACCGATTCCGGAAACAGAACTGGACGCACTCGAAAGTTGCATCCGGCTCTGTGGTGAAGGCATCGACATCCTTGATGCCCGTTGCCTGTACGCCATAGCCTGTAACAAGCACACACGGGACATGTATGAAGCCAATATCGGTGCCGTACTGAGACACCAGCTCGGCTCATACCATCACCCAGGAAAGGAGGACTTGCCTGATGCTGACGATTGAAAAGTACAAGGGCACCCGCTTCTGGGCCGTCTTCCGTGACGGAGAGCTGTTGGCCGTGACCGTGTACAAACGAGGTGCCCAGGCTATTGTCAGGGCACTGGAAGGCAAATGTAAATGAATGCCTTCATTCAGCAGCTCTTCTTCATCATGAAGTCGGGCTGTTTTTTAGCTGTCATAGGGATATTCAGGTTTCCGATTCCGGATTTGCATCCCTGTGAAGCAGAGTGGAACTGGAATATGACAAGTGCCGATGGTTCCCCCGAACCGAGAACCATCCCCACAAGGACGGTGTATCCGTCCTTGCCATACGCCGGAAGCTTTGCTTCCGGCGTATGGCAGGAATGCTTCCCTGTTCGGGAGTACCATCAGTACCTGCCAACGTGTGATTTCATTAAAGACCATGCCCCCAGACCCCAACATCCCCCTCGTCCTGATGCGGAACCTCCCCGTATCAACTGCCACAGTAACGGCAGACTACACATTTGTCGCTGTCGTCGGCAACAAGGACACAGCACGCATCCCGTGGAGCACGCTATCGGCAGGTTTCATCACCATTGCACCCGGCACACCATCCGGCCCCACTTCCGAGGGAACGGAGGGTCAGATCACATGGGTCAGCACCGGCGTCTATACATACACAAACGGCGCATGGGGCAAGTCACCAAGACTCGGAACCAACTGGGACGACCTGACCAATGACACCCGGTTCCTGCTGGTCAACAAGGTCATGTCCTTATCTCCCGGGGAGCTGGCAAACGTACTGAAAACTCTCGGGATAGGCTCTGCAACGAAAGAGAAAGCCGGACTCGTGACTCTCGCCACTACGATGGATGAGAACAAGGGCAACGTGCCGACAACTGCCCAGGTGGTCGACTATGTGGCCGAGCAGCTCAAGGAAATCGAGATTGGCGGCGGGGGAGGCGACAAGATCTCTGCCTACCAGGGAGGCGTCGACATCAAAGGCCCGAACGGAGAGCTTATCCTCACGTATGATTCAACCGCCCGGATTTTGTATATCGGAAGCGGCGTAGACATCGTCAGGTCGAAGACGGACACGGGAGTTCAGTATTATGGCCCGGGCGGGGAGTTGAAGGGAGCTGTGGATACTCAGGGGGAGGATTGAAGTCTGGAGGTTATCTGAGGGAGTGAAATAAGGAGGAGCTCTCACGTCAATACCGCAGCATAACCGTCTTTATGTTCGAAGGCAGACGCCATGCGTTCCTGCTCCTGTTTGCCGATTCCGAATACTTCTGCCGCCTGCCGCCACTGACTGACAGCCCGGGAAATCGGTTTCAATAGGTCATTCGTTTCAGCAGATTTGATACCGCATTCGGGGGCGATACTGCGGAGGACATCCAGAGATGCAGATGTGTCTTTCCAGTCAATGGCTGTGTTGAGGTAGCGGGGGCGTATATCCATGGGAGTCGGGTTCACGTCGAACAGCGGCGATAGAGACCAGCCTGTTCCTCCGGTCTGAAGGAACCCGTGATTCCGAAGATGGTCATCCGTGTTGGAAATCATGATGCTGAAAGCAATCCGTTGCCATAGCTGGCGCAAGTCTTGTCTGGGCGCAGCAGCGCCATACTGGCGTATGGCATCCACGATTTCGAGGTACTGTGCTGTTCGTTATCCCGGGCTCCCAGCATGCTCATGGCCGACAGGTACGCGATTCTTCGCTGTTCCTGGGTGCGATCAAAACGCCAGACGATCAGGACATCCTTGTCAGCTATTTTTTCCAGTTCGAAGCCCGGGATTTGAAGTCCGGCTTTGAAGGCTAGAGACAAGGCGACGGCTTCCCATGCAACGACGTTGTATTCATCATCGTGCCGGGGAAACTTGGCAATGCATAGATTCCCCTTCTTATCTTTTACCGATGCCTTCGGACGAGCTCCACCAAGGGAAGAACCGGGAGCGAGGAGTAGCCGCAGGTCTTCGGCATTTTCATCATCCCGGCAGAAGTGATCAGCAGCATGCAGCAGACGGGACAGGTTGACCAGAGGTGGAATTGGCGTCGTACCCGGAGGGGCGCAGAACGATTGCCCGCCATCCTGTGAAAAGCGCAGCGCTCCCTGCCTTGACTCGTCATTCACCATGAGAAGGTAGTCCAGTTCTGAGAGCGTATGGGGGCGTTCATTGGCTGTTCGTGCTCGTGCCAGTTCGGCTCGCCGCATCAGAAGGGCCCCCACCTGTCAGGAGTGGAATCGCCAATTGCTCCGAATACACTGTGCCCGGGAGTGGTATGAAAGGTACCGTCAGAGAGGGGCAGGAGTGGTTCCAGCGCAAATCTGTATGGATTTGCGAGCCATTCCTTGTTGTACTCGAAGGAAGCTGATTCCCGGCCTTTGCGAAAGTGCGACCACCGCCTGACTGCTTGTACTGGCCCCGGGGAGGAAGGCAGGTCAATGAAGACGTCGATGGGAGTATCACTCATGGGTTCTTGGGAAGGTGGATACGTTTGGGCAAGCGTTCTTCTTCAAGAGCTCTGCCTACGGGATCATTATTGGCATCGACAAGATTTTTGAGCCTATCGGTCAGCCCCAGTACGAACAGGACGGCGGCATAGTTACCCAAGGATACGCTGGGATCACCTTTTTCAAGTCGTCCCAGAGTTGCCCGGGAGATGAAAGCACGTTCTGCCATAAGAGTCGTAGGAATACGTCTCCTCTTGCGGGCATCGCTGATGTCTGCTCCCAGCTTCTTGAGTGCCGCTTTCACTGGCCCCGGCAATGGGGATGTGGTTTTCATGAGAGAGATATGTTTCATAAAAGCAACAAAAACAAGAAATATGTTTCATATATATGGCATATTTAGAAATACAAAGGCCCTTCCGAAGACAAATTGACTGAGTTCGTGAATCCAGCCTATTCAGGCGCAGCGAGCCGCCTCTCCATCGGTTCAACCGGCTTCGCCTTGCTCCTTGCGCCCTCATGCCACCGCCTTCGCTTCGCTCTGCTGTGGCTATGTGATCCGTATCGTAGCATTGAACCATTGATTCGCATGCTCGCTGCTTGCCCCGGAAGGCTTTGCCTTCCGGGGGAGGAGATGAATGTTACGGTGCTGTGATATGATTATGTATTAGAAAATCCATTCTCCGTCTCAGCTGATCTAATGCCATGTAGGCTTCCTCGGAATATAGCTCTATACTACTTAACATCGAAATAAGTGACTGGAAATGAAGTAATATTTTCTTCCTGCTAGATCTGCATCCCAGTATTCCAAATTTTGTGCAAAATTCAGATGGCGTCATATTTTTGACACACGTTTGAAAGATAAAATCGCTTTCAACCCACCATTCTGAAGTACCAAGTTGTTGGTAGCAAAATATAGGAAGCCCCGAACTTGAGGTGTCCAAACGATACGATCTACAGCTGTCAGGAAGTTCTGTGTCCTTGAGTTTGCAAACGATGTCGTCAGAAATATCTTTTAGTTTCTGATAGGGATCATACTTCGGGTTTAAATTCCTGATGCGCTTTTGGATGAATTTCCGCCTGAAAATTTCTCTTGCCCGATTGTAAGAAACAATTGGCACATAATTTTTATCACGCGGTAAACAACTATTTTCCAATGAACCATATGTCCATTCACCGTAGAACAGACGGAAGAAATCCCATTCATCAAGAAATATGCCTTCAGGTTCGAGTGCCTTATGAAGATCTTCAAGAGAAAACCAGATTCCTTTTTTGCAAGGAGAGTCCAGGCAGTAATGGATTTTGTGTTTTTGGCTATACAAATTCAGGCGCCTGGCTTGGGGTAATTTTTGCGAATCCGCAATGTGGGTATTGTCCATGGATGAGATCGATGAGTTGGATAAGGTGGTGGTGTTCATGTTAGTTTGATTGGTTGTCCTGATGGGGATTATTATTGAATTTAGGGAAGTACCGGGGAGCGGCAGTGCTCCCTTTGCGAATGAATAAGCCTCTGTTCGTCAGTCGACGTAACATGGTATTCATTCCTGGATCGTCGATTAGAGTCATGTCCAGAGCGAAACGAGACACTACCCTTGAAATAATGCGTTCAAGAATGTCCTTGTCTTCGCTCTCAGAGCATTCTGCCCGAAGCTGTTGGCAGAAGGATGCAAGTTGTTCTATATTGGGTGTCTTGATCATCGGCATCTTAAGGAGAAGCCTGTCAAAAGAGCGTTGTGAATAAAAACAGACTCTCAGGATGACATCGACAAGGCCTTCCGGAAGTGATGCCGTAATGCTTCGCGATAAATCTTTGGGCATATCACAGCAGAGTCCCTCGTATCCGCAGAAACGCAGTTCCATACGAATGAGACACATCCCTTTCG
The DNA here is from genome assembly GCA_964576595.1 of uncultured Verrucomicrobiales bacterium. Classification (GTDB taxonomy): domain Bacteria; phylum Verrucomicrobiota; class Verrucomicrobiia; order Verrucomicrobiales; family Akkermansiaceae; genus CAZNVW01. The sequence continues at coordinate 4,570 of CAZNVW010000059.1, forward strand.
GATAGATTTTGGCCGCAACACTGGGACTCCTCTTTCCTTTGCTCCCCTGCCTTAGGATGCCGCCAATGGACATAGGTTCATGATCAAAAGCTGGGTGGCGGGAAATGCCTTCCTCCATCAGGGCATGGTACCGAGTTCGATAATTTCGAATAGATGCATGGAAAGGTAATTCCATGGCTCGGGCGGTACGTGGCGCATCATCAACTTCGAGATGCCGGTTGACTTCCAAGGAAGATAGCTTTGACCAGCTGAAAGCTTGCTGCCATGTAGAGGGGGGAACTTTGCTGAGAGGAAAATCCGGGACTTCAGCAAGAGCTCGCACTAGATCGGCATATAGTACGGACATCTGGACATGGATCGTATTTTCCAAGGCCTGAATGATGGCTGCCTGAGGAAGTTTTGGATCGCAGAAATTGTCGACAGTAGATAGCTTTACTTTCGGATTAGGAAAGAACGCTGTCATTATCTGTTCATCTCTGAGGCTTGGTTGCGTCAGGAATGGATGATGAGCCAAAGCTCTGTTGACATTCAAATCGAGGATGAAGACAGCTTCCAGGTAAGTGCGGGGTGTGAAGATCTTGTCAACGGGAATCTCTTCAACCCAATCCAGTTGGATGCGCCGACAAGTATGGAGAGATGGAGGCAGTTTTGTTTTGCTATTAGTAGGCCAGAGCCCGGCAAACTGTCGAGGCAGCATGGGCCGAACCAACGGAGAGAAGCTACGGTCCTGCTTGCGACATTGAATGTGCATGGAGGTTTTGGCTTTGCGGACTCTTTTGAATGCCGGGTTCCTTGGCGGTTCCAAGTCTTCATGAAATCCTCTCGGGGTAGTTTCTCCGTGAAGGAGACTGCGAGTGGGGTCATAGGTTCGGCAACCACTGGCTTTATGCGCAAGGGACTTCATGTGTTCGTAGATATCTTCGGTACCCCGGATAACCGGGAATCGAAGGGCGATGACGACTTCTAGCTTGTCGATGGTGATCTGCGGGATGAATGGAATACCAAGGCAACTGCCGAGGTTTTGTGCTTTGTCGCAGAGTGCAGAGGAGATGTCTGCTATTCTGTCTGTTTGGCCCGAAAAAAGGCCATCACGGAAAGACTGATGAGATGATGCGGAATGGTTATTCTTCATGTTGTGTTGATGGTTTATTTGTTTTGTTGTTTTCTGAGATTCCTTCCTCTGATCGTTCTATGAACTCTAGAAACGATGGGACATGGATTAATCGTCGTCCACTGACGGCGTATTTGCTCGTTTTCACGAGACGGGATTTGACCTCGCCTTGTTGCATGAGCCGATAGAGTGTCGTTCGTCCGATAAGGCCAAGGGACAGAACCTGAGGTACTGTTGCCCAGTCTATTTCAGAAGTGTTAACACTCCTTTTGTGTATGTCGTTTTTAATGGACATGGGAGTGTTTTACATGGTCCGAAGGAAAAATTATAACTGGGCTTTGCATAGCACAATATTTTGAAATGATTATTTTATACAAAACAATTATAATAAACAGTTTATATAGATAACGTGGAATATTGTTCTAAATTGATAATTGCCACCATTCCCTGTTGTGATAAGGTTCATTAACTATGGAATCTGGAGATAGATTACCTTTGAGCATGACAGTCCGGCTTGTAAAGGAGCGTCGAGTGAAACGGACCACATACATTTCTTGCCGACATGATGGGAAGAAGGTCTTGTCCTTGGAATATGAAGTCCCAGCATGGAGATTATTTGATTCTTACTTGCCAGTACAAAATGTGGTAGCCAATAGAGGGAAAAAAGGAGCATCTCTCTTTGATCAAAGAGGTGTCTTACTTCCCTTGGTGAAGGAAATTTTGACAATTATTTCTTTGGAAGAAATCCGAGAAATTCTGACTGCTTCTGAGAATCGAGAGACTCCGGAAACAGAAGAAGAATCTTTACTTCGTGAGAGAATAATGGATAAGAAAAATCTGGTTCATTCCATGTTTGCTACAGATCTTGTAAATGGAAATTTTTCAAAAGTAGCAAAGGCATGCACTCCTATTATTGCAGTAGGAAAGGCTTCATTGACTATGTCTGCGACTCAAAAGGTCGAGACTGAGAAACAATTTTTTTCGACCGTTCGTTGGAAGTCAGATATAGAGATTGAAAGTCAGCTTGAAAATCTAATTCATTTGAGGAAAGTATGCAGATATTTGGGACGATTATCTGAAGATAAAATCCGTCAATATAGGAGGCTTGCTCTTCTCGGTGAGGATGATGGGAATGCCTTTGATACCCCTTTGAGAGGACAAAATGACTCTCCGGCAGAAGAAGATTATAAATACGCTTTATCCGAGAACATTGATCAGAAAGAAGCGGAATGGCATGCTATAAAATGCATACTTTCTGAGTTAATACATACTCATTTTCAAGATATTGTGATTCAGAGAAAGCCTATTACGAAAAAAATGTTTTGCGAGTTATGGCTACAAAAATTTCCCTATCAGAAGGATGTCGGATTATCCAACCTTTCTCCGATGAAACAGTTGGAAGAAGTAAAATCTTCTGTTTTGCGGCATAGTGCTCATTGGATTTTTTTCCCATCAAAGAGAAGTTCCAAGATAAGGGATTTACTTCGCAAATGGGGATTAGATTGGTTGAAAGCCGATCCAAAGCACGTTCGTGCAGGGAAGTTATCAGCGAAGAAGAACGCCAAAGGAAAGCAACTTGTCAAGCGAACTGGACAACCAGAAACAAGGGTGAATCAGGAAAAACAAGGTGCTAGTATGGGTGCTAGTTGAGCAGTTTTGGGAAAGAAAAACGCCTCGGAATGATTGATTCCGAGGCGTTTATGAAGATGGTACGCAGTACTGGGTTCGAACCAGTGACCCCATGCGTGTGAAGCATGTGCTCTACCCCTGAGCTAACTGCGCGTTGGGAGTGCGGGACGATTCATACGCTTCCCACCAGTGCGTGTCCAGTCCAAAATGGAATATGATTCTGTTTTTCGGTAGGGCTTGCGGGGGCGGGGGAGATGTGATTGAATACAGCAGGTATGGCGATTAATGTGAGATTTGAGCATAAATACGTTTTTTTCAGTATTTTGCGTTTACTTCTCGGTGCATTCTTTCTGTTTGTGGGGGTGCGCAAGTTGTTTCGTCTGGATCCGTTTATAGAGGATATTGCCCGTTTTTCATTGTTTCCGGTTTCCTGGGAGGAGTGGATTGCTTATACGGGGATTGCCTGCGAGCTGGTTATTGGCGTGTGTTTTTTGTTGAGGCGTTTTTATGTTCCCGCCGTGTTGCTGGCCACGTGTATGTGTTTCAGTTTTGTGGTGATTTTTGTTCAGGGTTGGATACGGGGTTTGTCCCTGTCATGTCATTGTCTCGGGGTTGAGCGTCAGGTGACGAGTTATCCGTTTGAGGTGGCTTGGCGCGTGGTGCTTCTTGGTCTTGTGTTGTCTCTTTTGTGGGAGATTTATCACAAGAGCAGGAATTTGTTTTCGACCAGCAGGCTTGGCATTGATTCCGATCTTTGACCGGGGTGCAGGCAGATGCCAAGCCTGCCGTTCGGGGAGGGGAGAGATCAATGGGCAGCTGCGGGGGGGAAGTCCATATTCCAGAAGCTTTCGGCGTCTTTGCTGGAGATGCCGTCCATGTTCAGGTAACGCGTACGCAACAGTTGCAGGGTGCCATGGCCCATTTCCGCCTGGAGGACTGAGTAGTCTTTGAAGTGTTTGGCGTGGTAGCTGGCGTATGTATGGCGCAGGCAGTCCTGCTGCCAGATACGGGAGACGGTGGGAGAGACCGGCTGGTTCTGGGCCGCCGCTTTGAGTTGGAGGCTTTTTCGGCGGGGCAGGGGTTTCTTTTTGTTTTTATGTGAGCGTTTGGGCTCCCATCCGGCGGACTGGCGGATGTCGTTCCATTTTTTTCTCCAGGCTTTGGGGCAGATGGGGTCTGTTTCTTTTTTGGCGGGTTTCAAGCAGGGGTCCAGCCAGCGTTTCAGGACAGGCAGGATGGTGACGTGTCTTGTGCCTCCCGTTTTTGTGTGACGCGGGCGCAGGGAGATGATGTTTTCAGTCAGGTTGAGGTTGCCCCAGGTGAGTCTTTCTACTTCGGTGGGGCGTATGCCGGCAAAGAGCATCAGGCCGACGGCCGCCCGGCAGGCTCCGTCGTAGGCCGTGCCTGCGACATCCAGGAGCCGGCGTACGTCTTTCAGGGAGAGTGCGTGGATTTCCTGTTCTTTGATAACGGGGGATTCCAGGAGCCGGATGGGGTTTCCGCCGCACCAGCCGCGCCGTTCCGCTGTGGCGAAGACGCCGCTGAGGATGGCTTTTGCCTTGAATTTCTGGCGAGTGGTAATGAAGGCTTTGTCCAGAAATTTGCGGCATTGTTCACTGTTTATGGCCCGGAGCTGCATTTCTGCCATTCCTTCGTTTTCTCTCATGAGCCGGTTCATCATTTGTTTGATGTCGCTCAGGGAGCGGGGGCGGAGGTGTTTTTTGGCTTCGAGGCAGGCTTTGACCGCTGTTTCAAAGGTAACGGTTTTTTCGCATTTTTTGAGAGCTTCCGCTCCCAGTCGTATTCCGAGCCGGACTCTGCGGAGGCTTTTGCGCCTGCCTCCGCATTCATCCATGGCGTCTATGGCCAGCCGGACGGCGTCGATGAGTTCCATGGGTACTTTTTCCAGCAGGGCTTCTGCGGCAATCAGGTCTTTTTCAGTAATGTTCATTGTTGGATCGCTGTTTTCAGGGCGAATTCTCAATATTAAAGAGTATGGTTTGAGGGTGACAGATTCTTTTTATGAGAAGAAAAGGACGAGGTAACGGGTAAATAATGACCATTTTGCGTATTAATGGGCTCTTTTACAGAGGCGGGTTCTAACATTTTTGTGTACTGATGATACAGAAAAATGTTGGATAATTGCGTCACAAAACGATTTGACAGGACGGATTAAAATTATTACAGAAAAAGTAAGTGGGACGGGTTGTTCTTTTTGCCTTTTGGTGGGAATATCCTTTTCCTTTCCTTATTCGGTTATGGATCAGAAATTTTTTTCTTCGCCCGGGGAGAGTTCTTCCGAGGCACTGGGTGGTGATTTTTCCCGCTGGCAAGCCGGAGAGACGCTGGGCGAGCATATGGAGCGGCGCGGGGTTTCCCGCCGGGAGTTCAATAAGTGGTGTCTGGGGCTTATTTCCCTGATGGGTATTGCTTCCGTGACTGAGGGAGGGGCTGAGGCCGCCCAGGCGGTGGCCGACAGGATTTCCGCGATAAGGCGTCCGGTGGTTATCTGGCTTCAGCTTCAGGAGTGTACGGGGTGTCTGGAGAGTACGATACGCAGTTATAATGAGGAGATCGGCAATTTGGTGTTGTCTGTGGTGTCGATGCCTTATAATGAGTTGTTGATGGCCGCTGCCGGAGAGGCGGCGAATCGTGCTCTGGAGGATGCAGTGAAGCAGCCTCATATTCTTGTTGTCAATGGTTCTGTTCCTCTGGCCGACGGCGGGGTGTATTGTACGATAGGGGGAGAGACGGCGGAGACTGTTCTGCGGCGCGCGGCGGAGAATGCGACTTATGTTTTGGCTGTGGGGTCCTGCGCTTATTACGGTTCTATTCAGGCGGCTCGTCCCAATCCGACCGGAGCGGTCGGCGTGCAGGATATTTTGACGGACAGGCCCGTTATCAATGTTCCGGGGTGTCCTCCGATCGGCGACGTGATTACGGCGGTTATTTTGTATTTGCTGACTTTCGAGCAGGCGCCTCCGTGCGATGGGCAGAATCGCCCCCTGATGGCTTATGGTCAGCGCATACATAATAATTGCCCCCGGCGCGCCCATTTTGATGCCGGGCAGTTTGTGGATGTGTTTGACGATCATTCGGCCCGCGAGTGTTATTGTTTGTACAAGATGGGGTGCAAGGGGCCGAATACGTTTTCTCCCTGTCCTATTATCAAGTGGAATGGCGGCGTCAGTTTTCCGATTCAGTCGGGGCATCCTTGTATTGGTTGTACGGAGTTGCATTTTTTTGATGCGATGTCGCCTTTTTACAAGGAGCTGCCCAATGTAAAGGGTTTTGGTATAGAGGCTTCCGCAAATACGCTGGGAGTGGCCGCCATGGCTGCGACCGGGGTGGCTCTGGCCGCTCATGTGGTCGGCTCGGCGATTCATTATCATCACCAGAATATGAAGGAGGAGGGCAATGTGTCTCTTCCTGCCTATGGAGACAAGCCCGGGAGCGAGGATCGCGAGCCCGAGGTATGACCGTTTTTATTTTTTGACTTACTGATTTTTATGGAAAATACGACTTCTGCCAATGTTCCCGAGTCCCGGCGCGTGGTTATTGATCCCGTTACTCGTATCGAGGGGCACTTGCGCGTCGAGATGGAGGCCGGTGACGGCGTCATTAATAATGCCTGGGTGAGTACGACACAGTATCGCGGGATAGAGGTGATTGCCGGGAACCGGGATCCCCGGGATGTGTGGGCTTTTGTCGAGCGTATTTGCGGTGTTTGTACGGGGACGCACGCTATTGCCGCGCTGGCTGCTGTTGAGGACGCGCTCAAGTATCCAGTTCCCGTGCAGGCCCAGTTGATTCGCGATCTGGTCAGCGGCGCGCTGGGGATACAGGATCATGTGATTCATTTTTATCAGTTGCAGGCTCTGGACTGGGTGGATGTTGTGTCTGCGTTGAAGGCGGATCCCGCCGAGACGGCCAGGATAGCCCAGGGGCTGTCCGACTGGCCGTTGTCTTCTGTCGAGTATTTTGCCGGGGTGCAGAGGAAGCTCAAGGAGTCTGTAGAATACGGGCAGTACTCCATTTTTACGAATGGTTACTGGGGGCACCCCGCCTACAAGTTGCCCCCGGCCGTCAATTTGATGGCTGTGGCGCATTATTTGCAGGCTCTGACCTGGCAGCGGGACATGATCAAGATTCATACGATTTTCGGCGGCAAGAATCCCCATCCCAATTTCCTTGTCGGCGGGATGGCCTGCGCGATCAATCCGAATAATGATCAGGCGATTAATCAGTTTTCCATCAGTCAGTTAAAGCAGCTGATAGAGACTTGCCACAGTTTCATTCACAAGGTGTACTATCCCGATGTGGTGGCTATTGCGGGGTTTTACAAGGATTATTTCCATATTGGAGCGTCCAATCCCAATTTGTTTTGTACCGGAGATCCGGGAGAGATTAATGCAGGCGCTCCCGCCGGGAAGGGAGAGATCAAGCCCGGCGTGCTTCTGGATGGGGACTACAAGACGGTTCACGCGTTTGATCAGGGCAAGATCATGGAGTTTGTCACGAGTGCGTGGTACACGTATAGTCAGGGGGACGATGTGGGGCTGGCTCCTTATGACGGGGAGACAAAGGCGCATTATACGGGCCCGACTCCGCCCTACAAGTGGTTGTCGGACAGGCCCGAATATACTTGGGCCAAGGCTCCCCGCTATGATGGCCGCGCGATGGCGGTCGGGCCAAATGCCCGCATGATGCTTGGTTACGCGCAGGGGGTGCCCTCTGTTGTTGAGCGTGTCAATGAGGCTTTTGACAGGCTGGCGGTGCCGCGCGACAACGGGTTGATGAATTCTACGATGGGGCGCATTTACGGGCGCGCTTTGGATGCCGTGATTACGGTGGATAATATGGTCAGGCAGTTTGATCAGTTTGTCGCCCGGATCAAGGCGGGAGATACGACGACATTCAATCCCGACAAGTGGGAGCCTGCTACCTGGCCCGAGGCCTGCAAGGGCGTCGGCTGGGTCGAGGCTCCGCGAGGCAGTCTGAGTCACTGGGTCAGGATAGAGAATGGTATGACGACTAATTATCAGTGTGTTGTGCCTAGTACGTGGAATAGTTCCGGACGCGACGCCGGGGGGCAGATGGGGCCCTATGAGTATTCACTCGCTCATACGGGGCAGCATCCGCTTGTTGATCCGGCCCGACCGGTCGAGGCGTTGCGTACGGTGCACAGTTACGATCCCTGTCAGTCCTGCGCCGTTCATTTGTTTGACGACAAGGGACGTGAAATTTCAACCCGGGAAGATCCGTGAAAGAGCGTTTATCAGTAGGTCATGTGGATTTGATTGTCCAGACGGCGATTCCCTTTTATGGAGCTGACACGGATGAGGTGTTGCAGCTTGCCGCCGCCGCGTCCTGCAACGGGGGAGATGATCCGGGGGATATTGCTCTTGTACGGGCTGCCCGCGTGCAGACGGAGGAGCTGCCTTATGCGCAGCGGGCGGGGTCGTGGACGCCTCCATCCGACGAGCGCAAGTATAGTACTGCCTGGGTCAAGTCGGAGGAAACGGGGGATTGTCTGGAGGTGGCTCGCGGCGATGCTTCCGCCCTGATGGATTTGTGCGCTCTGCCGAAGGAGGAGCGGGAGATTCTTTTTGACCGTTTTGAGAAGCATGCCCGTCACGGGTACAGGCCGGTGGGGGTGGCCATTCGCAAGGAGCAGGGGAGCTGGGAGTTTCAAGGTGTCGTTCCCCTGTTTGCCATGAGGCATGTGACCAATGTGCAGGAGGCTCGAGCCGATTTCCGCTATTTTATGGTGTGGGACTGGCAGTTGAGGATATTGCACTGGTGCTGGGTACTTTGTGTGGTCGGGTTGGCGGCGACGGGGATTTGTATTGCCGAGGGATGGTTTCTTAAAACGGGCGATCAGACCAGCGGGTTCCAGTTCGGGATGATTCGTTTTGTTCATTATGGATTGGCGTGGGTGCTGGTAGCCATTCTCGTTCTCAGGTTTTCCTGTTTCTTTTTCGCGTCAAACAAGTATCAGACATTCGCCTCCCTGTTTCCTGTTCAGAAGAAGAGGTGGGTGGATTTGTTCCGTACCGCAGTGGATTATATGTGCGCCCGCAGTTACGACGGGCCTCGCTATATCGGGCACAATCCTCTCCAGCAATGGACGTACACGGGCGTATATGTGCTCTTTTCGGTCATGGTGGTGACGGGGTTCGCGCTGTATGCCCTGTATGAGCCGACGCAGTGGTTTTATAAATGGTTTATGCCGTTGAATGACTGGGTGGGCATTCCTTACATCCGACTGATTCACCTGGTTGGCATGTGGTGTTTCCTGCTCTTTGTGACGATTCATGTTTATCTGAGTGTTTTGGCGGGGAATGTGGACCGGGATGGGACGATTTCCTCCATGTTCAGCGGGGGACGGTGGCTGCGCAAGTCGGCGCGTTTTGAAGATGAGTAGGGG